>NZ_KB911517.1:0-263756 GCF_000383535.1 Nocardia sp. 348MFTsu5.1
TCAGTCTTCGGCTGCCAAGCCCCCGACTCCGGCAACGCCGAAATCCTCGCCCGCTACGGCACCCCCGAACAAAAAGACCGCTACCTGCGCGCCCTCCTCGATGGCGACATCTCCTCCTGCTACTCCATGACCGAACCCCACGCCGGCTCCGACCCCGGCCTGTTCACCACCGCCGCCGTCCGCGACGGCGACACCTGGGTCATCAACGGCGAAAAATGGTTCTCCTCCAACGCCCGCTACGCCCGCTTCTTCATCGTCATGGCCCTCACCGACCCCGACAAAGGCACCCGCGGCGGCATGTCCATGTTCATCGTCCCCGCCGAAACCCCCGGCGTCGACATCATCCGCAACGTCGGCGTCGGCACCGAATCCGACGACACCGCCTCCCACGCCTACATGCGCTACAACAACGTCCGCGTCCCCGCCGACCACCTCCTCGGCGAAGAAGGCGCCGCCTTCGCCATCGCCCAAGCCCGCCTCGGCGGCGGCCGCATCCACCACGCCATGCGCACCATCGCCCAAGTCCGCCGCGCCTTCGACATGATGCTCGAACGCGCCGCCAGCCGAGAACTCCGCGGCGGCACCCTCGGCTCCAAACAACTCACCCAAGAAAAAATCGCCGACAGCTGGATCGAAATAGAACAATTCCGACTCCTGGTCCTACGCACCGCCTGGCTCATCGACAAACACCAAAACTACGACCTCGTCAAAAAAGACATCTCCGCCGTCAAAGCCGCCATGCCCAAGGTCTACTACAACGTCGTCCTACGCTCCATGCACCTCCACGGCAGCCTCGGCATCTCCAACGAAATGCCCTTCAGCGACCTACTCACCAACGCCGAAGTCATGGCCCTCGCCGACGGCCCCACCGAAATCCACCAAATGATCGTCGCCAAAGAACTCCTCAAAAACACCACCCCCAACCCCGGACTCTGGCCCACCGAACACCTCCCCACCCGCCGCGCCGCAGCCCAACACAAACTCGCCACCCACCTCGAACACACAGCAGCCACCTACTGATCACGGCCCCGGGCCACATCTGTGAGTACCCGCCACCTGTTTGTGGCGCGCATTAGCACTGGTGGCACCCTGCCAAATCGACGGAATTCACTCTTTGATAGTGCGCTTGACAGAAAATCTGATATGGATGCACTATCGACGAACGGCTGCGCATTCCGGCAACACATCCGGGGAACGCGGTCAGCTCGATGATCACCGTCGACGACGGCAGGTCTGGACGATGGGATGATATGACGGTCACCAGCGAAGGGGCTCGGTCGCGATTGCTGACGACTGCGAGGAAGCTCTTCGCCGAGCGCGGGCTCGATGCCGTCAGCCTCCGCGAGATCATTCGCGAAGCCGGCGTCAAGCACGCCACCGCCATCCAGTACCACTTCGGAGATCGGGAAGGCCTGATCGCCGCAATCCTGGCGACCCACGAGGCCCGCGTCGACACGCGCCGGGAGGCGATGCTCGACCAGTACGAGGCCACGGGCATTCCCGATCGCCGAACGATCGCGGCGATCATGGTCCGCCCACTCGCCCGCGAACTCGAGGACCAGGACGGTCGACATTTCTTACGGATCAACGCCCAGGTGGTCCAGCGCCCACCGCCGGGCGGGATCTTCGTCGACACCGGCACGAGTATGTGGCGGTGGCGCCGCCAGGCCGCGGAGTTCCTCCCGCCCGGTGCCGCCGAACTCCATACCCGCTACACCGCACTGACGTTCACGACCGTGGAGCTCGCACGCCGAGCCGGCCAGCCACAGCATTTCGACGATCAACTGTTCGTCAGCCGCATCACTGATGTCGTCTCTGCCATTGTCGAAGCACCCCTCTCCCCCGAAACCGAGCGCCTGTACACCGAACGACACGAACGACACCAGCAACGCGACGCGCGCAGACGCGAGGCGCTGACGTTGCCTCAGACCCCGAGCAACGACAGACCGGCGTGATCGCTGCACGGGCAGGATTGATGACGCCCGTAGACCACAGCGACGATGCTTTGGCTCCAGACACCAACCCGAGGAAATTAACATGGACACTGCCATCACGGACCGCACTCACCTGTTCATCGATGGACGCTGGGTCACTCCACGCAGTGGCGACTTCGTCGAAGTCATCGAGGCCGCCACGGAGCAGCCTCTGGGGCGCGCCGCACTCGCGTCCCGCCAGGACATCGACAGTGCGGTGGCGGCTGCGCAAACGGCCCTGACCGGTACCTGGGGAGCATTGACGGTCGCTGAGCGCGCAGACCTACTGGACCGCTTCTCGGCCGAGTTGACTGACCGGGCAGCTATCACCGCCGAACTGGTGACCCGCGAGAACGGGATGCCGATCAGCCTGTCGGCGAGGGTTTCCGGGCACGGCCCCGCCCGCATGGTGGCCTACTACGCCGACCTGATCCGCAAGACGTCCGGCGACGACGTACGTCCGAGTGCCCGCGGTGGACGCACAGTGGTCCGGCGCGAACCGGTCGGCGTCGTCGCCGCCATCACGCCGTGGAATTACCCGCACCCCTTGGCCGGGATGAAAATTGCGCCGGCCTTGGCCGCGGGCTGCACGGTGGTGCTCAAGCCGGCACCAGAAACCGCACTGGACGCCTTCATCTTCGCCGACGCCGCCGAGGCGGCCGGCCTGCCCGCCGGAGTCCTGAACATCGTCCCCGCCAACCGTGAGGAATCCGCCTATCTGGTGGAACATCCCGGTGTCAACAAGGTCGCGTTCACCGGTTCCACCCCGGCCGGCCGGGCGATTGGCGAAGCCTGTGGGCGACTCCTGCGGCCGGTGACACTCGAACTCGGCGGCAAGTCCGCTGCCATCGTGACCGAAGACGCCGACCTCGACGTGTTCTCCTCCCAGTTGCTCCCGGTGTCCCTGATCAACAACGGACAGACCTGCCACGCATGCACGCGGATCCTCGCGCCGCGTTCGCGCTACAGCGACGTCGTCGAGGCCGTCACGGAAACCGTCCGCGGACTCACTGTCGGCAACCCGCTCGACCACGGCACCGATATCGGACCTCTGGTCAGCTCGGTCCATCGGAGCCGGGTGCTCGGCCACATCGACGCCGGAATCGCTGCCGGCTACAAAACCACGATCGGAGGCTCGACCCCCGAGGCCCAACCGGTCGGATGGTTCGTCGAACCCACGGTCTTCACCGACGTCGACAATTCGGCGAGCATCGCGCAGGACGAGATCTTCGGGCCGGTCCTCACCATCACGCCCTACGACGGCATAGACAACGCCATCGCCATCGCCAACGACTCGCAGTACGGACTGGCCGGAACGGTCTGGACCACCGACGAGGACAATGGATTGGAGATCGCCGGTCGTATCGAGAGCGGCACCGTCGGGGTCAATTACTACGCCCTCGACCTGGCCGCACCGTTCGGCGGTGTGAAGTCCTCCGGCATCGGAGCGGAGCTGGGACCCGAGGGAATCAACCCGTACTACAACAACAAGTCGGTCTACTTCAGCACCCGCTGAACACTTTTCTCGCGTCCCTGGAGGGAACCAGTCCTCCGGGGACGACGCATGCACACACGCTGATATCTACTGCGGGATAACGCTACCCGCGCAAGGAGTCGAACATGGAAAGCGATCTTTTCGAGAAAGATCACGAAGTCTTCCGCGAATCCGTACGCGGTTTCGTCGGTAAGCACGTGGTCCCGGAGATGGAGCGCTGGGACGAACAGCGCCTGGTCGATCGAGACACCTGGATCGCCGCCGGCAAGCAGGGCATCCTGGGCCTCGCCGTTCCCGAACAATACGGCGGCCCCGGCGAAACCGACTACCGCTACCGTGTCGTCATCCAATCCGAGATCGCGCGCGTCGGCGCATCCGCACTCCAATCCGGCTTCTCGACCAATGACGACATCGTGCTGAACTATCTTCTGCGCCATGCCGATGCCGAGCAGCGAGAGCGATGGCTCCCCGGGTTCGCCACCGGTGAGACGATCGGTGCGATCGCCATGACGGAGCCGGCGGCGGGCAGCGATCTACGGGCGATCCAGACGAGCGCACGCAAGGACGGAGACTTCTGGGTTCTCAACGGGTCCAAGACCTTCATCACCAGCGGCATCTTGTCCGACTTGGTCATCGTGTTCGCCAAGACCGACCGCGACGCGGGTTCCAAGGGATTCAGCTTGTTCGTCGTTGAAAACGGGACTCCCGGCTTCACCCGGGGGCGCAAACTCAACAAGGTCGGACTTCACGCACAGGACACCGCGGAACTGTTCTTCGAGGATGTCCGGGTACCGGCGTCGAATGTGCTCGGCGAGATCGGTGCCGGCTTCGCTTACCTCATGCAGAGCCTGCCGCTCGAACGACTCGGGATCGGTGTCGCCGGACAGACGTCGGCGGAGGCGGTCTTCGACTGGACCCTTGCCTATGTGAAGGAGCGCACCGCATTCGGCAAGCCGATCGTCTCGTTCCAGGGTCTCGGGTTCACCCTCGCCGACCTCCGGACCGCGATCGAGGTTTCCCGGGCCTACATCGATCGGTGCGTGCGTGCCCACAACGCGGGCACGTTGACGGCCGTCGACGCGGCGAAGGCGAAGATGTGGGCCACTGACCTTCAGGGCCAGGTCATTGATGCGGGTGTGCAATTGCACGGCGGATACGGCTACATGATGGAATACCCGGTCGCAAAGGCCTTCATCGACGCTCGGATCGCTCGGATCTACGGCGGAACCAACGAGATCATGAAAGAGATCATCCATCGCGATCTGATGAAGAACTGATCCACAGATGGTCGCCGGGTGATAACACTCGGCGGATGCGCCGCGAAACAAGGAGTAACGACCATGACCGATGGCACCACCGACACCGTCGTCGAGGTGGAGAAGCGCGGTGCAGTCGCCATTGTCCGGTTGCACCGGCCGGCGAGGCTCAATGCCTTCACCAGCGAGATGCACGATCGAATCCTCGATGCCTTCAACGACTGTGACGCCGATGATTCTGTGCGGGCGGTGGTGCTGACGGGGTCCGGCCGGGCATTCTGCGCAGGGGCCGATCTCGCGGCCGGTGGTGAAACGTTCGTGCTCGACGACCAGGGCCGCGGTGAGGCTCCGCCCGATCAGGGCGGCGTGGTGAGTCTGCGGATCTACCGCTCGACCAAACCGGTGATCGCGGCCATCAACGGCCCGGCCGCCGGGGTCGGTGTGACCATGACACTGCCCGCGGACATTCGCATCGCTTCGGACACAGCAAAATTCGGTTTTGTGTTCACCCGCCGTGGGCTGGTTCCTGAGGCGTGCTCCAATTGGTTTCTCCCTCGGATTGTCGGGATCTCGACCGCGCTGGAATGGGCGATCGGCGGCAAGATGGTCTCCGCTGCGGAAGCACTCGAGCGAGGTCTCGTGCGGGAAGTCGTGCCCGCCTATGAAGTGCTCGACCGGGCAATCGCGATCGCAAACGAACTGATCGCCGGAACGTCGCCGGTCTCCGTCGCGCTCACGCGTCAACTGATGTGGCAGATGCTCGGCGCTTCGGGACCCGAGGTCGCCCACGCGGCCGAATCCAAGGCTATCTACATCCGCGGGGTGTCCGATGACGTCCGAGAGGGTGTCGAGGCATTCCTGGAGAAACGGGTACCCGTCTTTCCGCAGGCCGTCTCCGATGGCCTTCCGCCAGTGTTCGGCTGAGCAAGAATACCTTCCGATCCAGCCATCCCGCCCGGCAACCACGAGACGACAAGGTGAGGCACGAGCATTGACAGATACCACGATCATCGACCGTTTCCGCCTGGATGGACGGGTGGCCGTCGTCACCGGCGCCGGCAGCGGGCTCGGGGCTGGATTTGCCCGCGCCCTGGCGGATGCCGGCGCCGACGTCGCCATCGCCGCTCGCAGGCGTGATCGCCTCGAGGAGGTCGCGCAGACAGTCAGGGAGATGGGGCGCGCCTGTCTTGTTGTTCCCACCGATGTCACCGACCCTGCCGAATGTGACAACCTCGCTGCCGCGGTCGTGGCCGAGTTCGGTGGGATCGACGTCCTGGTCAACAACGCCGGTATCACCACGTCCATACCCGCCAGCCGAGAGCTGCCCGAACAGTTCCGCGCCGTTCTTGATGTCAACCTTTTCGGGGCCTATTGGACGGCCCAGGCGTGTGCCCGCGTGATGCCACAAGGGTCAAGCATCGTCAACATCTCGAGCATGCTGGGTTTGGTCAAATCGTCACTCCCCCAGGCCGCGTACTCGTCGAGCAAAGCCGGCATGTTCGGACTCACACGTGATCTGTCCAACCAGTGGTCGGGCCGAAAAGGCATACGTGTCAACGCTCTTGCTCCCGGTTTCGTAGACACCGAGATGACCGAGGAGATGAGCGAGGAGACCCTCTCCGAGTTCCTCCGGGGTTGCTCACTCGGCCGTACGGCCACCCAAGGCGAGATCGACGCCGCAGTCGTCTTCTTGGCCAGCGATGCATCGAGCTACATCACCGGTTCGACGTTGGCTGTGGACGGAGGCACCTCCGGGCACTGATCGAGCGCCCTACAGTTCACTCGTTCCAGACTGACACAGCGTGCTCGACGGCCGACATGAGTTGACTTAACGGAGCCACTCTCCGTATATTTTTCTTATACGGACTCGGTCTCCGTTTTTACTCTGTCTTGGCGGGCTTGCCGATCTCGCATGTCAACGTGTTTCGAGGACCAGATGCACAGCACAGAAGCCCACCCCGGCTCGCTCAAAGTCAGCGATAAAGTTTCCCACCGGTCAGGCGATCGGCTGGGAAGGAGCAGCGCGGTCGCCATCGGCGTCCTCGTCGTCTCCACCCTGGTGGTCCTGATGAACGAGATGGCGCTCGGTGTCGCGTTGCCGCATCTGATGGACGACCTCGGCGTCACGGCCAGCACTGGCCAGTGGCTGACCACCGGGTACATGCTCACCATGGCGGTCGTCATCCCGACAACCGCATTCCTGATGCAGCGATTCCGGCTCCGCGCGTTCTTCATCGCGGCGATGGCCACGTTTTCGGTCGGCACCCTCATTGCGGCATCCGCTCCCGGTTTCGAAATGTTGTTCGCCGGGCGCATCATCCAGGCCGCCGGCACGGCGGTCATGATGCCCCTGCTTCTCAGTACCACGATGATCTTGGTTCCGCCGGCCCGCCAGGGCCAGATCATGGGAGTGGTGACTGTCGTGATCGGCGGCGCTCCGGCGTTTGCCCCGGCCCTGTCCGGACTGGTCGTGGACCAACTCGGCTGGCGCTGGCTATTCATCATCATCTTGCCGATTGCGCTGGTGTGCCTGGCAATGGGCGCACGCATGATCCGTGTCGTCACCGATACGCGCACCGTCAAGCTCGACGCCCTCTCGGTCGCGCTGTCGGCGCTCGGTTTCGCCGCGCTGGTCTACGGCCTGTCCACATTCGGCGAATCCGCGGAAGGCGCAACACCTGTCGCGCCGTGGATCCCGCTGACGCTCGGTGTCGTGGTCATCGGCTTGTTCGTTCTGCGTCAGACGGCGCTCCAACGCACCGACAACGCCCTCTTGGACATGAGGGCGTTCGCGAGCAAGGCGTTCACCGCCTCGGCGGCGATCATGGCGTTCATCACGATGACCGCATTTGGCGTCATCCTCGTCATGCCGCTGATCCTCCAGGAATCTCTCGGACTCAGTACCCTTCAGGCCGGCCTGTTCATGGCTCCCGGTGGCGCCGCCATCGCGATCGTCTCATTGATCGTCGGCCGCTGCTACGACCGGGTGGGGCCGCGCCCGTTCGTCATCTCCGGCGCCGTCGTTGTCTCGGCGTCGCTGTGGTTCATGTCCACGCTAGGACCCGGCACCTCGGTATGGGTGTACCTCGCAGCTCACCTCGTGATGTGCACCGGCCAGTCGTTTGTCTGGACGCCGGCGATGGCTACGGCTTTGGGGTCATTGCGCGCAGCGCTCATCCCGCACGGAAGCGCGATCATGAACACGATCCAGCAACTGGCCGGCGCCGCCGGCACGGCGATCCTCATCTCGGTGCTGGTCGCCTCGGCGGCGACCCGGGAGCAAGATGGAGCCGACACTTCAACCGCCACGGCCGAGGGCGGACAGGTCGCGTTCATGGTTGGCGGCGTGATCACGCTCTTCGCGGTGGTCGCATCGCTGTTCATCACGAGGCCTGTGTCATCGGCGACCGAATTGACTCGTCTGCCGGAAGATGCGGCTCCGGTGGCCGAAGCGCCGGTCGGCGCGGACAAGCCCACCGTAGAGTGAACTCTGATCCAACGACCACACCACTACACTGGTCTCTCTGATGCAGCAACGACAGCCGACGACGAGACCGAGTGAACAGTGACACGCAAAACCCGGATCGATAAGCAGGAGAACCGTGAGAAGATTCTCCGAATCGCATTGCGGCACTTCAAGAAAAGCGGTATCAACGCGTCCCTCGATGCGATAGCGAAGGACGCCGAGATCGGATCTGGCACGCTCTATCGGCATTTCCCGACGCGTGAGGATCTGATCGCAGCGTTGCTCGAACTACGCGACAGCGACACGATCGCGCGGATCGAAGAGATCGGCAAAATGCCCGACGCCGGGGCGCAGCTCGATGACTGGCTCAACGTCCTCGAAAACTATTTGGACACTTTCAACGGGCTCGCCGATCCGCTCGGAAAGGCATTGGCCGGCGACGATTCGCCGCTCGCGGTGTCGTGCGACTGGTTGATATCCACTACGGGGACATTCTTGCAACGTGCCCAGAACAGCGGCTACGCGCAACCCGACCTAACCGGTCGCGATCTCTTCCTGGTGGCGCTCGCCACGACCTGGATCAAGAGATCCGCCGCCGCGGATGACGTTGCCGTGTCGACCGTCAAACGCATAATCGGAAGAGGGATTGCGGCCGGCACGCCACTGCAGTGAAGCCCTCAGATGGTGTCCACCGGGCCGGGCCACAGCACTCCTACAGTTTCGCGACCTCTACCGGCACGCCGGACAGCCAGGACATGAAGCTGAGTGGCTCGTACGAGCCAACCCCGTTCGGCATCAGGATGTTGCAGTTGGCGCCCGGTTTCTGGGCGGCGTTCGTCATGGTCGTCGCGCGGCCCGTACCGAAGCCGTGGCTCATCGCGACCACGCCCCGACGCAGGCTGCCGTCAATGTACACGTGGGACTCGATCTCGCCGTGCTCATTCCAGATGCGGATGGAATCTCCGTCGAAGAGGTCGTGGGCCACCGCGTCTTCTTCGGACATATGGAGGGGGTTGTCACGGTTACGCCCTCGCCGGAACTTCGGTGCGTTCACGAGTGCGCTGTTCTGCATGTACTTCGTCCGAAGGCTGATCAGTTTCAGCGTGCCTTCCGGCTCGCGCGACATCTCGTCGAAGATCTCTGTACATCGCTCGATCAGGCCATCCTCGGTGAAGGCCGGGGGGCAACAATCGACCAGATGGTCCGGGTGCTGCAAGCACTGCTCGAATAGCGAATCCTTACCCCTGTCCCGGAGCATCGCGGTGTTCATGGGGCTGGCCTTGAGCTGATCGACGCTCAGACCGGTGTTGGCGAGCACCGCATCGAACATGAATGTGGCGTCCGCGTCGTCGGGCTGGGTGTCGAAGTGCGACGTGAGACCCATCTCTTGCGCGATCCGCGAAAGGATCCACCAGCCGTGGCGGCGTTCGTACATCGGCTCGACCACGGCCTCGGAATAGATCACGTGGGGGGTGGGCTGCATGCCGCTGGCCGCGGTCAGATTGATGTCGGGTCGCTCCAGCCAGTCCGTACCGGGCAGAACATAATCGGCCATCTCCCCGCTGACGTTGCGGTAGATATCGATGCTCACCATCAGATCGAGCTTCTCGAATGCAGTGCGCATCCGGTCCTCGCCGCCGATCGTCAGCAACGGATTCCCGTACCAACAGACGACAGCCTTGATGTCGCCGCTTTCGATGAGGTCGGCGATGAGGGTGGCGGGAAGCTTCGAGTATCCCTTGGGGTTCGGCAGTTCCAGATCGCCGATCGACGTCTGGATGATCGTCTTTCCGATCACGGGAGGGCAGTAGTCGCTCAGTCCAGCCGGTTTGAACATTCCGCCGTCACGACCGAGATTCCCGGTGGTGAAGTTGATCATCTCGGCCAGCCAGAACGCGAGAAGCCCCTGCCGTCCCTGATTGACTCCGGTCGCGACGTAGACAATAGCTGAACGGGCAGCGACGATTTCGGCCGCGATCTGCTTCGTTTCTGCCACCGAGACGCCGGTGACGTACTCGACAGTTTCGGGGGAATAGGCGTTGACGAAATCGAGCAACTCCTCGAAATGCTTGCCGTAGGCCCCGATGGCCTCGTAGTCGAAACCCTTCAACGAGTGGATCTCATGGAGAACGGCGGCCAAGAGGTACACATCGGCTGCCGGCTTGATCAGGGTCGTCGGACCCGTTTCGGCCATCGACGATTCGATCTGGCGCGGATTGACGAACCGGACCTTGCCTCCCCGGTCGACCAGCTTCTTCAGCACATCGAGGTTGTCCTGCGGCGCGGACATCAGCGTCCACCGCGACACCCGCGGGTTGGCTCCCACGCAGAGCAGGTAGTCGGTGCCCTCGAGGTCGGGGATCAGGAACGAGCCCGTCGAACCGTAGATGTGTGCGGCGCCCGTGGTCTTGTTCGCCATGTCCTGCGTGGAACTGCCGAACCGGATGCTGGTGCCGACCTCGTCGAAGAATGGTGCCATCGTCAGCAGGCCGGCAGAGTCGAACGCCGACGGATTGCCCTGGAACAATGCGATGGAGTTGGGCCCGTACTCGTCCCGGATCGCCTTGAGCCGGACGGCGATGTCCTTCAAGGACGAGTCCCAATCCGCCCTGACGTACTCACCCGGCTCGGTCTTCGCGTTCACGCGTCGCTGGGGCCAGTTCGCCCGGTCCGGATCGTTGTGGATGTCGGCGAATCCGAGACCTTTGTGGCAGGCGATCCCACCGGACGGGTGGCCGTAGGCGGGTGAGAGCTCGAGGAGTTCGCCGTGGTCGTCGAGAGTCGCTGTCAAAGGGCAGTTCGGTTCACAGATCCGACAGAAGGTCGACTTTGTTTGTGTCATTTGACAACCCCCTCGGAGGTGGCGGACCGGAGCATCGTTTCGCGGTCGGTGAACTTCACGCGCGGCCTTCCCTGTGGGCGGCCGTTGGTGCGTTCGGAATGATCAATCTTCATCCAGCCCCTTTTCTGCACCACGTCGGCTCGCTCTTCGATGTGGCTCAGCACGGTGTCGGCGGGCACTGCGCCCGGCGACACCGCTTCTTCCGTCAGATCGGCGAGTAGATGTCCGACGGTCTCGCTGGAGCACTTCTTGTTGCTGCCGATGATCCCCTGTGCACCCCGTTTGGCCCACCCCGTGACGTAGACGCGCGGCAAAGAATTCCCACTTGTGTCGGTCACCCGCCCATGATCGTTGGGGACCACGCCTCGGACTTCGTCGAATGGCAGCCCGGGGAGCGCGACGCCGCGATAGCCGACGGCCCGGAATACGAGGCCGGCGCGGAGGACATGCTTCTCGTCCGTCGGAAACGATCGGAGCCGTCCGTGGTGGTCGGACTGGAGTTCATTGCGGACCACTTCGACCTCCTCGACACGTCCTTCGCCGGTGATCCGAATCGGCGACTCGGAAAAGCGCAGCACGATCCGCTTGTCGGTGGTGCTCGGTACTCGTAGGGACATCCGGAGCAGGGTCCGAAGTTTGCGTCGTGCGGTCGAATCCGACTCGCGGGCAATCTCGTCCTCCGTCGGAAGCCCTCGGGCGTCGACGACAACATCGACACCAGGCAGCCTCTCGAGCTCCTCCAGCTCCGGGTTCTTGAATGCGGCCTGCAGGTGGCCACGCCGCCCCATCACGACCACTTCCCTGACCGACGACGTACGCAGTGCGTCGAGCGCGACGTCAGAGATATCGGTGCGCGCCAGTTCATCGAGCGGCAACGTCAGGATCCGGGCGACGTCGATCGCAACATTGCCATTCCCGATGACAACGGCGCGTTCGGTGGACAGATCGAGCGGCAGATCGCGAAGATCGGGATGCCCGTTGTAGTAGCCAACGAACTCGCGCGCTGAAAAGCACCCCGGAAGATCTTCGCCCGGGAGCCCCAGCCGGACGTCACCTGACGCCCCAGAGGCATAGACGACGGCGTCGTACCACGACACCAACTCCGCATGCCCGACATCGCGCCCGATTTCCACGTTGCCGAAGAACCGCACTCTCGAGTCCTTCAACAGATGCGCGAAATGCCGGTCGATCACCAGCTTCTTCTCGGGATGATCGGGGGCGACCCCGGACCGGGCCAACCCCCACGGATTCGGCAACCGCTCGATGACGTCGATCTCGACCGCAATTCGCCGCTGTTCAAGAAGGTGTTCGATGGTGTAGATCCCCGATGGACCAGAACCGACGAGCGCTATCCGAAACGGTTTCTCGCCCACGTCAGACATCCGTTTCGAAATATTCGCGGTTCACTTCCGCATAGTTGGCCCAATGCGGCGGTAGGTCCTTCTCCTGGCTGATGGCGAGCACCGGGCATACGTCACGACACGCTCCGCAGTCGATACAGACCGCCGGGTTGATGTAGAGCTGCTCGGCCTCGTCGAAGGCGTCGTCGAGCGGGCCCGGACTGATCGCATTGACCGGACAGATCTCCAGGCACGAATAGTCTGCGATACAAGGAGCCGCGATCACGTGGGTCATATCTTGTCCAATCCATCATGCTATGTCGCCCGTTCTCAGTTCCGGCGCCTGCGCTCCATGCTCCTCTCACGCCGGGTCCACGCCAACGTCTTGTCTGGCTCAGGGCGCCCTCAGGGGCATTGACGCCCGAGGCGACACACCAGCACGGTGCGCGAGACCCACGCCTTACCTGTTAGATAGTGCACTTGCCCCAATCCCTGTGTCAAACGCCCTAATGTGAGCTACGCTACTCGCCGATGCCACGTTCTGATCGCACCCGCAGCGCCCGCGTGATGTCGCCACCGATGTGCGGTGACCGCCCACACCGGATATGACTTCGACGGATGGATCCCATGACAACACTAGAAAATGCGGACTCCGCAGTGCTCGACAAACTTCTCGAAGACCGGTGGAGTTGTCGCGGATTCGTCCCGGACCCCGTGCCACGAGCGACGATCGAACAGGTCCTCGACATCGCCAGGAAGTCGCCGTCCTGGTGCAACACCCAACCGTGGCACACAGTGGTGACCGAGGGGGCAAGCACTGAGCGATTCCGGCAGGCACTGACGAAACATGCCGCCACCGCGACCGTGGCGGCTCCTGACTTCGAGTTCCCCCGGCAGTACGCCGGCGTCTATCAGGATCGCCGTCGCGAGTGTGGCTTTCAGTTGTACGAGAGCGTCGGCGTCACTCGTGGCGACCGCGTTGCGTCCCGCCGTGAGGCGCGCCGCAACTTCGAGTTCTTCGACGCCCCCCACACCGCGATCGTCACCTCACCTGCCGATCTCGGCATCTATGGTGCGGTGGACTGCGGCCTGTACGTGGGGGCATTTTTGCTGGCTGCCCAGAGTCTCGGGCTCGGCGCGATCCCGCAGGCCGCTCTGGCCGCGCACTCCGATTTCATCCGCGACCACTTCGGTATCTCCGAAGATCGAAAAGTGTTGTGCGGCATCTCCTTCGGATTCCCCGATCACGATCACGCCGCCAATCGTTTCCGAACGACCCGCGCGGCGTTGTCGGACACATTCGAATGGGCTGATTCGTGACCTCCGCGACGATATCGAGCATCGGGTGGTGACTCCACTGCCAACTCAGCACAGATCACTCGGCCCACTCAGTATCGACGAGATGAAACATGCGGTCCACGAACGGATTGCCGTTCTGCCCGCATCTCCCATCCGCACCACGGATGCGATGGGCGCCGTTCTCGCCGCACCTCTGCGACCTACTGTCGACTTGCCGGCGGCGGACACCTCGGCGATGGATGGATTCGCGGTCCGAGGGACAGCTCCGTGGC
The DNA here is from genome assembly GCF_000383535.1 of Nocardia sp. 348MFTsu5.1. Lineage (NCBI taxonomy): Bacteria > Bacillati > Actinomycetota > Actinomycetes > Mycobacteriales > Nocardiaceae > Nocardia > Nocardia sp. 348MFTsu5.1. The sequence goes on from NZ_KB911517.1 coordinate 13,944, forward strand.
GGTTACTGCCGGACGTACTCACTGCCGGTACGACGCCCGGCATGTCACTACCCTCGGGCAGCGCCGTGCGAATCGCGACGGGCGCCATCGTTCCGACCTCGACAACATGCGTCATCCGACTGGAGAACTCCCGTGTGATAGACGGGCACCTCGTCGAGATCGTCGGGCCGATGCCTGCGGATGGCGCCGATATCCGACGGCGTGGTGAGAACTGGACCACCGCGGACACTCTTGCACCGGCCGGAACCGTCGTCACACCCGCGGTGATGTCAACGGCGCTCAGCGCCGAACGCGCCGTTCTGACCGTTCGCGGTCCATTGGACGCTCGGGTCGTCCTCACCGGTGACGAGATCGCGGTCGAGGGCGGTCTGCGGCCGGGCCAGACCCGCGACAGCCTGGGGCCGATCCTGCCTGGCGTGCTTCGGATGGCCGGATTTTCCTCAACCCGCACGGCGTACTGTTCCGATCGAGAGTTCTCTCTTCACCACGGACTCGACATCAACACCGCCAGTGCCACATTCGTCATCGGCGGAACGGGTAAGGGGGCGGCAGATCAACTCCGACGCGTCCTCGAGGAACTCGGGGCCGAGATCGTTTTCGACCAGCTTCGTTGCCGACCCGGCGGATCGCAACTGCTCGCCGTGTTGCCGGGCGGTCACATCGTGATGGGAGTACCAGGGAATCCCTTGGCCGCGGTGACGGCGATCCTGCTCACCGGTCGCGCCATTGCCGACGCCTTGTGTGCCGCCGCGACACCGCCAGTCCGGATTGGCAGACTCGCCTCTGCTCGTCGAGGCGATCCCTCTCGGGCGCGCGTCTATCCCGCGTGGCAGTCGACCGATCAATGCTGGCACCTAGACAACCAGGCTCGGACCTCTCATCTCGGTGGACTCATCAATCGCCCCGCTCTCGCCGTCCTCGGCGCATCTGACGCCCCGGCCGAGTGGGCTGAGATCGTCGGCCTGCCGACTTTCTGAGTCTCCCCGTCGCCGACCATCAGAACCGTTTCATTTCATCGCACTCACATAAATCAGGAGCAATAGAATGAAGATAGGCATCATCGGATCCGGGCTCATCGGAGTCAACCTCGCGAATCGCTGGATCGACGCCGGGCATTCCGTCGTCATCTCCAACGGCCGCGTCCCGGAGTTCGTTCCAGATCTGTCGGAGAAGACGAGCGCTCCGGCCGTCAGTATCCGAGACGCTGTCACCGACGTCGACGTGATTGTCACGACCATTCCGATGAATGCGCTCCAGCTTCTCCCCGATGACCTCTTCTTGAACGTGCCCGATGACGTTGTCGTCATCGATACGTCGAACTACTTCCCTTACCGCGACAACGTGATCCCGGCGATAGACGACGGGATGGTCGAAAGTGTTTGGGTCTCCGAGCTGTTCGGACGTCCGATCGTCAAGACCTTCAGCGCGATGTTGGCGTACACCCAGGTCCACGACGGGTCGCCGGCCGGAGACGAGAACCGACTGGCCATCCCGGTCGCCGGTGACGACGAGCGCGCCAAGAAAATCGCCGCCGCCCTGGTGGACGAGGTGGGATTCGACCCCGTTGACGCCGGCACCCTGGCGGAATCTTGGAAGATGCATCCCGGAACACCGGCATACTGTACAAATCTCAGAGCCGATGAGCTCACCGCCGCCCTGTCGAGAGCACGCCGGGATCGGTCACCGGAGCTCCGCAGCCTCTCCCTGGAACGCTTGTACGCCTTCGGTGACGGGTTCCTCGACGCTCTCGCCAACGGCGAGTACACACTGGGCTACACCAGTCAGGACGTCGTCAAGGTCTACCGCGAGCTCGAGCTCGAAAAATAGCAGCACGGCGAATGGTCCTGTCCGACAGCCCGACTCAGAGTTGTCGAACAGGGCCGTTCCGACTGAGTCGCCGGAGGATCAGCGCCACGTTCAGTCGGTTTCGACCCTCGTCATCTCTCAATGACCATCCCAGGCGGCGCTCGGCCTGGACGAGGCGGCCCTGCATGGTGGAGTGGTGGACTCGCACACTCGTTGCGGCCGCACGCAGACTGGAGGTCGTCGACACCGCGTGGAGGGTTGCCAGCATCCACGGTGCCGCCTCGGCCGCGCGCTGAACCGCTGTGACATCAGGAATGGTCCCCTTATAGGTATCCGCGGCATGTGCAAGTAGGAGAAGACCACCGAGTCGGTCGACGTAGACCACTCGGGGCCCCGGATCTGACTCGTCACCCTCGGCGGTGAATCTCACGGCCGTCAGCGCGAGGGTCTCGGTGCCCGGCAGGTCTTTTGGCGCAACTGCGGGTCCGACGCCCACGCGCTCGCGCCCCAGCGAGCCGACCGGAACCGCGACGCCGGAGTCGGCGTCGCCGACAGAGAGCTGGATGTCGATTCGTCCGCTCGACGATGCAACCACGTGGGCGAGGCCGGTCCGTGTCAGTCCGAGGTGCTGCGCCGCGCGGGCCCTATCGTGTTCGGAGGCAGACGGATCCAGAATCACATCGATCAGGTCCGGGTCGCGATCGCGGCCCGGACCCAGTCGACTCCTGGGCCGGTCGAGGATCGCTCGAATCGCGCTTGCTGCGCGTTCGAGGACCACCGCGGCCACCGAGCCTGCCGGTTCCGGCAGTTCGAGCCACAATGCGCATCCAGGCTCGATGTCAATACGACACCAGTGCGGGAGCGGCGCGCCCGCCGTGTCGCGCCGGACGCCATCAGGCGTGATCCTCATCCGCAGGCCGGCATCTCCGTCGACGAGGAGCGCGGTGTGATCTGACAGTATCGCCGCACCGCGCACGACACTTTCCAGACCTGCCCGCTGATGAGTGAGTTCATCGAAGTACGCCACGACGCGCAGGGCGGAACCAGCGTCCGCGTCCAGCGCATCCAGGCGGCCTGCGAGTTCCCTCATAGAGCGATTATCACCCTTGGTGCGCGGCGCCCCAACTACGTCGCCAGCAAACGGCGCAGCCAGTCGTGTTTCGCGTTGATGGCCGCCTGCGATAGCGCTGCTTGGGGGATCACCGTGTCATGTCCATGGAATCCACCCGGCCACACGTGGAGTTCCGCCACGCCACCATCCCGCCAGATTGCGCTCGCGTACGACACGATTTCGTCGCGAAACGTCTCGGCGGACCCGGCGTCGAGGAATGCCGGCGGTAGCCCCGCCAGATTTACGGCCCGGGCAGGAGCAGCGTACGGCGACACATCCTGACCGCCGACTCGGTCTCCCAGCAGGGCATTCCAACCCGTCTGGTTGCCATCGTGGTCCCAAACACCACGTCCCCGCATCTGGAAACTCGAGACGGTGTTGTTCCTGTCGTCCAGCATGGGGTACGCGAGGAGTTGCCCGAACAGGGCCGGTCCACCGCGGTCGCGGGCAAGTAACACGATTCCGGCGGCCAGTCCCCCGCCGGCGCTCGCCCCGGCCACTATGATCCGGTCCGCGTCGATCCCGAGTTCTGCGGCGTGCTCATGTGTCCATACGAGTCCGGCGTAGCAGTCTTCGATGGGCGCCGGATCAGGGTGCTCAGGCGCCAACCGGTACTCGACCGATACGACGCCCACACCGAGGGGTTCCGCGAGGTCGAGAAAACTGTCGAGCAGCGACCTGCGGTTGCCGGAAAGCATTCCGCCACCGTGGATGTGGTACATCGTCGGGACCGGACCGGTGGCGTCGACTGGCATGCAGACCAGGATCGTGATGTCCGGAGCGCCTGCGGGTCCGGGGATCACCCGGTCCTCCACTGAATACGCGCCGTTGCGGCTCAGGACCTCGTCCGTGGGCGTGAGGTCATCCATGAAACCCCGCACCACCGGAATGTCTTCAGGCGTGATGCCGGACGGCAACACCTCGTTGACGGCGACCAGAGCTGCCGCACACTCGGGGTCGTACGGCGGCGGTGGGCCCACTACGGCCGCGGTGCCGCCGTCGATTGCAACGCTCACTGGTTCGCGAAATTGAGTCACGTGATCCTCCACTGTTCAGGACCACCAACGTGGCCCACTTCACAATCTTCCCCGGTGCGGCCGCTGTCACGGAAGACGCCAAGCGGCGGGATCTGGCCGCCATCTGGCGGGTCGGCTGTAGTGGGACTCCGAAACGCATCAACACCCGACGAATGGTGGGCTTATGCCCCGTAACCGACGACGACTGTCGGATGACTTACATCACATCGGTATCTAGATTCGGTATAACGCACACATCGAGCACGGGAGAGTCATGTCATACGGTTTGGATCCTGAACTTGCAGGTCCGGTTGCAATGTTGCCGGAGTTCGACTTCAACGACCTACCGGCGGCGCGAGCTCAGGCAACCGAACTCCTGCGTTCTTTCGGCGCACCCGACGAATCAGGCGTCCGAGTCGAGAACCGGACAATCCCTGCCGCCGAAGGAGATCCAGACGTCGCGGTACGGATCTACCAGCCGGACAGGCTCTCCTCACCCGCTGCGATCTACCACGTCCACAGCGGAGGGTTCATTGTCGGTGACCTGGAGACCGAACACGCCTGGTGTATCGACACAGCCCGCGAGTTGGGCGTCATGGTGATCGCGATCGACTACCGACTGGCGCCAGAAACCCCATATCCCGGACCGCTCGAGGACGTCTACGCCGGTTTGGTGTGGATGTCCAAGAACTCCGCAGAGTTCGGTATCGACCCACAACGGATCGCCATTCACGGCGTCAGCGCGGGCGGTGGCCTATGCGCGGCGCTCGCCATGCTCGCCAGAGACCGCAACGGGCCCGCCATAGCATTCCAGTTCCTGGCAGTTCCTGAGGTCGACGACCGCCTCACGACACCTAGTGCCCAGGCATTCGTCGACACGCCCATGTGGGATCGCCACTCCGCGATCATCAGCTGGAACGCCTACCTCGGCAACGGCGTGCCCGGCTCCGACTCGGTATCTCCGTACGCCGCACCGGCACGGGCGACAGATCTCACCAACCTGCCACCTGCGTACGTCTCGGCAATGGAATTCGACCCGCTCCGCGACGAGTCGATCGCCTACGCACTGGCCCTGGTGAAGGCCGGCGTCCAGGTCGAACTCCACCTCTTACCGGGTACCTATCACGGCTCCCGCCTTGTACCCCAGGCCACGATCAGTCAGCGCGAGTTGGCCGAGGAGGTTGCCGTCCTCCGACGCGCGCTCCTGTTGTGAATGCGGTTGCAGCGTCAGCAGTTTGCTGCCAGTCGCCGCCCGGTCAACGCGATGCGGGCACGAAGGAGTCCATCGGGATCGTCCAGTGTCCATCCGAGGGCGCGCGCAATGTTGGCAATCCTGGTCGCCACCGAGCTGTGATGCATGTGCAGCACCAACGCCGCCTGTCGCAGGGACCCGGTCCGGCAATACGTCTCAAGGATCTGGACATCTGTTCTCCCGCCATAAGTGTCGGCGAGGGCGACCAACTGGGCGATGTCGGGCTCCGCAAGAAGTCGTTCCCGCGGTAACTCCGCGAGCAACGCCAACGACCCGAGTGTCATATGGTCGACGACGGCGTGATGCCCTCCACCTGCGACGGCGAACCTAAAGGCGATCTGTGCCTGGTTCAGAGAGTTGCAGGCCTCGAGACCCGAACAGGGCCGGCCGATCCCGACCCGGATGCCGTCCCACGTGGCGTCGTCGCGTTGCGCTGCACGCAGCGCTCCCGCGATGTCGCGCACACCGTCGTGTTGAACGAACAGGATCTCGGACAGCGAGCCTATCTCCCGTGCGCCGGCGACCCGACCTGATGTGGTCCTGGCAACCAATCCGGCCGCATCGGCGATGGCTTCATCCGATCCGGAATCGAGCACGATGACGCGAACAGACACATCGGGACCCACCCCGAGCAGTCGAAGAGCGTGAGTTCGGTCGTCCGCCGACTCATCCCCCGCCATAACCAGATCGACAAGGGCGGTATCTCCGGCCCGCGGGAACAATGAGTGTTGGTGCGTGGCGCTCAGGAGGCGGGCGCTGATCGACGCTCGCTCGAGAACGAGATCATCGACCGTCGCCGGCCCACCGGACCGCTCCAGCCACAGTCGGCCAACCCTGTCGACGTCGACACCGCTGGACTCGATCCCTTGGTGCGAAGTGATGTTGCGCCCATCCGGCGCGATTCGCAGCGTCTCTGCACCCGGCCGCGACAGCCCGGCCGGACATTCCGCCAAAGCGGCAGTCGCCCGAACCAATTGCACGAGCGTCGCTCCCCGATCGACGAGTGCATCGAAGTATGCGATGACCCGGACCGCTGCCTCCGAATCGGCGTCAACTGCGGACAGTCGAAGAAGCAGACCCTTCATGCGATCGAGCATACCGACTCCGGTGTTACCGACCATGGGCTTTCGCACTACCCGAGACAACCTCGGGTGGCCGCCGATTGGAGTACTCGGCTAGGATCGGCATATCCAAAACGTCTGACCGCCAACTAATTCAGATGTCGCTTCCGCCCATCGACGTTGAGGTTCGACTTCTTCCCGGACCAGGTCCTGGCAAAAAACTGGGAGCGAACAACATCAGGGTCAACACCGTTCACCCACCCAACGTTGCCACCCCGATGCTTCTGAACGAGCCCATGTACTAACTCTTCCGCCCCGACCTCGAATCGCCCACTCGCGCCGACTTCGAAGTAGCTGCCGCAGCGATGAGCCTCCTACCCAACGCCGCGCTCGATCCGGTCGAGATATCGAACGCGATTCTCTATCTGGTGTCTGACGACGGGAAGTATGTAACCGGAACGACGTTTGCCGTCGACGCCGGCGGCCAGCTCGTATGAGCGTGTACTGCCCGAGGTTCACACACCGGTCCACGGTGCGGTCGCGGACCGGTGTGTGAAGAACTCGGGTACTACTTCCACTCGGCGAACGAGGCCTTCGCAGTCGTCTTGGGTTGAATGATCTCTCCGTAGCGCTTTGCCATCGAGCCGCTCAGGTCGCTGCCTTCTGCGCCGGGTCGCCAGGTCTTCACCGACTTGGACGGGTTCTCGAACGGGACGGAGTACAGCGCGTAGGGAATTTTGCTCGTCGCCTCGATCCAGTAGTCCACCTTCTCCTCACCCAATTCCTTGACGATCACCTTCCGGTTGATGTCGGCCCACTCCTGCTCCTGACCGGGCGCGAACAGGCGCTCGGCTTTGACGTTCGACACGGTTACCCTGCGATGGGGTGCGCTCGGTTCGTCGATCGAGAGACTGATACTCGGGTTCACATCGAGGTGTTTGCACCACACAGACTTCGCGCGGGGAGTGATCAGGATGGCGGAGCCTGTGAAGAGGAAGCTTGCCGGCACGACGTACGGCGACCCGTCGGCCGCCAAGGTCGCGATGTGGGCGACCTTGTACTCCGTCAGGAATTCGTTGACTTCTTCAGTGGTAAGACGGGGCACTCTGATCTCCTGGGATGGACGGAAGAATCCTCCGGCCGGAGGATCTGCATCTCCGCGTCGATCGACCACTCAGTATTAGTCGACATCGACGTGAGGCACGTCGGCCTGGGGCGTCGTGACGACGCCCCTCGGACAGCCGTTGTTAGTTCTGTGCATCACATATCTACGACTCGGTGATTGATGACACAAAAAAATAGTACGATCGCACTATGCAATATGTCAACCACACTAAGTCTCGCCCGATGTGGTGCACTGTGAGTGCTCGCGGAACCTGGCGATCTGAGATGCCACTGCCCACCCCGGCATCCGAGGACGACTCCGCGTATCAGCAAAACGACTGGATTCGAACAACTTCCGCAGCGAGCGCGGCCAGGGCGAGATCGGATGAGGTGACATCGGTGCACACAGGGGTTTCACCAGGCGCGAGCACCGCGCAGACGGATTCGGCAATCAGATGAGCACCCCCAGGCCATGGTGGCTACGCGGCATCCAGGCCGTCGACAGCAAAGCAGGTCCATTTCTCGAGGGGGTCGTGGCGCACGACACCTTCGCGGTGGGGATGACCGTCATCGGTCGCGGTCGCCGCGGTGTCGAGCGCCGGATAGAGCGTCTGTCGCGCCATATCCTGCACGGACTCAACTTGCCCACCGCCACCGATCAGAATCGGCTGCTGATCCAGGTCGCCGCGGTCGAGCACAGGGTACGAGAGCTGAGCAAAGAGCTCGACGATGCGCGCACCGACGACACAGAGGAGGTGCGCAATGGTCTCTCTCGTCCCGACGAGCGTGCTCGACAAGGTAACAACTGAGGTCGCCCGTGCACAGGTCCGTGCGCGGAACGGACTCAAACACATCGGCGGATTCGGTGGGAGTGAGATCGCCGTCAGTTCCAGACGCCTGGTGTGGCAGCGGGATTCGGTGAAACTGTATCGCTACGACTCCGAGAAGCGGACGCGCGGCACCCCCCTGGTGTTGGTGCACAGCCTGGTGACGAAGCCGTATGTGCTCGATCTCCGCGCGGGCAGCAGTCTGATCGCGGACTTCTTGGAACAGGGATTCGATGTCTACCTTCTCGACTGGGGAGTGCCTCAGCCGGTGGACGCACACAACGGTGTGGTCGTCTACTGCGACGAATACATTCCGTTGGCCCTGGAAGCCGCCCGCGCGGAGTCCGGCGCGGACGAGGTGAGCGTGCTGGGCTATTGCCTGGGCGCCTTGCTGACACTGGTGTCAGCGGCAGGCAACTCCGACTTGCCGGTCCGCAGCCTCGTGCTGCTGGCGACGCCGATCGACCTCGGAAAGATGGGACCAATGTCATCCCTGTTGGAGCAGGGCCGACTCGAACCCGAAGACCTGGTGGATGAGACCGGCAACGTCCCGGCCGGGACGGTTCGGGCGATCTTCCGGCTGATACAACCAACTGCGCCGTTGACGACCTATTCGAGCCTGTGGCAGAGCTTGGCCAATGACGAGGCATTAGCCGCACACAATGCACTGATCGGTTGGTCCAACGACCACATTCCGTTGCCGGGCAAAGCATTCGAAGAAGTCGTGGATGTCTTTATCCGCCAGGGCCTGTTGCTCACCGGTAGATTCCCACTCGGATTGCGCACCGTCGAGCTGGCGGCGATCAGCTGCCCCGTGCTCAGCGTCGTCGGCGAGAGGGACAACTTGGTGCCGCCTGAGGCCACTGCGCCCCTGGCCGAGCTGTTGGTCAATGCGGACCTGGAACAGCTCATCCTTCCGGCTGGTCATGCCGGGTTGTTCGTCGGACGCCAGGCGCGGACCCGATGTGTGCCGTCAATAGTCGCCTGGCTGACTGAACATAGTTGAACGAGAGGGCTTCGCATGACTGACGTAATTGTCTCACCACCCGTGGTCACAGAAATGACCTCGGCCGACATCCCCGCGGTGAACGTTTTCATATCTCGGGTACCCCGCGGTGAGTACCTGTTCTTGAAAGAGGACCTCGGCAATCCAGATGTCATCGACAGCTGGCGCACCCGCCACGGTAGCCGGGTGTTGATCGCCACCGCCGGCGATGAGGTCGCGGGCCTACTTGCGGTGATTCCGGGACTCGGCTGGTCCGCACATGTCGGGGAGCTCCGGCTCGTCGTCGCGCCGGAATGGCGCGGCAAGGGTATCGGCGCCGCCCTGGCACGTCGCGGCCTGCAGTCGGCCGTCGACTCGGGCTTGATGAAGCTCACCACGGAAGTCCTCTCCGATCAATCCGGCGTCATAAGCCTGTTCAACGAACTCGGGTTCGTCGGCGAGGCACTGCTGACCGATCAGGCACGCGACGAGACCGGTCAACTCCACGACATCCTCGTCCTCGCCCATCCGGTGATCGAGGCATGGTCATCTGCGACCATGCTCGGTGTCGGCGATGAAGGAAGCACACGATGATCGACGCACGGACGTCGCTGATCCTGATGAAAGCCAACACCTCGGTGTTCGAGCGACCGGATCGGATCGGACGGGCCATGCGCGCAGCGATCGCGCACGGCAACGGCATGCTCGGTGCCGTGGCGGCTTCAGCAGCCCGGTACCCAGAAGTCACCGCCGTCTCCGCTCCCGGCCACCGGGTCACGTATCGCGACCTCTGGCAGGGCTCGAATGCGTTGGCGCGCGGTCTGGCCCGCGCCGGGGTCGGGCCCTCGAGCCGGGTGGGAGTGTTGTGTCGCAATACGCCGACGTTTGTCTACGCCCTTCTCGGCGCCGCCAAGCTGGGCGCCGACATCGTTCTCCTCAACACAGCGATGGGGCCCGGACAACTGGCCGATGTCATCGAGCACGAACAACTGACCACAGTGCTCCACGATGACGACTTCGGACGAGTTCTCAAGGGCATCGATGGCGTCAGGACCATCGACGCCACCGAGATCGCACTCCTGAGCAGTATCCATCGCAGTGCCAATCTCTCGAGGCCTCGTCAGGAAAGCCGACTGATCATCCTGACGTCAGGGACGACGGGACGACCGAAGGGCGCAGCCCGGTCGTCGGGTGGTTCCGGCATCGACGGTGTCGCCGCGCTTCTCGGCGCGATCCCTTTGCGGCTCCGCGACACGGTCGTGGTTTCCGCACCGTTCTTCCATGCCTGGGGACTGGCGAACCTGCTCATCGGCCTGGGTCTGTCCGCGACCATTGTCACCGCGCCGGAATTCGATGCCGCACAAACGTTGTCGCTGGTGTCGCGTCGCAGAGCCCGGGCACTGGTGGTGGTCCCGGTGATGCTGCAGCGCATGTGCTCGCTCCCTCCAGAGCAGCTCGCCGCGATCGACACCAGCTCGCTGGCGATCATAGCGTCGAGCGGTTCGGCACTACCCGGCCGGCTCGCCACCGAGGTACTCGATCGTTTCGGGCCGACGCTCTACAACGTATACGGATCAACCGAGGTCGCGACCGCCACGGTGGCCGGCCCTACGGATCTGAGGACGTCTCCGACCACGGCGGGGCGTCCTGCCCCCGGGGTCCGGGTGTCCATCACGGACGATGACGGTAAACCGGTCGACGCCGGCGCCATCGGCCGCATCTTCGTCGCCAATGCGGCTCGTTTCGACGGATACACCGGTGGCGGCGGAAAAGAGATCGTCAATGGTCAACTATCCACCGGGGACAAAGGGTATTTCGACGAACACGGCAGGTTGTTCGTCGTGGGCCGCGATGACGACATGATCGTCTCTGGCGGCGAGAACGTGTATCCCTCAGAGGTCGAGGACTTCCTCAACCAGGATGAACGGATCACCGAGGCTGCGGTGGTCGGGATCGACGACGACCAGTTCGGCCAGGCCCTCAAAGCCGTCATCGTCGCGAAACCGGGTTCCGACATCGACGTTCGTGAGCTAAAAGAGGACATCGCCCAGAACTTGGCGAAGTACAAGGTGCCACGGGTTTTCGAGTTCGTGGACGAGCTGCCGCGTAACGCCACCGGCAAGATCCTGCGGCGTCAGCTGCGCCCCGAACCAGGAGTCTTCGAATGAACCCGCTGAAACCGCAACTGTCCGAGTCTGCAATGGAACGGCTGGGGCATATCATGATCCCGTTCACCACCAACACGCCACTGGCCAAAGCGACCGGACTCGGAATCCGCAATGAGGCGATAGTCCGTCGTACCGTTTCAGCTCCGGTGCAGTTCGGCACCAAGCTCGTCGGCTACAAGACACCGGCCACCCGCCGGCGTCTACGAGAAGTCTCCGCTGCCGCGCAACTGCGTGAGGCGGCCGCCGAGTCTTCCGGAGATTCATCAGCCGCGGGGCGTTCCAACCCCGTACGACCGTTGGTCAACTGGCACGAGGGTGGTAGTGGTCCGGCGCTCCTGCTCCTCAACGGGTTCACCGCCAGTGGTCTGGTGTGGCCCGAAGCGTGGGTGCGGAGCCTAGAAGAGCACTACCGGGTCATCCGGATCGATAATCGTGGCACAGGCTGGTCACGCTCTGCTCCGGCACCGTTCACCCTCGGCGATCTGGCCGACGATGCGCGGGACGTGTTGCGCGCGTGCGGGATCATCCAAGCCACGGTGTTGGGGATCTCGATGGGTGGAATGATCGCGCAGGAACTGGCGATCCGCCACGGCGACTTCGTCGACGAGCTGATCTTGGTCGCGACCAGACCACCCACCCCAGCCCAGATCGCACCCGGTCTCGACGGCTTCCTTGTGCTGATGAGGCAACCGCCTGCCGGAAGCGATCTGCACGAGTTCCTGATCGACGCCTGGGGGCAGACCGTTGGCGAGGGTTTCGCTGATGCGCACCCTGAGGTGATGACAGAAATCGCCGACCAGGCCATCGAGCGCGTCACCCCTCGTAGTGGGATCGTCAGTCAGGCAAGGGCAATAGCGGCATGGAACGGGCCGTCTCGCCTGCGCCGTATCACGGCACACACCACGGTCGTTCACGGCAACCGAGACAAACTCATGCCGGTCGGGAACGGGATGCGGCTGACCCGTCTCATACCCGATGCCAACTACATTGAACTGCCCGGAGTCGGGCACCTGGTGCCTCAAGAAGCTGGAGACGCGTTGCTAGAGTTTCTACAACGCGGCACACAGGTCTCGGCGGAGTCATCGCAATCGACGAAAGGCGATAGCCCAGCGAGCGCCGCTTCGGACGTCACCTGAAGTCCTCGCTCGCCGGGAGCTCAAAGTTACTTCGATCGTTCATCCGATTCTGAGTGCTCACAGCCGCTCTCACTGCCTGAGCTTCTCCTATTTCAACGACGTACGACAAGTGCGGAGAAAAGAACCAATGGTTTCCCCGTCTAATAGCAATTACCTTCACACAGCGGAGCATCATATGAGAATCTCAGTCGACGACAAGTGTGTCGGCCATGGCCAATGCTACGCAGCCGCGCCGGATTTTCTGGAATGCGACAACGACGGCTTTGTTTCGATTCGAGGAATATCCGCCGACGTACCGGCGGACCAAACTGCCGCGGCACGCGACGCAAGAGACTCCTGCCCAGAGAGCGCCATTGTACTCAGCGAGTGACCTTGAGCTCGCACCATCCATCCATGGATTAGAACTCGACCTCGTCCGAACCGCGGATTTTGAAAGGTGCTGCGCACCAATTCAGACGCTAGTTGCAGTAACGGCGAACCGTACATTCGCTGTTCACCTGGAACGATAGGTTCTGGTCGACGCCGGAGGATTGCACTCAGCAGGGAGACACCAAGAATCTTCCCAGTGATGTTGACACGCAGGCGAGTGCGAGTGCACTATTACGTTAGTGCTCGACATCACAATGGATCATCCGCGTGTAACAGGTCGCACGCAGCGGGCGCAGCTAGAAATTCTACGGATCAATAGGTTTTACGCCCGAGGCGCCGAACGAAGTCCGGCGTTTCCTTTGAACGTCTTTCATGCTGCGACGTCTGAGACCTTACGGCCGACTCACCCAAAACGGCACGAAAGTGGCGATGGAAATCAGCTCCGTGTCAAGACTGTTTTCATGAGGAGAAGCATATGGACAAGCTCAGCCCGACATGGTTCGCCGAGACAATGGGATTCCTGACCGGCTATTTAGATCCGAACAATCCGCAGCCCGACGTCCAGAAAAAATTCGCCGAAAGCGGGATCATCCAGCCTCAAGACGGCCTCTTCATGGTCGGAAGCCGCGAGGGCATCACGCAGGTTTGTGGACGCGATGCGGCCTTCTCGTCAGAAGAAGCCATCCGAATCGGAAACATTCGACCGCAAATCCCCATGCACCTCGATCCGCCGGAGCACGCGAAGTACCGGAAGTTGCTGGACCACTTGTTCTCTCCGAAGCAGATGACGGGCGTCGAAGACGAGATCGTCAATCGGGCAAACAGCCTCATCGACGCTTTCCAAGACCGCGGTGAGTGCAACTTCACGAACGAGTTCGCCGAGCCCTACCCGGGAATGATCTTCCTCGACCTCATGGGGCTGCCCCAATCAGACCGCCTCACACTGCAATCCATGGTCGATGCAATCTTCCATCCCGGCGAGGGCGTCACGACCGACATCGACGAGATTGCCCGTATTCAGAACGAAGGCGGACAACGGGTCTATGACTACTTCGAACAGGTGATCGCGGACCGTCGGAAGAAGCCGAGCGACGACGTCGTCAGCGGCTTCCTCGAAGTGGAGGTCGACGATCGACCTCTCACCACCGAAGAGATGCTGGACATGTGCTTCACCCTGCTGGTAGGAGGCCTCGATACTGTGAAGGCCACGCTGACGGCATTCATGGCGTTCTTGGGTCGAAATCCGTCGTACCGCGACCAGTTGGTTGCCGACCCGACCACGATTCCGCAGGCGACCGAAGAAATGCTTCGCTGGGAGACCCCGACCACGCTGTTCATCCGACGTTCGACAGCAAACCAGGAAGTTCTCGGTTGTCCTGTGAAGGAGGGCCAGATGGTGATCCTCAACAACGCCGCCGCGAATCTTGACCCTGACGTCTTTCCAGATCCCATGACCGTCGATTTCAGCCGCAAACCGAACCGTCACATCGCCTTCGGCGCCGGCGTCCACCGCTGTCTCGGCTCGCACCTCGCGCGTAGAGAGCTGAATGTCGCCATGCAGGAATGGCATCGGCGTATCCCGAACTGGTCGTTGAAGCCCGGCACGAATCTGTCGTCGATGCTTCCCATCCGCAATATCGACAATCTCGAACTCATCTGGTAGCCGACTGCAGGAGGCTCAACCGACAAATTGCGACAGACACCAACCATCCGGTCGTGACGTCGAACCGAGACAATGAAGGCCAACGACACATGGGACCAAACGAGCAACAGCTTCAGGAGCTGTGCGACAACTAAGCTCTGCACAACAACCTGATGAACCACGAGAATTCAACTTGGCGCAGTTTATCGGACCCCTCCGTGCTGAGCGCCGCCGTCTGTCGGGCTGCCTCACGGTGCAAGTCCGAAATTGCTCGGCATCGATCGGGCGGTCTCGTCGGTCGTCGCGAACGGCGCACACCAATATCAACCTTGACTGATGGATCTGATGACGACAGTGGAAGACACAGACTTCGCAAGTGTTCGACTAACTTCTCGATGCCTGGCAGGTTGCGGCGGATTCGTCCCGCCCAGTTCCGCGAACGACAATCGAATGATTTCGTCAACATTGCCAGAGGCCACCGCTCTGGTCCAAACCCCCAGCCATTACGCACGGGGGTGGCCGAGGAAGTGGGCGCCGAGTGGTTACGTCAGGGCAGTTGCCCGAGCACACTGCCACCGTGACGACCGCCGTACCTGACTTCGAGTCGCCGCGCGATTCTCCGGGTTTAACGATTGCCCCGCGAGTGCGGTTCTCAGTTACGAGAGCGCCGGTATCGCCCGCGGCGGCAGTGTCGCGTCCGGTCGCGAAGCGCGCCGCAATTCAGGAAAGTCTGATCCGCCCTCTACCGCGATCGTGACTACGCCCGCGATCTCGACATCTATGGCAACATTGCCCTATGTCGGGTCATTTCTACTGGCCGCCCAGAGTCTGGGACTCGGCGCCGATTCCACAGGGATCTCGGATTTCTCGGCGTAATCTTCGAAGATCGTAAGGCTCTGTGCAGCAGTACCTTCGGATCCCCAGCCACGACCCATGCCGCCGATGCATTGCGGGCGAAGCGGGAGCAGATCTGTCAGCCACCGTCGACTGCGCCGACTCGTAATACACGATCGCCGAGCAATACCAATAGCGTGTACGCGCCCCTAACGGCAACGCGGGGAGTGCCTGCCCTTGCCGCTGGTCCCCCATTCGGTCTGAGATCGCGTCGTGCACGCCAGTCTGAGTCTGGCGGTGGATATCCTCGACCAGGAGTTGCGGTCGACATCGTTGGCCAGCTTGTGCGACATGAATGGGGTGAGTGCGGAATCAATCCGCACCCACCGCATTCATTCGTTCACCGGCGGTAGCCTGACCTGACAACAGTCAGCTTGCCACTAGCCAGACCTTCTTGAACTGTGCCCCGATGTCGGTCGGCTCATTCAGATTGTCAGAGACCTCGAAAGGCTGATCGTTGGTCAACAGCCGCTGCGGCGAGTAGACTTCGTTGTCGATGATCAGCCCTTGATCGTGGCGAAGTGCACCGTCAACAGAGTGCCAGCCAATGAACTCCAGGTTCGTTTGGGTCCAAGCGTTTTCGGTCCCCGCCTTCATTGCAGTCAGGTTCTGTACTCCGCCGCCGTCGCCGGCAATCTTCACCTTGCCCGTCAGTCCGGCAGCAGCTAGTGCCGCTGGCATACCAGCGGAGAAGCTGCCGATCGGGAAGATGACGTACTGAATCGAAGGATCTTGCTGCAGCGCACCGATGATGGTTGCGGGTGCGTTTCCGCTTGCCATGTCCTCGTAGCTGAACTTGAGCTTGGACACGGTGCACTCGTTGCAATTCTCATCGACGAACGTCGTGAATGCTTCATCTTTAACCTTCAGGGCCTCGACGGAATCGACGGAGACAACGAGGGCTTTGCCGGTGCCATTGGAGTCGGCGATCATCCAGTTGGCCATTCGCCTTCCGCTGATCGCAGAGAACTCCGGACCGTCGTAGTTCGAGATGATCGGGCCCGTGGGAGGCGCTGAACTGTAGGCGTTGAGAATCACTGCGCCGGCCTTCTCGTAGGCCGGAATCACCGCCCCGAATTGGGACTCCTGCAGGCTCGTCGTACCCACGGCGGCCGGGCTGAATTGCAATGCCTGGAGCAGAGCCGATACCTGAGTGGCGGGATCAGCAAGCGAATATCCCAGGACCTTGAATGTCCAACCAACTGCTGCTGCAGCCTGTTCCGCGCCTTCGCGCTGGAACTTACAGACCGGTAGGTCACATTCGAGCCACACGAACGTCTTGCCGGCCGCGGGCTTGGATTTCAGCGGCTCGAAGTTGCCGATCGTGGTTATCGGTGCAACGTTCTTTGCAGTGGCACCCTTTGCCGCCGTGACCTGCGCCGGGTCACCGATCTTGGACGAGTCCGAGTTGCTCGATGCGTCTGAGCACCCGGCAATCAGGGCGACCGTCGTCAGCAATGCCGCAGCACCAAGTCCAGCCCGTTTCCATCTGTGACCGCGGCGACTTGCTATGTAGTCCGCACCACCTGTTGGGTTCATCTACTTGCTCCTATTCGATGTGATGATGGAAACTTCCTGGCGTCGAACGTTGTGAGTGGCCAAATCGCCCGCGATCACCGTTGGCGTCTCAGCTGCTCAGTGAATCGGTCACTGAGGCCGGATCTTCCCGCTGTGTCCAACGTCACGTCGTGCCGCTCTGAGTGTTATCTATCACCACTTGATAAGTCAATAGCCTGTTTAGACACGTTCTTTCAAGCATTTCGGACAGGATAAGGCGGGGCCAGTTGGATTTTCGACTGCGCACTATTGGACCTAGGGCCTGGCAGACGTCAATACCTAATGGCCTGCGATAGAATTCGAGGAATCGATCCAGATACGCTGTCTCACAGCTGATTACGTAAGGGGCCGGTTCATACCATCAACACCTGGGACGTGAGTACTCACCCAGGCTAACCGGACGAATTGATTTATCAGCGATTAGTAGAGTGGGTGCTTCGCCCCCTTAACTTGATCATGCGCTGACCATCGAGAACTGGATTACCTCTCCACAACAAAGGACTTCACTTCTCAAGGGAGGAGCCACCAGATCCAGGGCAAGACATTGGTACGTCAGGGACGTTTGCCTCCTCGAGGCGCGTATGAAGACGCAAATTGCTGATGCTCTACGAGGATTCGTCGTCGGGCTCGAAGTTTGGCAGGGTGATTCCGTTGCTGGCGCGGCGAAAGGTGATGTGTCCCGGCAGGTCTATCCGCAACCGATCAAAGTGACCGTACGAGATCTGCACCGGCATCCGCGGTCCTTCTGCGAGCTGCACCTCGGCGACTATGTAAGGGGGCACGAAGGCCGCGAAGAGCTGCCGGTGCTCGACGACCCAGGTGGATAAGACGGCGCGGCCGGACACCTTGCGCCAATCGAGTTCTGCCGAAAGGCAGTACGGGCACACGGGCCCGGCGGGCAGATGCGGACGGCCGCACTCTCCACAGAAAGGCAACAACAACTCACCGCGTTCGAAACCATCCCATAGAGGCGCGCTGTCACTTACTTGTAGAATCTCACTCATGCTTCACTCCCAAAGATGATTGAGTCGCCGGCGGGAAAAGCCCATTGCAATAGCCGGGGATCAGGGATTTGCCCCGCACCGGCCTCGCCGCGTATCTGTCGCGTCATCTCCGCGATCATGTTCCATCCACACATGTGAACCTCGGCCATCAGGCCACCCCCGGTGTTCACCGGCAACCGTCCACCCGGAGCGATGCCACCGTCGGCAACGAACTTCGCCGCGCCACCCGGGTCGCAGTGGCCGAAACGCTCGAGCGCGAAAAGTACCAGGGGCGAATAGATGTCATAGGTGTAAAAGCCGCGGATGTCGTCTGGCGTCACGCCCGCCATGTCGAACACCTGCCGTGGGTGTTTTTCGGGGATCGACGGACCCACACCCTGTTGGAGAACGCCCAGACCACGTTGCGAGAAGAGGAACTCTTCTCGGCCAGACCGCATCCCCTGCATGCCACGGATATACACCGGCTGTCGGTTCAATGACCGTGCCCGTTCCGCCGTGGTCACCAAAACTACGACCGATCCGTCGCCGTAGATGGCACCGTCCGATGGCCGAATCGGATCCATGACGAACGATTCCGCGAGGTATTCCTCCGCAGTGAGCGGTTCGTTTCCGAGAAGGGCCCTCGGGTTGAGAGCCGCATGTTCACGCGCCGCCATCGCGACGGGCAGCAATGCGTCGTTGCCCAGACCGTAGGTTTCCAGATAGCGCCGCGTTGCGAGTGCAACGCCCGCCGTCATCGACGTGAGGCCGAAGGCCGGTTGTTGACCATGTGGACCGCCACCCTCACGAGCACCTTCGGCGTCGGTTTCACCTGGTTTCGCTACCCATTTGGCGTCGCTCATGCTGTCCGTTTTGAACGTGTGGATGCAGGCGACCACGTCGGCCAACCCGGTCGCCACCGTGATCGCTGCGTTCTGTAACGCCAGCGTGATGAATCGACCGTGAGTGAAGTACTGCGCGGCATGCCGGATGTCGAGACCGAGTCCGTAGGCCATCCGGTCATAGTCGTCACCGTACGGAGTGCCCATGTGAGTGGCGATCCCGTCGACGTCACCGTGTGACAGACCAGCATCGGCCAACGCCGCTTTGAGCGCTTCGGCAGTGAGGGCCAGTCCGCTCTTCGACGTCGAGCGAGTATACGGCGTCGACCCAACACCGATGATCACACTTTGGGACCGCAGACCAATACTCACGGCCGACTCCTTCGACGCATCTCCACTACAACCATCCCTTTTGATTTCTTTCGTAGTCCCACGCACGCTGCGTGATTCTGAAAGAAGCTTCACCGAGCCTGACGCTCATCCGACGGTACGAGGCGATGATGTCGGGGTCGGTGAGGCGATGGATCGCCATCGAGGCTCCTCCACTGAGCGCTGGGTTCGGCGTTCGTCTTGACGTGCTCGATTGCTCCACAGGATCCGATGAGAATGCGGAACGCTGGTTGACATTTGGCCCTTCGGAACCGAACGTCACACGCAGAAATGCCCGCCTCGACAGAGGCCTCAGAGGCGTATCCACCAACTCGTAGGAGTGCTACCTGGCGAAATTGTGCCCGCATCATCAGATCGCCATGCTGCCACCGATGAGTGGAAACGTTCTCGTGGTCAAGCAGCTCGTCGGCAACCGTCGAAGGGAGATCCTTACTCAGATAGGAATCAAACTCGGTGCCAAATCTGCTGGCCAGCGGAGTCCACGCAACCGTCATTCCACTCTCACTTCCTCGCAACATGGACCACTCGCGTACCCGAATGGCCGACTTAGTTGACAACGCTCCGCTGCCGAAGTCCCGCGCAGTCGGTACCGCGCGCTGTGATTCGCGATACATTTTGGACACTGTAGATATAGTGCACTTGTACGAATCGGAATGTCAACCGCACTAGCGATCGCAGTTCCGACGATGCAAAGTCGGCGCGTCGCACCGTCCGTCTCTGGTGCGCTATCCTAATAACGGAGAGTGTCCCCGTATAGTGGAGCCGAAAGGCGGCGAAAGTCTCCTCAAACCGATCAGGCGATTCGGTGGCAGCTGTCCAACGGATGACCGGTCGACAGAATTTTGACCCGCCGCTCGGGTGGATCCTGATCCACATCACTACGTGGACAAGCATATTCAACAGATGAAGGTGGACGATGCCTGGCGCTAAGATGATGATCCTCGGCATGCAGATGGGTAACGGTTACGGCACCCACCCGGGTGCCTGGCGTGCACCCGGCGTTGACCCTTCGAGCTACACGGACTTCGACCAAATGGTTCGATACGCCCAAGCGGCAGAACGCGGTAAGCTGCAGTTCCTGTTCGTACCCGATCAGCCGGTGCTGGCGGTCGACGTTGAAGAGGAAGCCCCCCAGTTCACCCTTGATCCCCTTCTGACTCTCGCCGCGATCGCCCGCGGTACCGAACGTATCGGAATGGTCGCAACCGGATCGACGACGTTCAGCGAGCCCTACAACCTCGCTCGGCAGTTCAAGGCTCTTGATGTCATGAGCCACGGTCGGGCCGGGTGGAATGCAGTGCCCACGTCCAACCCGGCCGCCGCGGCAAACTTTGGCGCCCCGATCCCGCCTCGACCCCAGAAGTACGAACGAGTCCATGAGACGATCCAGATCGTCCAGGCACTGTGGGGAAGTTGGGAGCGGGACGCGTGGACGCGAGACCCGGCCAACGGACGATTCGCAGATCCGGCGAAGATCAGGCCGATCAACTTGAGTGGAAATCAGGTCGCGTCCCGCGGACCTCTTCCCATTCCTCCGTCTGAACAAGGCCAACCGGTGATCTTCCAGGCCGGCGGTGGCGGCTACGGACTCGAGGTCGCCGGAAGGTACGGCAGTGGCATCATCGGTGCTCCGCACACGATAGAAGCAGCTCGCGCCGAACGCGCCGCTGCCCGCGATGCAGCAGAACGGGCGGGCCGCAACCCTGACGAGATCAAATTCTTTGCCGGTGTCATGCCATCCATTGCTCCGACAAAGCGGGCTGCACTCGACCGCCGGATCGCGCTCGGCACACAAAGCCTCCCCAGACTTGTTCCCTATTTGGGGTCGATGCTGAACCTCGACCTCCGTCAAAGCCAACTCGACCGGCCCCTGACTTCGCAGCAGGTGACACAAGCGCGGGCGACGCCCCACGATCCACGGTCCGCTAACGCCCTGAGAGTTGCCCGCGAAGGCTGGACGGTTCGGGAAATTTTGGCGCACGGCGTCATCGACTACCACCCCGTCGTTCCCGGGCCCGCATCTGACACCGCAGACCACATGCAGGAATGGTTCGAAGCGGGGGTAGTGGATGGATTCTGGCTCATCGTCGACGTCTACGCCGATGGCGTCGACACGCTGGTGGACGAACTGATCCCGATATTGCAGGAGCGGAGACTCTTTCACCTCGACTACGAGGGAACCACCCTCCGCGATCATCTGGGCATCCCCGAACAGTACGGTATCGACCGAAGACTGACGGCTACCGAGTAGTGGGACCGCGCTGGCTATGCGCGCTCCACCTGGACCGGCACGCCGGAGATCCAGGACATGAAGCTCAACGGTTCGTAGGACCCGATCCCCGTGGGCATCAAGACGTTACAGTTCGCTCCGGGCTTGTGCGCCGCAATCCGCATGGTGCCGGCCCGGCTTGTTCCATAGCCGTGACTCATCGCCACTACGCCCGGTCGCATGTCCTCATCGATATACACGTGGGATTCGATCTCGCCGTGCTCGTTCCACACCCGGATCGGATCTCCGTCGAACAAGCCAATGCTCGCCGCATCGTGCTCGCACATGTGCAAGGGGTTGTCACGGTTTCGTCCGCGTCGAAACTTCGGCACGTTGACCAGCGAACTGTTCTGCATGTATTTAGTCCGGAGGCTGATCATCTTCAGCGTTCCCTCCGGTTCGGCCGACATCGAGTCGAAGATCGCGACGCACCGGTCAATTAGACCGTCGTCCGTCAACGCCGCCGGGAGGCAGTCGATGAGGTGGTCGGGATGCTGCAAGCACTGTTCGTAGAGGGAATCCCTCTCCGCTTCGGCGAGCATCGCGGTGTTGAACGGTTGTTCTCGTAGTTCGTCGACACTCAGTCCTTTGGGCGCGAGTGCCGCATCGAACAAGAACGTCGGGTCGGTCGCGTCAGGGTGCGTATCCAACGATGACGAGACGCCCATCTCCTGAGCGATGCGCGCCAGTATCCACCATCCGTCGCGCCGTTCGTGCATGGGTTCGACGACCGCCTCTGTATACGACACATAAGGTTTCGGTTGCATCCCACTCGACGGGGTCAAATTAATGTCCGATCGCTCGAGCCAGTCCGTACCCGGGAGTACGTAGTCGGCCATCTCACCGGTCACGTTGCGATAGAGGTCGACAGCGACCATAAGGTCGAGTTTCTCCATCGCGGCGCGCACGCGTACTTCGCCGCCGACCGTCAAAAGTGGATTGCCATACCAGGAAATAATGGCCTTGATGTCGCCGCTCTCGATCAGATCCGCGATCAGTGTCGCCGGGAGTTTCGAATGGCCCGGAGGGTTCGGCAACTCGAGTGGACCGATCGTCGTCTCGATCACCTTCTTGCCGATGATCGGAGGGCAATAGTCGTTAAGACCCGCAGGTTTGAAGGTTCCGCCGACACGGCCCAGGTTTCCGGTCGTGAAGTTGATCATCTCAGCGAGCCAAAATGCCAGCAGCCCTTGCCGACTCTGATTCACCCCGGTCGATATGTAGACGATGGCAGAAGGCGCCGCGACGATTTCCCCGGCGATCACCTTAATTTCAGCCGCAGCGACACCGGTGACGGCCTCAACCGTTTCCGCCGGATAGCAGCTGACAAAATCAATCAAACCGTCGAAGTTTTTGCCGTGCTTCTGGATCAGTTCGTCGTCGAATCCCTTCAGAACGTCGATCTCGTGGAGTATGGCGGCGAGGAAATACACGTCGGAGCCCGGTTTGATCAGCACAGTCGGGCCGGTTTCGGCCATCGAGGACTCGATCCGGCGTGGATTGACGAACCGAACCTTGCCGCCTCGTTCGACCATCCTCTTGACGACATCAAGATTGTCCTGGGGTGCCGACATCAGTGTCCATCGCGAGACTCGAGGGTTGGCACCGACGCACAGCAAATAGTCTGTGTTCTCGAGGTCGGGAATCATGAATGAGCTCGTGGAGCCGTAGATGAGCCCGGCGCCGGTCGTCTTGTTGGCCATGTCTTGCGTGGCTCCACCGAATTTGATGCTTGTCCCCACTGCCTCCATGAACGGGCCCAGTGTCAGCAGTCCCGACGAATCGAACGCGGACGGGTTCCCCTGGAACAGCGCGATGGAGTTCGGGCCATGCTCTTCGAGGATTGCGCGCAGTCGCGCACCGATGTCCTTCAGCGCTGAATCCCATTCAGTCCCTTCGAACTTCCCGGGTTCGGTTTTGGCATTGGTCCGGCGCTGGGGTGAGTTGACGCGGTCAGGGTCATTATGAACATCGGCAAACCCCAACCCCTTGTGGCAGGCGATACCTCCGGATTGATGGCCGTGAGCCGGTGAAAGTTCGAGGAGCTGGCCATGATCGTCGAGAGTTGCGGTCAACGGGCAATTCGGTTCACAGATACGACAGAACGTCGCCTTGGTTTCCGTCATTTATCTTCTCCATCTGAGTTGGCGTACCGGAGCATCGATTCGCGGTCGGTGTACTTCACCCGAGGTCTCCCCTATGGGTCGCCTCGAATACGTTCGGTGTGGTCGATCTTTGACCAATCACGCTTCTGCACCACGTCCGCTCTCTCTCTTGAATGCGGGCCAGCACCGTGGCGGCAGATACCGCACCCAGCGCGGCTCCGTCGTCGGTCAAGTCCGCGAGCAAGTTCCCAACGCTCTCGTCAGCACAATTCTGGTGGCTGCCGATGATCCCTTGGGCACAGCGTTTCGCCACCCTGTGACATACATGCGGGGGGATTGCCCCTCGAGTCGATGACCCTGCCCTGCTCGTCGGGCACGAAGCAGCGGACCTCGTCGAACGGTAGGTCGAGACTTCACACCTCGATAGCCGACCGCACGGAAGAGTATTCGTGACCCTGGCATCTGGGCGTGAGCTGCCGGCGGACGGCGATCGCCACATCATCCGCGACATCACACGCTTCTGTTCATGTTGCACAACAGGTGAATAGTGCGCTCGAACTAGGTTGCGCGTCAATTGCCTAAGAACGCCGAGCGCATGGCCGCCGGAGAAAATTAGTGCACTTGACAGTCGCCGGGTGTCAGATGCACTATATTCGAAGCTGGACGTGGTCTCCATCACATGTTGGTCCCGCGATGCCAGCGTCAGGCGACGGATTCGATCGATACCCGTAGCTGGAAATCATCGAACGCAGAAATATGAGAGGCAAGACGGATGACGACAACAAAGATCGCTTGGACTCCGATCCGAGAAGAGTTCGGCGCCCGGATCGAGATCGATCTGAACACCGAGCTCACGGACTCCGTCCTCGAGGAGCTGTCGAGGATCTTCGATGAACGCCACATGCTGATCTTCCCAAACCAGGACATCGACCTTGAGACGCAGCGACGCGTGGTCGCGGCCGTCGGCAAGCCCTTCGACACCGAGGTCCAGTTCGTCTCCTCTCACCATGACCCGCACGGTAAACCCCAGCCAACGCCCACTGACCCGGACCCCCGAACTGTCCAGTTCCACTCGGATCTGGTCTTTCACGAGACCCTGCCTGTTCACGGAATCAGCTTGTACGCACTGGACGTCTCGGGTAACACCGAACCAGGCTTCCAGGGAACCAAATTCATTAGTGCGCGCAGCGGGTACGTACATCTCACGGACAGCGAAAAGGCCGAACTGGAGGGGCGCACCCTCCTATCTCTGCACTCGCTGACATTGAGCACCGAAGACCAGATCGCCCTCCGTAATCATCCGTTCAAGGACATCGAGGATCAGACCACCTGGTGGGCCGAGCATCCGCTGCTCTACCCCCTGCCCCGCACCGGCGAGAAGACGCTCATGTTCATCCCCTGGTTCGCCCACAGCATCAGCGGGATGTCACCTGAGGAAAGCCAGAAATGGTTCGCCCGGTTCGAAGAACTCCTCTACGCCGACGAGAACCAGACGTACAGCCATCGCTGGGAGCAGGGCGACTTCGTTTTCTGGAACAACCTCGCACTACAGCACGCAAAGGAAACCACCGAGCCGTTCGACGGTCCGCTACCGACCCGCGTCCTGCGACGGCAGGCCTACGGTCCGGTAGAGCCAAACCTTTACTGACCACGGGTAGGACCCCGACAAAAACCGTCGACTCTGCAGTTGAGGCCGGGCGCAAGCCCGGCCTCAACTGTGTGCGAGCCACGTAGCGTGCCGGGTCACACCGTCAACTGGCTGACCGATATGAAGAGATCGGCGAACAGGAGAAGATATGGAAGCAGTCCGACTCACTTCTCATTCTGGCTATGACAGCTTGGCACTTAAAGAAGAAGCGATACCGGAACCGGGGCGCTATGACGTGGTCATCCGCGTCCAGGCAGCGAGCCTGAACTACCGCGACACGATTATCACCAAGGGGCTCTACGGCGGTCCGGTGAAGGCTTTGGGTGTACCGCTCTCGGACGGCGCTGGCGAAGTGGCCGCCGTCGGATCAGACGTCACTCGGGTGGCAGTGGGCGATCGGGTGGTGGCAAACTGCCACGCCACATGGATTTCAGGGCCGGTGCTGCCGGAATACCACGCCACGAGTGTCGGTATGACGATCGACGGAATGCTTGCCCAGTACACCGTCCTGCCCGAGACCGGACTGATTCCGATTCCCGACTACATGTCCTACGTGGAAGCGGCGTCGCTCCCTTGTGCGGCAGTGTCGGCCTGGAGTGCCCTGAACATCTCCGAGCCCTTGACTCCTGGCCAGACAGTATTGGTGCAGGGCACAGGCGGAGTAGCACTGTTCGGCCTGCAGATCGCCCGTGCCTTCGGAGCCCGCGTGCTGGCGATCACATCGTCGGACGCCAAGGCACGCACATTGACCGACCTAGGCGCAGAATCAGTGGTGAACTACCGGACCCACCCGGAATGGTCCACCAAAATCTTGAAGCTGACCGCCGGCGTGGGTGTCGACAAGGTGGTCGAAATCGGCGGCGCCGGCACGATTCGGCAATCTGTCGCGTGCGCGCGAATCGGTGGTGAAATCGGAATCGTCGGGTTCGTTGCGCAGGGCAGCGGAGGACTCACGAGCGATGCAGTCCTGGCGCGCTCGCTGCACCTGCAAGGCATGACCATCGGATCACGGCGTAATTTTGAGGCGCTGCTCAACGCGATGTCGGCCGGACAGATTCACCCCGTCATCGACTCGGTGTATCCGTTTGCTGAGTACAAGGAGGCTTATCGGCATCTGGAAAGCGGCCAACACATCGGGAAGATCGTCATCAGCATCGAGTGACTGTTTCGAATCGCCGAATGCTCTGGCCAAGAAGAATCGGACCCTGCCGACGAGAACCAGACGTACGGCCGTCATTGGGAGCAGGGAGACTTCGTTTTCTGGAGCAACCTCGCACTACAGCACGCAAAGAAATACCACCGAGCCGTTCGACGGTCCAACACCCACCCACTTGCTGCGACGACGGGCGCACGGCCCCAAAGAGCCAATCCTCCACTCACGGAGGCACCACACAGGTGAGACGGATGCCTCCTGCGCTAATTGGATTTAGCGCAGGAACTGCCTGACCCGTCCAGGTTGAACTCCGTACACCATCCGGCCTGTGGAGTGATCGCGCGTGTGAAAATGCGGTAGGCAGCCCGTCAGCTCACCAACACCCTCGATCCATCGAACGCGGTCTCTCCGACAGCACGAACCAGCAGATCAAAGTAGGAGTGACGAAGCCACCCGAGCCCCTCGACAGCTTCCGCTGAACTTGACGCAGATCTGGCCAACAACCTGGACAACAACGGACACCCAGGTGGCCATCAATGACTGGGATTCGTTCCCAGATCGCGTTCACCTAGCTTAAAGCCGGTACGCAGAGGGTACGCAGCTGCACCGAAACCGCCCAAAACTGTACAACTGCGCAAACGCGAATAACACTCCCCCACAGCGAGATCCACAAACGCTCAACACGTCCAATAATCAGCAAACATCCACGACGGCAAGTTCAAAACCCGTCCAGTGTCAGTTCGAGTCTGACCGGGGGCACAAAATTTCAGGTCAGAGCGTTATATGCAAGTGCATTAACGAACGTTATGCGTTGGGTACGCAGAGGGTACGCAGGAACTTTCGGAAGTGGCCGTTCTGGCGGGGTAGGAAGCCCAGCAGTGCGGCCACGACCGAACAGCGCAGCGGGCCACATGGCGAACCGACTGGATTGCAATTCCCCACCTGCACAACAGATCTGAAGAATCTGAGCCGGGCCTCCCAGCTATACCCTCCGCATACCCAAATTTGGGATCCGCAATCGGGACGGCGACTGGACGGATTTTCCCGATACGTACCCGTTGGGCCGAACGCCAAAATTCACCAGACCCCGCGCACCGCACCGATCTGCAAACATCCACAACGGCAGGTTCAAATCCGTCCAGCGTCCATTCAAGTCTGACCGGGGGCACCACATTTACGCCGGTAAGAGGCTATTTTTGTGGACATTGAAGTCGCTCAAATCTTGACGCTACCAACTCGGTACGCAGGAGGTACGCAGCAATCCCCGCGCCAGCGTGACCTGCCTTGACAAAATATTTGTCCAGATCGTCCGACATCAGTCGCCCGCAGCACTCGAATGTCATCGTCGCTGTCCGCCCCGACCAACACGGAATCTTTGGTCCCCGTCAGGATGCCGTCGGATTCGGCCTCGACGGGCGACATTGGCGTGGCAGATCTCGCCGGCGCGACAGGGCCCGCAACTGTCCTCGGGAGGCACCGACAGTCGGGCACCGCCGTCCAGCCTGAGCTGTCGCGTCGAACGGCCGCCCTCTCGCACTTCCGCCACCGAACAAACTCGAACCGAAACTTGTCACCTTCGGCGGACCGCGTATCGGACTGAGCGACTTCGTCACCTCGTTCAACACCGTCATAGAAAGCTGCTACCGGGTGGTCAACTTCCTCGACATCGTGCCGCACGTGCCGCACGCTCCGTACACCCATGTCGGCGCCGAGATCGCCGTCGACAGTGACGGGCACATCGAGCTGATCTGGCGCCACGCA
This sequence comes from Nocardia sp. 348MFTsu5.1, assembly GCF_000383535.1. Classification (NCBI taxonomy): domain Bacteria; kingdom Bacillati; phylum Actinomycetota; class Actinomycetes; order Mycobacteriales; family Nocardiaceae; genus Nocardia; species Nocardia sp. 348MFTsu5.1. The sequence continues at coordinate 42,023 of NZ_KB911517.1, forward strand.
CTCCCAACTATCGCGCTGGCCTGACCGCATGGATTGCGACTCACCTGTGACACCAAACGCCCACCGACCCTGCCAACTCGACCGGCACCACCCTCGCTCCGACAAGCATTGGCGACTCCTCACCCAACGATGAGATAACAAGTAACAAATGATCTTTCGGGCCACTCACCCAGCCGACGCCAGTCGACCATCCACGCAGCAAAGTGCTCAGATAGCAAAGTGCTCAGATACGGACGACTCCACTACCACTCGCCGCCGCATTCGACCGCACAAGCCTTGTCGTGCGGGTAGCCAGCGATGTCCACGACATGACCCTGGAGGTGGCGGACCTCGCTGAGCACGACGAGCTCCCTGCCTCACTGTTCCAGGGGACGGGCCTGTCGTCGAACCTGAGGAACGGATTTCCTTCTCGATGACTTGGTAGTGACTCGCCTACGGATGGCACTGTCGCAGGCGTCGAGTGCTTGAAGGATATTGTTGGGCACGGAGGGAAAATCATGATGCCGCTGTCCTATCCGGCCTTTCGGGTATTGGCGTGGTTGTCTCTAGATGAGGGCAACAACCTCCGACGGAGGTAAGGGCCGGTAATGACTTGCTCCTTGTTTTCGATCAGCTGCGCCGCGTCGGATTGATCCAAGATACTGCTGCCTACACACGCGAGGTGCGATCGACCCGGCGGCTGCGAACTGAGCAGGTCAGGCGATGACACACCGCGACTGGGGAACCTGCGTGAACCGGTCGATCATCCAACCGAGCGCGGTCGGGATACCGAAGAACTCCGGGATGCCGTGTGATGCTGCTGTTCCCGGGAGTATTTGTGGCAGCGGAAATGTGGTGAACTGCACCGTCGCACCCCGGCCGCACCATTCGCGAGCGACCTCGCGTGAGCTGCTCCACGGCACCACGTCGTCACTGTTGGAGGCCACGATGAGAATCGGCGCTTCGGGGGTCAGGGTGCCGATGCGCTGCTGGTCGAAGATGCGCTTGAGGACCGGGCTGGCGGTGGCCACCTCACCCAAGGGGCGACCACTGCTCGTCCACACACTCGTCCGCTGAAAGGCGTACCGCGCAAGCGTTTCCGGTACGCATTGGTTCGCGGTCTCACGCAACAGCGACTTTCCCGCATTGTTGAGCACCCGGTCCAGTTCAGGACGGGCCTCCGGATAGTCGGCATAGACGCCGTTGAGCGCGTATCCGACAGCCCCGGTGAGGATTCCCCCTTCGGCGAGCGCCAGGGTCTTGAGCGGGTCCACGGGCGGTGCGCCGGCGTAGGTTCCGCGGACATTGAGCTCGGGTGCGTACTGCGCTTGCAATTCGGCGGCGCCGGCGACCGCTCCCCCGCCCTGCGAGTAACCCCACATCCCGACCGGCGTGTTGTCCGGGAGGGACTTCAGGTCGATCGCCGCGCGGGCCGCGTCGAGCACCGCATTGGCCTGGCCCACCCGGTTGAGGTACCCGTGCACGGAAGGGGTACCCAGGCCTTGATAGTCCGTGACCACCACCGGGATTCCCTGCGCGACCGCCGCATAGATCGCAGCAATCTCGTACTGCACCATCACGTCAAGTCCGCCGCCGTATTGGATGACGGAGTTGAACAGCCGCGAAGGTGCACACTGATCGCCCTGACCGTGGGTACCGACGGCCATGCTTATGATCGGACGCGGACCGGGCTTGGCCCAGGCAATAGCCGGCTCGAAGTAGGTGCCGGTGACTGCGATCGGTGCACCAGTGACGTCGGTGCTGGCGTACATGATGCGGGTGCCAGTGGCGGGAAAGGCACCACCGCCAGCCGGAATACTGAACGCCAATGGTGAAGGTTCGGACCGAAGAATGCTTCCCGGGGTAGCCGGGACATCGGCGGGCGGCTGGTAGAACGCCGGCACCGGGGCCGCACTGGCACCTCCCGCACCGGCGAACACGGCCGCCGCGGCGAGGGTCACCACCGCCAGGACGCTCAGGAACAGATGAGGCAGGCGTGCGACGGTGGGGGCCATTCTGCGGAAATTACCAGGTGCGAATTGCATAGGACACCTTTTCGCGGACGCGGTGTCCACATAATTACGTGGGCACACGAATCGTCGCTCGCGCCGGTGGCACACGCCTAGAGTTGTCTAGCTTCGTGCGGCCCGATCGCCAGCCCGGATCTCCGGCAGCGATAGCCACAGACTTGAACCCGAACAACGTCGCCTTTCAAGTCGACGACCTACACGTGGTCCTCGAGAGCCTGGCCGCCCGACGGATTCGGCCTGTTGGGTGCCGTCGGCCAGTACGAGAACCAGTGCCCTGCGCATAACGCCGGAACGCTGACCACGCTTGGTGGCTACAGCAACCAGCCCCAGCACAGGAAATTGGTCGCATCATTCCGTCATCGGCGAGCTGTTCCTGTGGGCGCCGTCAGTGCGCTGCGTCGAACTCGTCGACGATCGCGCGCGGGATGCGGCCGCGGAGACCTCGTAGCCGTTCGCACGGGCCCACTCGCGGATGGCCGAGAGCTGCGCCTTGTCATTGCCCACCGCGGCCGCAGCAGGGGCGGGGGCGGGGGCCTGCTTGGTTGTAGACCGCTTCTGCCGGCCACCGATCTCTCGAATACGACTCGAGGAGGGAATACGAATGATCTTCATCGGCGATGACTGGGCTGAGGATCACCACGACGTGCACGTAATGGACACCGACGGACAGCGGTTGGCGGTCCGCCGCCTTCCCGAAGGACTTGCCGGAATCCGCGCACTGCACGAGTTGGTGGCCACCACCGCCCCCGACATCGACCCCCACCAGGTGATGGTCGGCATCGAAACCGACCGCGGATTATGGGTCACCGCACTGGCCGCAGCCGGCTACCAGATATACGCGATCAACCCGCTGGCCGCAGCACGCTACCGCGACCGCCACCATGTCTCGGGCGCCAAATCTGATGCCGCCGATGCCAAACTGCTGGCCGATCTCGTTCGTACCGACCGTCACAACCACCGCCTCATCGCCGGAGACACTGAACAAGCCGAGGCGATCAAAGTCCTTGCCCGCGCCCACCAAAACCTGATCTGGACCCGTAACCGGCACACCAACACCTTGCGGTCAGCACTGCGCGAGTACTACCCGGCAGCACTCGAGGCATTCCCCGACCTCCACAGCAGCGACGCCTTGGCTGTCTTGACCCGCGCACCAGCACCCCAGCAAGGTGCACACTTGAGTCTATCGGCACTGCGATCGACTCTGAAACGCGCTGGGCGACAACGCAATCTCGATGACCGTGCTCAACAAATCCAGACCGCACTACGCGCGCAGCACCTCACAGCACCAGCGGCGGTAGCAGCAGCTTTCGCTGCAACCACCAGCGCAACAGCGGCGATCATCGCGACCCTCAACACTCAAATTGCCGAGCTGGAAACAACTCTGGCCACGCATTTTAAGCAACACCCGGACGCCGACATCTACCTGTCCCTGCCCGGAATCGGTGTCATCCTCGGCGCCCGGGTGCTCGGCGAGTTCGCCAGACATCCCCGAACGCTATGCCACCGCCAAGTGTCGCAAAAACTACGCCGGAACATCACCCCTAACCATCGCCTCCGGAAAGAAACGTGCCGTACTGGCCCGACACGTCCGCAACCGACGCCTCTACGACGCGCTCGACCAGATGGCATTTTGTGCCCTCACCACCAGCCCCGGCGCCCACGCTTTCTACGACCAGCACCGCGCCGCCGGCGACCTGCATCACCAAGCTTTGCGCGCGCTGGGCAACCGCCTCGTCGGCATCCTGCATGGCTGCGGGCGCCACCACACCCGGTACAACGAACACACCGCCTGGGCCCACCGCACCGCATCCCAAACCCAAGCTGCTTGACGTCCTACAGCCCTGGGATGTCTAACTGGTTTTAGCAACGATCATTCGCTGAGACCGGTTCGCAACGCTCGCCTCTAGCTGACGTAAGCACCGTCGGCGCCCTAGAGATCGACTCGATGAAATCCAAGACCCTGACCTTCTCGATGCGAACGCGATGTACTGGGCGTTTGCAGGCATTGGTCGATGTTGAAAATCCGAATCATCACAGTTGGGGTCGTTTCGGTGTTTGCGCGAGATGGCGGGTGATGGGGATTCTGCGGACAAACTGCGGACAAAACCACTTGGTCAAACCTTGACCTGACGCCCCAACAACTATCAGCCACGACCAACAATCACAGCTTCGCTGCGAGCGGGCCCTGCGGGAACATAGGAGCAGGCCATGACAGATCCTTGACGGATCTTGTTGGCCCGCGTCCATACATCAATCAAGATCTTGATGCCGCAAGGGCCGGATCCCCTGCGGCTCATCCCATTCAGGTCAGGCGATGCTGAGGCTGGACCCTGCCAGCTCATCGATCTGTGCGGCGAGATTCAAGATTCGTTGCGCGTCCCTGACATGCAGACTCTCGATCATCTTCCCGCCGACCGTGATGACACTCTTACCAGCCGCTTGCGCTTCCTCGTATGCAGCAACGACCGTGCGCGCGTGGTCGATCTCTTCTGATGACGGTCCGAAAACCGAATTGGCGGTGCCGATCTGAGATGGATGGACCAACGTCTTGCCGTCGAAGCCCATTTCGCGTCCCTGCCGTGCTTCGGACTCGAAACCCTGATGGTCGGTGATGTCGTTGAATACGCCATCCAAGATCATCCTGCCGGCTGCCCGAGCACCCAGAACCGCCATCGACAGCGCCGTGACAACGGGCGCACGTCCGGGAACTTGCAGCGCGTGAATGTCGTTGATCAAATCGTTTGTACCGATGACGAGCACAGCGACGCGATCACTGGCGCCGGCAATCTCTTCGACGCGCAAGAAGGCGCCAGGAGTCTCAATCATCAGCCAGAGCTTCGTTTGGCTGTCCGCATCGGCAGCCTCCAGGGCGCCTACGAGAGCACGAACATCGACGGCCGAACCCACTTTGGGAACCAGAACACCATCCGCACCGGACTGTGCGGCCACCGCCATATCGTCGTTGTGCCACTCGGTCCCCAGCCCGTTCACACGGATGATCACCTCGCGCGGCTTCAGCGCAGCCGAACGGGCCACATCACACACCCTGTCCCGGGACTCAGCCTTGGCATCGTCACCCACAGCGTCTTCGAGGTCGAGAATCACCACGTCGGCGGCCAATTTCGCCACCTTCTCCAGCGCCCGCGCGTTGTTTCCCGGGACGTAAAGGACAGAACGGCGAGGACGCGCTGCGTCGGTCATGGAGTGGCCTTCTTTCGCTTGGAGCTGGCAACTGGACTGTTCAAATTGTTAGTCAACTAACAATTATTGTCAACTGCAGCTCTATCTGTGAGCGCCCAAAGAGCCGCTGACCTGCAGGAAGAAACTTGTTCGTTGACAATCTATTAATTCGGTGGTGTTCTTTCGCCTACGAGTTCCACGTCACACCAACCGCAACTTGTGCCCGCCATATCAAGTCCGGAACTTGCAGGAGCCCGTTGAGACAAACCGTCGCGTCCACTTCGGCCGGCGGACAACTACGACTCCGTCATCACGACCGCCGACCGCAGCACGACGAACGCCTTCCACACCAGCGCTTCGAAAGCTCGGATGACAAGTTCAGCGAAACCTGGAGGAATAAATGATCAGAATCAAGTCCAAGACCGCTCTGCGCGGAAAGCTCAAGGCCGCAACCTGTATGGCGGCGGCAGTCGCCGTCCTCACCGCTGGTTGCGCGAGCTCAACCGACGACAGCTCTTCCGGCGCATCGGATTCCGGACCCATCAGCCTCTATGCGAGTATGGGCGTCTCCGGGACCGGAGCGGCAATCCAGCCCGCACTTGAGGCCGGCATCCGCGCTGCCGTCACAGCGATCAACGACAACGGGGGGTTGCTGGGCCGGCCGATCGAGATAGAGGTCCAGAACAACGAAAGCGACCCGACCAAAGCCGTGTCGCTGCTGCAGGCAAGGATGAACAAGTCCACTCCCCCAGATCTCGTCTGGGCGGGTACCTCCAGTTCGGAAGCCCTTGCGCTGACCGGAGTTACGACCCGCGCGAAGGTGATGTCGTTCTCGCCCGGTAACAACCAGGAACTCGGTGACGCATCGAAGTTCCCGTACCTTTTCGGCTCGTCTCCTGTCGGCACTGCCATCGCCGACACACTGACGGACTATCTGGTGGAGCAGGGACACAAGACTGTCGGGATCTTGACACCCAACGATGCGCTCGGCAACTCCGCGGCCGACAGGTACAAGGCCGCCTTTGAAAAAGAGGGTCTGACTGTCGCCACGGACCGCTACGAGACCGACGCCGTCGCGATGGACGGACCGTTGGCACGCCTGGCCGATAAAAAGCCCGATGTCGTGGTCTTCAATGCCGTGGCCAATCCGGCGTACGTCCTGAAGAGTCGTGTCAAGGTCGGAATGGAGAACATTCCGTTTGTCGGTGACCTTTCGACCACCAACGTCGACTACGCGGAAACGCTGAATGCGAATGAAAAAGAGGGCGTCACGCTCGCCGCGTACACGCTCGCGACAACAGCAACCGATCGTCCGGGCGCCAAGAACCTGTTGGACTCGCTACACGCTGCCGGCGTCACCCTGAAGTCGTCGCTGAGCCTCTACGGAATTGCCTACGACGTCGTCTTGGCCTACGCCAATGCTGTTGAGTCCGTCGGCACGATGGACGTCGAAAAGGTTCGAGCCGCGATGGAAGCGAGCGCTGGAGACACCTACCCGCTGTCATTGACGGACGATCAGGGATGGACCGAGGACATCCATCTCGGTAGTGGTGACGCGCCCAACTACTTCACCTTCATTCCGGTCTCTCCACTTGTCGACGGACAGTTTCAGCTCGGTTCTTGAGAAAGGCCTTCGACATGTCGACAGCAATACTCACCGGGCTGGTTCTCGGTTCGATCTATATTCTCGTCGCTCTCGGATACAACATCGTCTTCCTGGCTTCGGGAGCGTTCAACTTTGCGCAAGCGGCCGTGGTCATGCTCGGCGCGTTTGTCGCATCCACTTATGGGGTCGAACGTGGCCTCCCCACACTCGTTGTCATCCTCTTGGCAGCTCTGATCGGTGCAGTGGTGGGTATTGCCACTGAAATCACCGCAATCCGACCGGTCGTGGGCAAGGGGTTGCACGGTGAGCTGGTCACGACGGTCGGTGTCTCGACCATCCTGACCGGACTCATTGTCGTCATCTGGGGCGTTGATATTCGGCCGGTCAATCCGATTGTGTCGTCCGCCGTTGTCACGATCTTCAGTGGTCGAGTCACTGTGGACGGTCTGATACTCATCGCAGTCGCCATCGTGAGCTGCCTCGGCCTCTGGGCCTGGTCTCGCTTCACGTTGGGCGGCTTGGCATCCCTGGCAGTGTCCGAGGATCGGCCGGCGGCGACACTACGCGGCATCAACGTCAACTACCTGTCGATACTTGCCACAGCGTCCGCCGGAGCCATCGGTGGTGCTGCCGGCGTCTTTGTCGGCACGCAAACCCTGGCGGTGCCGACCATAGCCGCGGTCCTGACATTGAACTCATTCTTGGTGCTCATCATCGGCGGAATGGGCTCTTTCCCAGGCCTTCTGATTGGCGGTCTGGTGGTCGGCATCCTCGAAGCACTGACCGGAAGGTACCTGGGGAGCGAATACGTCACGCTCATGCTGTTCGCACTCCTCCTCGCCGTCCTCTTGGTCAAGCCAGAAGGATTCTTCGGACAGAAAGTGAACCGAGTCGTATGAACATCGCATCTCGCCTCAAGATAGATGGCAGTCGTCTGTGGACTCTGCCCCTGGCCCTGGGAGTACTGGTGCTTCTTGCACCAATGCTCGGCCTGAGCCAGGTGGATCAACGGCAATTCATCCTGGTCGCGATCCTTGCCCTGACCGTCAGCGGACTCAATTTGGCATGGGGCTACGGCGGTGAGTTGGCGATCGGCCAATTGGCCATGTACGCCCTGGGCGCCTACGTCACCGGCTGGATGGTAATGGAAGGCTACGACCTGGCGTTCGCGATGCTCGCCTCGTGTATCGCCGCAGCCGCACTGGGCTTGTTAACCGGACTCCCCGCACTCCGCGTGAGTGGCTGGGGCGTTGCCATGGCGTCGTTCTTCTTGATCATCCTGATCCCGGACATCATCAAGTTGTTCGAAGATCAAACAGGTGGACAGATCGGGATGATCGGTATTCCGGGTCCGGTTCTCTTCGGTCAGGAGCTGTCTGACGATCAGTTCTATGGATTGGTGATCCTCTGCCTCATTGCCTGGCTCGTCCTGATGCGTAACCTCGTCACGTCCCGGCACGGGTCGGCCCTTCGTGTCATGCGTGAAAGCCCGGTTCTCGCAGCAAGTCTCGGTCTCAACGTGCGACGCCTGAAACTGACCATCTACGTCATGGCTGCGATCCCCGCAGGCCTTGCCGGCAGCCTCTTCGTCTTCGTCGACCGCTTCATCGCTCCCGACTACTTCGATTTCGCAGCGGCAATTCTCATCGTCGCCGCCGCTGTACTCGGCGGAGCCGAAACCGTTTACGGAGCGATCATCGGTGCGGCGATCCTCACGATCTTGCCGCAGCGCTTCGGCTCATTCGACCACTACGCCGAGATCGTGTTCGGCGCGTTCCTACTCGTCGGAGGCATCCTCCTCACCAATACTCGCCTCCGAAACGGACTCGATTCACTCAAATTGCGAATCCGCAACTGGGGGTCCACATCTGAAGCACAGACAGCTACCGAAGCCGCTCGAGTACCTGAATTGCCGCAGCGTGCGGTCAAGGTCGAATCGGTGACCAAAAGCTTCGGCGGCAACACTGCGCTGAACGCCGTCTCCGTTCAGGCCAAGCCCGGAGAGATCACGGCCCTCATCGGCGCCAACGGATCGGGAAAGACCACCCTGCTGAACGTCATTTCCGGCTTCTACCCCGCGGACTCGGGCACAGTTCTCCTCGATGGTCAGCCGCTTCCCCTAGGCAAGGCGTCACACACTGCCCGACGCGGTGTCGCCCGCACCTTCCAGACCCCCATCGTGCCGTCGTCGATGACGACCGAAGAAGCAGTGGAGGTCGGGCGCTACGTCCACGACTACTGTGGAATCCCGAGTTCGATGCTCCGGCTCCCCAAGCACTGGACTGTCGCCCACAAGGACCAAGCCGAGGCTGATACCTGGTTGCGCGCAACCGGTCTCATCCATGAGGCGAAAGCACTTGCCAGGGGTCTGTCGCTGGGTGATCGCCGAATGCTGGAGGTCGCTCGCGCACTCGCGACCGGAGCGTCGGTGCTACTTCTCGACGAAGTCGCCTCCGGGCTGGACCCGGTCGATCTCGAGCGACTCAGCGTGCTGTTACGCGCAGTGCGTGATGCCGGTGGCACCGTCATACTCGTCGAGCACAACTTCCGTCTGGTGTGCGACCTCGCCGATTCGATCTACGTCCTCGAACGCGGCGAACTGATCGCTCACGGGGATCCCGAAGCGATCCAACAAGATCCGGCCGTCGCTCGTAGTTACCTGGGTGACGAACTCTCAATGGACGGACAAATCAGCGCCGTCGATACCGCCAGGAGTACCCATGCTTGAGCGCAATCCCGTCTTGAAGGTCACTGACCTGTCCGCCGGCTATGGCGATATCGGCGTCCTGTTCGACGTCAGTCTGACCGCGTGGGAAGGCTCGGTCACCGCGCTCTTTGGATCCAATGGTGCCGGCAAGACCACCCTCATGTCCGCCATCACCGGACTGATTCGTACGAGCACTGGACGCATCGAACTCAACGACGCCGACATCTCAGACAAGTCGGCACACGCGCGCTCCACCGCCGGCGTGGCTCTGGTTCAGGAAAACAAGCGGGTATTTCGCAAGCGCACCGTCCACGAGAACCTCATCTTGGGCGGGTACAGGCTCAAGCGTTCCGAGCGCCCAACCTCCCTCGAGGCGGCGTACGAGCGCTTCCCCATCTTGCGGGACAAGAGCAACGCCAAAGCTGGTTCACTCTCTGGCGGGCAACAACAGATGCTCGCCATTGCGCAAGCGCTGATGCCCGGGCCAAAGGTACTCCTTCTCGATGAGCCGTCCGCGGGGTTGGCACCCATCATCGTCAACGAATTGCTCCAGAGCATCGTACGGATGAAGGCTGAGGGAATGGCTGTCGTTCTTGTCGAACAGCTTGTTGGAAAGGCACTTTCGGTCGCCGACCACGTAGTGGCACTGCAACACGGTCGAGTAGTGATCGACGCCGACGCCGCGGAGGTCGACGACGAGAAGCTCCGTGCGGCATACCTGGGCGCGCGAGATGACAGCGCGGTATAGGGCATGTCCGACTCGCAGATGGCGGATCTGATTGACAAGCAATCGTTGTACGAGAACATGGCGCTCTACTGTCGCGGAATGGACCGCAAGGACCTCATGACGATGAAGTCGACATTCTGGCCCGAGGCGACCGATAACCATGGATCGTTCGTCGGGTCCGCGCACGAGTTCTGCGAGTGGGCCTGCGAGAACCAGAAGAAGGGACACCACCGCTCGCACCACTACATATCGAACGTTCTGATCGAACTGGACGGCGCCACCGCTCGCCGCGAGACCGCGGTCGTCTACGCCATGGTCCGTCCCGACGAAGACCGCATCGAGGTCATGGGCGGGCGATACCGGGATCTGTGCGAAAAGAGGCAAGGCGAATGGAAGGTGCTCCGGCGGGTCGTGATATTTGATTTCGCCCAGCAGCATTCACCGATCGCCGACTTCGGAGCCGTGTTCGGTGGTATACCCCCGACCTCACGCTTCGGCGAGCTGTTCCCTACCGACCCGTTCTACGACGCAGAGTGGTGAAACCCGAATCCCCACCCAGAAGTCTGGGCGGGGATTCGGCCATTCACGACCCCGCTGGTTGTGAGATCAGCTGTCAGTTCCCCGGAAGTCGCGAAGCAGCATCGAGACGGATGGTCTCGCCGTTCAGCATCGGGTTCTCAATGATCTGCGTCACCAGCAACCCAAACTCGTCGGGACGCCCCATGCGGTTCGGGTGCGGAATCGAATCCGCGAATCGGTCAAATGTCGAGGCCGGTAGCCAGGTGTAGAAGAGACCGGGGCGATGGTGCAGACGCGGATCAGATGGCGGGCAAGGTCGCGCGCTGACGCCAGGGTCAGCCCGATGATGCCGGATTTCGACGCGGCGTAAGAGACCTGCCCCACTTGACCTTCGAAACCTGCGATCGACGACGTGAGGACACATACGCCACGCTCACCAAGGAAGGGTTCGGAAGCAGCCATCGCTTCCGCGGCAAGCCGTAGGACGTTATATGTGCCGATCAGATTCAGGGACACGACTCCGCGAAGTCCTGGAGCCGGGCTGCCTTCCCGCGTTCGTCGAGGACGCCGGTCCGGCCTGGCCCGCCCGCACAGTGCACCACCGCCCGGATGGGGCCGTGGGCATTCGCAGTCTTCATCGCCTCGCCAACCTCGAACTCGCTGGTCACGTCCGCAGGGGCAAACGTCCCGGAGAGTTCAGCGGCGACCTCATGGCCCCTGGAGGTGACGAGATCCACGATCGTGACCTGCGCCCCGATGCCGTGAGCTTTGTTGCCGTGGCCAGCCCGAGACCGGATGCGCCACCGGTGACCACTATGGATGAGCCCTTGATCAGCATTGACGGTCCTGACTCCTTTTACATTCCTTGCCTGAGGGCTCTCGGTCGATATCTACATGCCGGAAGCCGAGATCTCCCCTGCGCGGTCGGCTGTCGTGTGCCGGTCCGGATAAGCGCGCATCAATTCACTCAAATCCTTACCGCCGCAGTTGATCTCGCTGATCACCTGCCACAGCCGCTCCGCGAACCGGTCAGCCGTCATGCCGGAGTTCACGAGAATGTCCTCGTCGCGCCCCTAAAAGGAGCCCATAGGGCAGCGAAATCGATTAGTCGCTGAGCCTCGGCGTCGGCCAGCTCAGCCACCGAGGGTTCATGAAAGTTCATTCGTCTCCCCAGAGTTGTATACGTCACGGAAAAGCCGGCACAGATGTTTCAGGCGTCCAACCGGCGGTCGAGGCCGGCCGACGCACTCGCGCCCGGCGCCTCAACGGCTGCGATGCCACGGCGACTCGAAAGAACACCTACCACTGCGATCCCGACCGCGGCGACGATCGCTGGGATCACAGCCAACAGGAAGATCGTTTTCGCCGGCAGTTCAGCGGCCAGGAGTGCGCCACCGATCGACGGTCCGACAACCGAACCCACCCTGCCGACCGCGGACAGAAAGCCCATCCCCGTTGCTCGCAGCCAGTCCGGATAGACCTCGGTGGCCACCGCGTTGACACACATCTGAGTACCGATCGCGCATGCTCCTACAAAGAACAGCGAGATCATCAAGACCACGAAGGATCCAAGTGACAGGGCCGTGACCACAGTTGCGATTGCAGCGACGATGAAGGCCAGGCTCAGGACTCGGTATGGCGACTTGCTGCGGTCAACTCGAGCGCCCAGGGTGACCCCACCCACCATTGCACCGAGGTTGCATATCGATGAGGCTAAGACGGCCTGCCCCGTCGAGAAGCCGGCATCCTTGAGGACGGACGGTATCCATGACATGAGGAACAAGATCAAGAGAACAGCACTGAAGAACACGGCGCACAGGACCAACGTCACCGGCGCCAGTCGCTGTGTGAAGAGAAGCTTTATCGAAGGCTTGTCACCGTTTCCCGACACCTGCACCACCGGGACCGCAGTGGACGTGCCGACCGCTCGCGAATCGATCGCCCGCAACAGTGACCGCGCCTCATCGTGTTTACCGCTGACCGTCAGGAACTGGGCCGTCTCGGGAAGCCATCGAAGTAGCGCCGGGATCAGCAGGAGAGGGAACAAACCACCGACGACAAAAACAAATCGCCATCCCAATGACGGCATGATGGCACTGGCCAAGAGCCCGCCAAGGAACCCTCCCGCGGCACTACTCGCGCCGACGATCGTCACGATGGTGGCGCGTTTCCGCTTCGGCGCGAACTCTGCACCGTATGCGTAACTGTTCGGAATAACCGCTCCGAGCCCGATACCCGCGAGGAAACGAAGCGCGATGATCTGCTCGATGTTCTGGGTGACCAGCACACACAGGGTCATCGCTCCGAAGATCGCGACTCCGGCCAGCAACACCGGCCGGCGACCATAGCGATCGGCGCGCGGCGCCAGAAGTATTGCGCCAACGATCATTCCGATGAGCGAGGCGACTATCGCCGGGGTGAGACTAGCCGTCGTGACATCCCACTCTTCGGCAATGGCCGGAGAAGTGATCGCCATGATCAGGGCATCGAATCCGTCGAAGAAGGATACAGCCATGATCGCGGCGATCGCCTTGCGCTGCACAGACGACAGCGATGCCTTGTCAATGATCCGCTGGACGTCCAGCGTGTGATGCGTAGGCACGTAGTGGTCCTCGGGTGTCATTTCGTTTTCGTCGTGGGCGGGAAGGCAGATCGCCGGTCGTCTCGCCCCTGCGAAGAGTGGTTAAAGTGTTGCGCGTCACAAGCAATATTGAGCCAAAGAACTTTGCTTGTCAACTCACAAATCTTTTCGCAAGGACTCACCTGGCCGATCACCCTTGCCGCGCCAGACTCGACGCGATAGTCTGCTATTAATTGCTTGTCAACAAACTATGAATGGGGTCTACTCGTGAACCGTCCACTGGCCGATCCGCGACCCAGAATTCCGCACGCTTACCGGACCGAAGAGCGTGAAGCCATTCAGGAGATGGCTCGCGAGTTCGCCATGCGCGAAGTACTCCCGGTGGCCAACGAACTCGATCCACAGCACGGACTGATCCCCGACGCTCTTCGTGCCAAGATGGCCGAACTCGGCTTCTTCGGGATTCTGATCCCCGAGGAGCACGGTGGGCTCGGGCTCGGCGTCTTCGAGTACGCAATCATCACCGAAGAACTCGCACGCGCGTGGATGAGCGTCGCCAGCATCATCACCCGTTCCGGAGTGGCCTCGGCGCTCGATCCCACCCAGCGGGCAGAAATTCTTCCAAAGGCCGCCCGTGGCGAATGGCTCGGCGCGTTTGCGATGAGCGAGCCCGGCGCGGGTTCCGACATCGCCTCCATCCGCACCAGGGCGGACAAGGTCGACGGCGGGTGGTCGATCAACGGACAGAAGATGTGGTGCACATTCGCCGACCAGTCCGACGGGATCATCATCGTCGCACGGACCGAGGCATACGACCCGACCAACCGCCACAAGGGAATTCGCCGCTTCATTGCGTACAAGGACCGTGGCGAGTTCCCCAAGGGTTGCACAGGAACAGCTGTGCGCAAGATCGGTTACCACGGTTGGCAGACGTTCGAATTGTCCTTCGATGATTGCTTCGTGCCGGACGATTGTCTCCTCGGTTACGAACAAGATCCAAACAGCCCCGACCAGGGCTTCAAGCGCGTCGCCGCGGGTATGTTGACGCCACGCGTTCACACCGCTGCGCGCTCGATCGGCCTGGCGCGAGGCGCGCTCGAGGACTCGATCCGCTACGTCCAGGAACGCGAACAGTTCGGGCACGCAATCGGAGACTTCCAGGCGACGCGGTTCAAGATTGCCACCATGGCGACCGAGATCGAGACGTGCCGAGCGCTGATGTACGAGATCGCGGCCGATATCGATGCTGGTGAGGCGTCCGACGTGCGCGCCGCGATGGCCAAGTACGCGGCGGCAGAGATGTCCGAGCGGGTGACGTCGGAAGCACTACAGATCCATGGGGGCGCCGGCTACACGACTGACTTCCCGATCGAACGCTATTGGCGCGACGCTCGTTTGACGAAAATCTTCGAAGGAACCTCGGAGATCATGCAGCGCCTGATCTCCGATCGCCTCCTTCCGCCGACTCCGTTCCGGTAAATCTGCTCCCAGCACAACGCCGCCGGTACCGCCACCGGAGTAGCAACCTATCTGAAAAGGTAGAATTCTTTTTGGTTATCGAACTAGGATTGAGAGATGGAAGCTCAGCAGACGCTCAACGGACATCAGGTCAGGTCCGAACGCTCCACCCGTCTACTCCTCCGCGCTGCAGGTGAACTCGTCGCCGAGGGCGGCTATCAGTCGATGACGCTTGCAACAGTCGGTGAGCGCGCAGGATATAGCCGCAGCCTCGCCACAGCCCGTTTCGGCTCCAAGGCAAAGCTTCTCGAAGCTCTGGTCGAGGAAATCGTGGTGCGGTGGGACGTAGAAAAGGTCGAGCCGGAGCTGCACGACTTGACCGGGCTCGATGCACTGCGAGTGATGTTGACCGAGATCAAGAACTCGTACGAGAAGAGCCCTCGGTCACTGAGCACCCTGTATGCGTTGGTTTTCGAGGCCGTCGGCCCGGTCCCGGATTTGAGGGACCGCTTTGTTGCCTTCCACAAGAACCAGCGAGCTCGCGTCGCCACGTACATCAGAAACGGCTTGGAAGACGGTTCCATTCGAGCCGGAATCGATCCCGAGCAACAGGCCGCAATGATCGTCGCTCAGCTCCGCGGAGTCGGATATCTGTGGAAGCTGGACCCCGACAGCATCGATTCCGGCGCAGTCCTTGCCACGTTCATCGACCAAGTGGTCCGCAACCTTGCCGCCGTATCGGAGCCGGCCGACAGCGACGCGACCGCCGATCGCTTTGAGGCCTGAGGCCTGAGGGCCGGTCCCCCAGCTCTGAGCCACCCCCTACTGAACCTGTGAGGTCAACGCCCGCAGGTGGATTGAGACATGCCATGACAGGACCTCTGACTGGAATCAAGGTTATCGAACTGGCCAGTATCGGCCCCGGCCCGCATGCCGGAATGATCCTTGCCGATCTCGGCGCCGACGTGGTCCGCGTCGAACGTCGGGATGGACCGTTCGGCATCGGCGCCCAAGGCCGCAATGAGCAGCTGCGTGGACGGCGAATCATCGCTGCCGATCTCAAGTCCGACGAAGACCGGACAACGGT
Source organism: Nocardia sp. 348MFTsu5.1 (assembly GCF_000383535.1). Taxonomy (NCBI): domain Bacteria; kingdom Bacillati; phylum Actinomycetota; class Actinomycetes; order Mycobacteriales; family Nocardiaceae; genus Nocardia; species Nocardia sp. 348MFTsu5.1. The sequence continues at coordinate 57,897 of NZ_KB911517.1, forward strand.
ATTGGAGATGGTCAAGCATGCGGACGTGCTGATCGAAGGATATCGGCCCGGGGTTGCCGAGCGGCTCGGACTCGGGCCCGAGGAATGCCACGCGGTGAATCCTCGGCTCGTCTATGGCCGGATGACCGGTTGGGGCCAAGATGGTCCGCTGGCACATCAGGCGGGTCACGACATCAACTATCTTTCGATCGCGGGCATCCTCAACGCCGTAGGCCGCGCAGGACAACGACCCGTCCCACCGTTGAACCTGATCGGCGACTACGGAGGCGGCTCAACCTATCTCCTCATCGGCATCTTGGCTGCGCTGTGGGAGCGGGAACGATCCGGGCAGGGCCAGGTCATCGACGCCGCAATGATCGACGGCGTCAGCAACCTCGCGCATATGTTGTGGTCGATGTACGGCGGCGGCGCATGGAGTGCCAACCGCGGCGAGAACTTCCTCGATGGCGGCGCACCCTTCTACGACACCTACGAATGCGCGGACGGCGGCTACATGGCGGTGGGAGCCGTCGAGCCCCAGTTCTACCGACGTCTACTCGAGTGCACGGGTCTGGCGGGCGACGAACTCCCCGACCAGCACGACCGCGCCGGCTGGCCAATTGTTCGCGCCCGGTTGACCGAAGCGTTCCTTGCACAGCCACGCAGTCACTGGGAGAACATCTTTGGTTCGGTCGACGCGTGCGTGACACCCGTGCTGACCTTTGATGAAGCCAGCCGCCACGAACACGTCGTCGCACGAGGCATCGTCGAGAACATGGGTGGCATCGTTCAGCCCACCCCCGCACCGAGGTTCTCCCGCACCGAGCCCGGCACTCCGGGCCGACCACCGAGTCATCCCCTCGACGCCGACGCGATTCTCTCGGATTGGCGTAAGGCGTCAAATCAGTCCTGACTTGCCCGAAATACAGTGCCTTCAACGATTTCGAACAACACAGAAAACCTCCGCCCGGAAGACCGAGCGGAGGTTTTTTCTGTACATTGCATTACCAGCAGCAGAGAACTTCAACGAATGCTGCTGGGCTGCAACCGCTTACACATTGTCGGACAGCAGCGACCACAGATCATCAGCTCCGGCAGCCAGTGTCAGTGTGCCGACTTCTTCGGCCCACCCTCGCGCAGCACCGCACTCGTCACGCCAACTCCAGATCCGCGTGGTGCACAGCCGGAGGTCGTGCTCCTCGGTGAACCCGATCGCTCCGTGTATTTGGTGAGCAATCCTGGCGACCGAACCCGCAGACTCTGCGGCGGACACCTTTGCGGCAGCGATCGCGAGTTCCCACGACTGTCCGTCGTCGAGCGCCAGTGCCGCCGACTCGGCAACAGTCCGGCACAGCAGGACTTCACTGGCCATCGCGGCGATCTGGTGTTGAACGCTCTGAAACTTGTCGAGCGAGCGGCCGAATTGCTCGCGCTCAGAAGCATAGGTGAGAGACATCTCCAGGGACCGCTGAGCCGCTCCTGCCAGCATCGCCAGGCGTCCCAATGCACCACGAGCGACGAACTGACGTTCATCGACCCCGCATCCCTCGGGGAGTTCATGAACTCTACTCTCCGACAGAGTGTTACGGCGGATCACCACGCGATCGCGCGGCTCACCGGCCATGTTGGTACCCGGCTCCGCATCGAACTCTTGGCGAGTGAGGACCACGACGTGCTGTCCGCTCAACACCACCAGGTGGTCAGCGATTCGAGCCCACGGGACGCGGTTCAACTGGCCATCGATCACCCAGCCATCCGCCACTCGCACGAGAGTGAGGCCGGACCCGCCCACGGCCGCCGTCATCGGCCCTTCCGGAAGCTCGGCCTCACACGAGCTGAGCAGCCAGGCCGCCTGCAATGCGGTTTCCGCGAAGGGCACTGCGGCGCAATGTTGTCCGAGCACCCGCAACACGGCAGCAGCCGCGTGGGCATCACCACCCGAACCACCGCGCTCTTCGGGCACCGACAGCAGTGTGATGCCGATCTGCTCCAATGCAGACCACAGCCGAGTGTTCCACTGCGCGCCATCCACCGTCGTCTCCGGCGACGGATGCCGACCACACGCATCGGTCACTGCGTCGATGAGGGCCTCGGTAATATCGTTCATGCCACCTTCACCGCTTTCGCCACGACTCCGCGCAATATCTCGTTTGTGCCCCCGCGAAGAGTGAATCCGGGGCTGTGTAGGACCGCTTCGGCAAGCATGCGCGGCAATCGTTGCAACGAGGCGAGGTCGGGTTCGACGCCGACCATCAACCGGACACTGTCGATGAGGTCTCCCTCGAAACGGGTGCCGAGATCCTTGACGATGGCCGCAGCGGTGGCGGGGTCTGCTCCCTCCTCGAGACGGCCGGCAACAGACAATGACATCTGACGCAGGGCCCACAATCGAGACATCAGCTCCCCCAGGCGAACCCGGTCGACGTCGAGACCGCTGTGGATCATGTGGCGCAGCGCCTCCACCAGGAGCGGGAAGGTGGACAGGATCCGCTCGGGACCGCTTCGCTCAAACGCCAGCTCACTGGTGACCTGCTTCCACCCGGCACCGGGCTCACCGAGTACGCGAGAATCCGGCACAAACGTGTCGTGGAAGACGACCTCGTTGAAATGATGTTCGCCGGTCAACAGTTTGATCGGGCGCACGTCGATGCTCGGGTCCGGAAGCTCGATGATGACCTGGGTCAGACCGGCGTGCCGGGACTCACCGAGTCGCTCTGTTCGGATGAGCGCGATCATTGCGTGCGCATGATGGGCGCCACTGGTCCAGATCTTGGTGCCGGAAACTCTCCAGCCGCCATCCACCTTGGTTCCGCGGGTCCGAACCGAGGCAAGGTCAGAACCGGTGTCGGGCTCGCTCATCCCGATGGCGAAGTAACACTCACCGCGGGCTATGCGCGGCAGAAAGGTCTGTCGCTGCTCTTCGGTACCGAACTTGATGAGCGATTGACCGGATTGCCGGTCGGCGATCCAATGTGCCGCTACAGGCGCACCCGCGGCAAGCAGCTCTTCAGTCACCACAAAGCGTGCCAGGGCGCCTTCTGCCGAACCGCCGTATTGCGTCGGAAAAGCCATGCCGAGCCAGCCACGATCGGCGAGCCGACGACTGAAGCTCGGGTCCCACCCCGCCAGCCACTGATCACAGTGCGGAACTATCCGCCCCTCGGAGATCTCCTCGTGCAAAAACTCACGAACATGCCGGCGAAGCTCGACGAGCCGCTCCGGCAGTGTCACAGGTGACAGATTCAGAAACTCCATCGATGCCCTTCCCTAGTCGGGCCACGCCCGGTCAGCTCACGTGTGGGTTTACACCTGGTCACAGCGCCCATCGCCCGGTGTAGTGGGGCGGGTCGGACTTGTCCAGGAACGCACGGAATGCCGCCGTAGCGTCCTCGGTAGCGAAGTTCACCGCCTGGGCGGCGGCCTCATTGCGGATTGCAGCAGCCAGGTCGGTCCCAACACCTTCATTGAGCAAGCTCTTCGACTGCTCCAGCGCGATCGGGGGCATCGCCGACAGCTTGTGTGCCAGATCGGTCACGAACTCGTCGATCTCCTCCACCGGCCGAACCCAGGTCACCATCCCCAAGCGATGCGCTTCGTCTGCATCGATGACCTCCGCAAGCAGGGCGAGACGTTTTGCCTGCTGGAGACCAACAATCCGCGGAAGCAGCCAGGAGCCGCCGAAGTCCATCGAAAGGCCGCGACGGACAAAGATTTCGCTGAACCGGGCCCGGCTGGAGGCAACCACGAAGTCACAGGCCAATGCCATGTTGCAACCGGCCCCGGCGGCAACACCATCAACCTTCGCGATCACGGGCACCGGCAGCTCAAACAGTGCAAGGGCGACGTCGCCGATGCGACGGAGCCGAGGAATGGGGTGCTCGTTGTGTTTGCTCTTGGCAACATCGGCGCCGGCGCAGAAGGCACCGCCGGCACCCTGCAGGACGACGACCCGCGTGTCGGGGTCGTTGCGGATGCCTTGCAGCATCTCCGTGAGCGTCCCCCACATCGCGGTGTCGATGGCGTTCTTGCGCTCTGGCAGGTTCAGTGTGATGGTCGTGATGCCCTGATCAGATGTCAGGACAACCGGATCCTGCGAGTTCATGATTGCAACTGCCCTTATCGGCCGTGGAACGACGGCGTGCGTCGTTCACTGAAGGCGGCGCGCGCCTCTATGGAGTCCTTCGTCCCGTGCACGACGGCGAGGTGGGACGAAATCAGGTCGAGCGCGGTTCGCAGGTCGGTATGAACCGACTGCTGTGCCGCCCTTTTGATCATGGCGACGTTGATCGGTGGTTGCTCAGCCAGCTTGCGCGCGAATGCCTGGTAGCCCTCATCGAACTCGCTGTCAGCAAATACCTTGGTGGCCAGCCCGATTCGCGACGCCTCTTCTGCATCGACGAAATCTCCGGTCCACAACAGTTCCAGGGCCTTCGACATGCCGACCAGACGCGGAAGGTAATAGCACCCGCCGTCGCCGGGAACCAGTCCGACGCGGATGTATCCCTCCGACATTCGAGCCGATTGCGTCAGCACACGGATGTCACACATCAGGGCCATATCCATTCCGGCGCCTACCGCCACACCGTTCACGGCGGCGATGATCGGCTTGGACAATGCGTCAACCGCCCGCGCGACCTCGTGGATGCGGTCGGTGAGCATGGATTTCAGTGCGAAGGGCTCGTCACCGACGGCCTCGAGCACCGACAGGTCGATGCCGGAGCAAAACGCGTTGCCGCTGCCGGTGAGCACAACGACCCGAACATCAGGGTCGGTGCGCGCCGAACGCAACGCGTCAGCCCAGGCCTCGATCATGTCGAACGTGAACGCGTTCTTGGCCTGGGGACGATTCAGCAGAATCGTCCCTACGCCGTTTTCAGCTGTGTACTCCAGGTCAGCCATCGGTCGGCCTAGCGCGGTGCCATGCGAAGGGCGCCATCGAGGCGAATCGTCTCACCGTTGATGTAGCCGTTCTCCAGGATGTGGCTTGCCAGATGTGCGAACTCGTCGGGGGTTCCAAGTCGTTGCGGGTTCGGAACACTGATTGCCAGGCTTTCGCGTACGTCTTCGCGCAGGCGCCCGAGCAGTGGGGTGTCCATGATGCCGGGAGCGATCGAGCAGACGCGAATTCCCTTGCTGGCCAAGTCACGAGCTGCGGTGAGCGTCATGCCCACGATGCCGGCCTTGGTTGCGGTGTACGGAATCTGCCCGATCTGACCTTCGTATGCAGCGACCGAAGCGGTCATGATGATGGCGCCGCGTTCACCGTTGATGGCCTCGTGCTTGGCCATGCGGGCTGCACCGAGCCGCAGCGCGTTGAAGCTACCGACCAGGTTGAGCTTGAGGACGAACTCGAAATCGTCGAGCGATCCCGGGTTGCCTTCCTTGTCGAGCAGACGCAGCCGGCGACCGGAACCGGCACAATGCACCAGCCCCTTGAGCGGTCCCACCTCGTCGGCAGCGTCGAGCGCGTCCCCGAACGATTTTTCGTCGGTAACGTCGCCCGGGGTGAAGATCGCGTTGTCGCCGAGCTCTTTTGCGACTGCCTCACCGTTGGAGCCGGGAAGGTCCACAAGAGCGACCTTCGCGCCGGCGCCGACCAGACGCTGTGCCGTGGCCAGGCCTAGTCCCGAAGCTCCGCCCGTGACCGCGATGACAGATCCGTTCAATTGCATGTTGTTCTCCTCTTCAGTCGTTGGGGGTGGCGCCACAAGCGCCGCCCAGGCAACTCGCTCCTTCGATCAGGAGACGAGTTGGTTTGAATTGTCGTGCCGGTACCCGGACGGGAAACCGGTCAGAGCAACTCAAGGATCGTGGCGTTCGCCAGACCGCCGGCTTCACACATGGTCTGCAGGCCGTAGCGGATTCCGTTGTCGCGCATATGGTGCACCAAACGCGTCATCAGGATGGCGCCCGATCCACCAAGGGGGTGCCCCACGGCAATGGCCCCACCGAGCGGGTTCAAACGGTCTTCTTTGGCGCCGACCTCGGCCAGCCAGGCCAATGGAACGGACGCAAACGCTTCGTTGACCTCGAAGGCGCCGATCTCGTCGATCGAGAGTCCCGACTTCTTCAATGCCAGCTCGGTCGCGCGAATCGGACCGGTCAACATGATCACCGGGTCGTCACCGGCCACCACAGCGGTGTGAATCCGGGCAAGGGGTTTGAGCCCGGCTGCCTTGGCGATGTCGGAGGTGGTCAACAGCAGCGCGCCCGAACCGTCGGAGATCTGCGAGGCGTTTCCGGCCGAAACGACTCCGTCGCTCTTGAACGGGGTCGGGAGGGTGGCAAGCTTCTCGAGCGTGCCGCCACGTCGAACACCTTCGTCGGACTCGAGTCCGGCAATCGAGACCAGCTGGGAGTCGAAAGCGCCGGCGTCGATAGCCTCGGCAGCCAACCGGTGTGACCGCAGCGAGTACTCATCGAGTGCCGTCCGAGACATACCCCATCGCTCGGCGATCATCTCGGCACCAACGCCCTGGTTGAAGCCGTCAACGCCGTAGCGTTCGAGCAGAACGGTGGGTGCGGGCTGGCCGCCCTGAGCCGCACTCCCCATCGGGACACGGGTCATCGATTCCACTCCGCCGGCCACAGCGAAGTCGTAGTGTCCAGCAATGACTCCGGCAGCGGCGAAGCTGACTGCCTGCTGGCTCGATCCACATGCCCGGTTCACCGAGGTGGCCGGGACGGTCTCGGGCCAACCGGCCGTAAGGACGGCGTTCCTACCGATGTTGCTGGCCTGTTCGGATACCTGGCTCACGCAACCCCAGATCACATCGTCAACAGAAGACGGATCGAAGTTGTTGCGCTCGGCCAGTGCCCGCAGCACGGTGGCGGAGATGACGGCGGGGTGGACATCCGCCAACGCTCCATTCCGCTTGCCAATGGGTGTGCGGACGGCATCGACGATCACCGCATCTCTCATGTTCCAGCTCCCTGATTTTTATTGTCTGTCAACCAACAAACTTTTGTCTGATGGAAACACAAACTGCGTATCTTTACAAGACCCCCACCTGTGTCGCACCGGTGAGGTGTTACTGCTTCGCGGTCTCGCCACCATCGATGACGTACACGGCCCCGGACACGAACTTCGATGCCGACGACGAGAGGTAGCAGACCAGAGGCCCGATCTCGTCCGGGTCGGCCATCCGCCGAGCGGGAATCTTCCGCACCCGCTTGGCCAAAATGTCCGGGTTTCCGGTGACAAACGACTGTGCCTCGGTGGCGAACGCTCCCGGAGCGATGGCATTGACCTGGATGTCGTGGCGGGCCCACTCGGCCGCAAGCGCTTTCGTCAATTGGATGGCAGCACCCTTGGACGCAGAGTAAGCAGCGAGCGTTGCCTTGCCGAGAATGCCCGAGGTGGACACGACGTTGATGATGCGCCCGCCCTTCCCCGCTGCGACGAAGTGGCGTGCCGCAGCCTGCGAGAGGATCGCGATGGAGGCGACATTGACTTCCATGGTCTCGTCGAAGAGCGACATGTCCATCTCGAGAAAGTCTGCCGCCAAGGCGATTCCGGCGTTGTTCACGACGGCGTCAAGACTGCCGAGCTGCTCCACAGCAACCGAGGCGAGCGCACCCACCTGGTCACGATCGCGCATATCGCACACCTGGGGGTGGATGGTGCCGGCGAACTCTTCGGCGGCCAACTCTTTGAGGCTCGCTTCGGATCTCGCCACCGCCAGCACGTTCGCGCCTTCAGCGGCCAGCGCCCGCGCGGCAGCTCGTCCCAGACCTTTACTCGCACCGGTGACGATGACGCCGCGGCCGGTCAGCTTCAAATCCATGTAGTTTCCCTCTCTAGTTCGAACGTGCGATCGCAGCTCACGCGCCCGTCCATACCGGTGCGCGCTTCTCTGTGAAGGCGAGCGCACCCTCTTTGGCATCTGCCGAGGACCGCACGGGCGCGGTCAGCTCGGATTGCCGCTCGAAGGCCTCTGCTGCAGGCCAACTCGGGCTGTCCTGCAGGATCCGCTTGGTAGCCGCAACAGCAAGTGGGCCGCAAGCCGCGATGTCGGCGGCGAGTTCCAGGGCGGCCGCGACGGCTGTGCCCGGCGCGACGATCTTGTTGACCAATCCGAGGCGTTCGGCTTCTCTTGCAGAGATCTGCCGTCCGGTGAGGCACAGTTCCATCGCCACGTGGTACGGCAGACGCCCGGGTAGTCGCAAGAGTCCACCACCGGCCGCGACAAGTCCGCGCTTGACCTCTGGCAATGCAAAGAACGCGTTTTCTGCTGCGACGATCATGTCGCACGCAAGGACGATCTCGAAACCACCTGCGACAGCGGGCCCGTCGACGGCCGCGATGATCGGCTTGCGGGGCGGCTCCTGAGCGATACCGGCGAACCCGCGACGCGCGGTGATCGGCCGCTCCCCACGCAGAAACGCCTTGAGGTCCATGCCGGCGCAGAACGTGGGACCGTTTGCCGCCAGAACCGCAACGGCGAGGTCGCGCCGTTCATCGAACTCGGTCAATGCCGCATCGATTGCCGCAGACATATCCAGATTGACCGCGTTACGCGCGGCGGGCCTATTCAGCGTGATCGTGCGTACGCCGTTGTTGTCGGAAACGAGCACCGGTTGCTCGACGAGGGTGTCCGTTGAAGTCACGGTCAGCTCCAGAAAGGTAGTGGGTGATTCGAAGCGGTCGAGGGTTTGCCGCTCGAATCGAGTTCCCGTTGATTTATGCGATTGCTTTCGGCTCTATCCGCAGGAGCCGAGCGAGGTTGCCCCCGAGGATTCCGGACTCTTCCTCAGCGGTGAGACCGAGTGCCTTGATGGCAGCGATCTCCGTAGCGGGGTCCGTCATCGGCCAGTCGGATCCGTACACCACGCGGTCGGCCCCGTGCCGCCGAATGATGTTGATGATCCGCTCCTTGGGAAGCGTGCCCATACTGGGTGGCCACGATGTCTCGAGGTGGACATCGGTTCCGACGGACCATTGCTCGGCCTCGTCGAGAACCTGGTAGCCGCCATAGTGGGCGGCGATGAAGCGCAGACCCTTGACTTCAGTCAGCATGGCGTGGAGGTCTTTCGGCGCGCCGCGCTCATTCTGGTGCGCGTCTCCACCGGAGCCAACGTGCGCGATGACTGGGATGTCGTTTTCGGCGAGCGCCGTGAGAACCTCACGCGTACGGGCATCGGCAAAGGCCACCGATTGAAACAGTGGATGCAGCTTCACGCCGACCACGCCGTTGTCCCGGAGGGCCACGAGGTTCTCGTCCACAGACAGATCGGGATGCACCGTACCGAACGGAATGAAACGCGATCGATCGACCTTGCCGACGAATTCGTTTGTGCGCCAGACATTCTTACCGACGTTGGCGACAGCGAGGGTCATTGCCATGTCGATGCCGGCAGCGTCCATTGTGCGACGCAGGCCGTCGAGGGTGCCGTCATGCACCGGATCCAAACCGACAGGACGATCAGCCAGCACTTTGCGAGCGATCTCGTCGGGCCATACGTGGCAGTGCGCGTCGATGATCACCGGGCGTGCTCCTTGATGAGTTTCTTTGACAGCGAGTCGAGCAACACCTCGGTCGCACCTTCGTACACACGCATCGGGCGGGCTGCCCTGTAGAGACGTTCGATCCGCGATCCACGAATCAGACCGAACCGACCCATGACCTGCACACTGCGGTCAACGGCACGGCCGGCAACTTCTGTTGCGCCGATCTTGGCCATCGATGACAGGTGGAGACTGCCGAGCGGATCAGCCGCAGCGGCGCGGGCAACCTGGTAGGTGAACGTCCGGGCCATCTCGATCTCGGTCCACGACATCGCCAACATCTGAGGCACCGGACCAAGACGGGCGAGGGGTACCCCGAATTGTTCACGACCGGTGGTGTGCGCGAGCGCGTCGTCGAGCGCAGCCTGAGCTGAACCGATGGCAGCGCCGGCCACCGACACCCGGAAGGTCGCCAGAGTGGCTAGCACAAGAGAGAAACCTCTACCGGGGTTACCGAGCCGATGTGAGCTCGGCACTCGGACCTCGTCGAATACGATGTCGCCCAACACATGTGGAGCGATGATCTGGTGGGGCCGACTTGTGGTGACCCCAGGCGTGTCGGCGGGAACCAAGACCAGGGAGTAGCCCACACCACCGTCTGCAGCGTTCTCTTTGCCGAGTACACAGTAGTAGCTGGCGTCGCCACCGTTGGTGATGAAACTCTTTGTCCCGTTGACGATGACATGGTCACCGTCGGCCACGATCGTGGTGGACAGCGCCTTGAGATCTGATCCCACATCCGGCTCGGTGAGAGCCAGGGCAGCGATCGCGTCCATACCGGCGACCAGCGGAAGCCAGTGCTCCTTCATCTCATCGGAGCCCCCGACCGCAATCGCGTAACTTCCGATGCCTTGCATCGCGAAGAGTGAATCGAGGTGGCTCGAAGACGCCGCGAGTTGCTCGCGCACGATAGTCACACCGAGCGAGTCGGGACTCTCGAAATGACCCCCGTATGCGGCCGGAACCTGCACGGCCGCAAGGCCACTGTCTTTGAGGAGCTTGAGAACTTCGGTGTCGACCGAATCGCTCTCATCGGCGCGTTCTGCGTGCGACAGGGCGCTGTCGGCGAGGACACGGGCGCGGTCTTGAAGTTCGATGTACTCCGCCTCGAGCGGATTGAACTGCGCGCTCACAGCTTCACCACCACGAACCTGGTTTGCGTGTAATGGCGCAATGCCTCCATACCCTTCTCTCTTCCATATCCACTGTTTTTGACGCCTCCGAACGGCCCCTCGACCAGACCTGCCAACCAGTCGTTGACGTAGATCTGCCCTGCCTCCAGCTGAGACGCGACGCGGTGGGCTCGGCCCACATCGCCCGTCCACACGCCTGCGGCGAGGCCGAACTCGGAATCGTTTGCGATTGAGATGGCTTCGTCCTCGGTCTTGAACTTGAGGACGGCGAGCACCGGTCCAAACACTTCTTCGCGTGCGATCGCCATCGTGTTGGTCACCTCGGTGTAGACGGTCGGCTCTACGAGCCACCCCTCACCCGTCGCGGCACCGCCGGCAGCGAGAGTCGCTCCATCTTCGCGGGCAACATCGAAATAGGTCTTGACCTTGTTGAACTGCTCTTCGGTGGTCATCTGGCCATAGGACTCCCCTGGCCGCACCTTCTTGACCTCCTCGAGCAGGAGGACAACAAGCTCGTCGTGGATGTCTTCGGCGACCAGCAAACGGGTTCCCGCACTGCAGATCTGGCCGGCGTTCGCCGTGAACGCACGAACCGCTCCGGCGGCGGCTTCAGCGAGGTTCGCGTCGGCGAAAACGATGTTGGCCGACTTCCCGCCGAGCTCGAGGGTCAGCGGCAGTATGCGGTCTGCGGCGACACGTCCGATCTGACGTCCGGCCCGCAGCGAACCGGTGAAGGCCAGCTTGCGCACGTCAGGATGTTGGACGAGTGGTTGGCCCGCACCTTGTCCGGTGCCTGTCACGACGTTCAGGACACCGTCCGGAAGGCCTGCCTCGGTCGCGATGCGAGCAAGCTCGAGCGTGGTCGCGGACGTGAACTCCGACGGTTTGACCACGGCAACGTTGCCTGCGAGCAATGCGGGCGCCACTGCCCGAGCAGCCTGATTGAGCGGCGCATTCCATGGCGTGATCACGCCGATCACACCGTAGGGCTCATGCGTTGTATAGCCGTGCCGCCCCGGACCGAGGTCGATCACCTCACCCGCCGGAATGTTGGCCAATCCGGCATAGAAGTCGAAGTAGCTTGCAGCGGCTTCGATTTCACGGAGCGACTGCGCAGCCGGCTTGCCGGCCTCATCGCCTTCGAGCTGGGCGAGCAACTCTCGTTCAGCGCGCAGACCATCGGCGATGTCGGCCATCAATCGTCCACGTACGCCCGGCTTGAGGGTGCGCCACGCCGTGAATGCGGCTGACGCTGAATCAACTGCCGCCTCCACGTCGGAGCGGTCGCCCGCCGCGATCTCTGCAACCGTCGAACCCGTCCACGGCGACGTCGACGCAATTCGCTCGCCATCTTCCGAAACGCGCTCGGCACCGCCAATCCAGTGGCCGTACTTCTTCACGAGATCACCTCCTGCTCGGTCGACCCTGACCGTCTGCTGTTCATTCACTCAGCATGCCCGAAATTTTTAATTTGTCAACCAACAAAGATTTTCCTTCACTTCGGCGTCCGAGTGCGCTATGACTGTCTATGGGCAATTAAATTCAATTCCGGCGCATCCGCTCCTGGCCCCGGCAGTCACGCCATCGGGCCGCAAAAGCCGAGCCGCGAGCCTCCTTCCACCGGCTGCGCTACGCATCAGAGAGACGATTCATGGACTTTGACGACACCCCCGACCAGGCCCACCTTCGTGTTTCGGTACGGAAGTTCCTCGCCGAACACGACAGCGAACTCGCGCATGGTGACGGCGCATACCTGGAGGAGCCGGGAACCGACAGGGTCGACGAGCTTCGCCACACACAGGCCGTACTCTTCGACGGAGGCCTCATCGGTCTGACATGGCCGCAGGCCTACGGCGGTGGCGGCCGCACCAACGCACAGCAAGCCGTTGTCAACGAAGAAATGCATCGCGCCCGGGTTGCCGGGCCGATCGGACACGTCGGCCTGGGCATGTGTGGGCCAACTGTCCTCCGTCACGGCAGCGAGGACCAGAAAGAGCGCTACATCCGTCGACTCCTCCGCGCGGATGACATCTGGTGCCAACTCTTCAGCGAACCCGGAAGTGGCAGCGACCTGGCGGCCCTTCGAACCAAAGCAGTGCGCCGTGATGACGGCTGGCACATCCAGGGACAGAAGGTCTGGACCACTCTCGCTCAGTATTCCCGATACGGAATCCTGCTGTGCCGCACCAACCCCGAGGCAACCAAGCACCGCGGCCTGACGATGTTTGTCGTCGACATGCACGCACCTGGCGTCACCGTTCGCCCGCTACGCCAGATGAATGGCCATCAGAGTTTCAACGAGGTGTTCTTCGACGATGTCGTGATCGACGATTCCGAACGTCTCGGCGACGTCGATGACGGATGGCGCGTCGCCCTGACCACGTTGATGAACGAGCGGATGGCGGTTGGCGGTGGCGGCGGCGAGATCGGTGTTCGCAGCGACGCGTTGACAGCGCATGCGGCGCAACGACTCCCCCAACTCAGCGACGACCGGCGCACCCTCGCTGTCGAAGCGCTCGGCAAGGTACTGGTTGAGTCGTTGGCGGCCAGGTACACCGGCTACCGCTTGCAGACAAGTATGGAAAAGGGCGGTCGCCCTGGTCCTGAAGCCAGCGCCGGGAAGCTGACCGCCGTCCGGGTCGCGCACGCAACCGCAGACCTCGGTCAACGCCTCCTCGGCGATGATGCTGTCTTCGCGCGGTCGAGCGACGGAGACTGGCGTTGGGCGACATCCCAGGCCTCGACCCCCGGCATCGCGCTTGCCGGCGGCGCTGACGAGATCCTCCGCAACATCATCGGTGAGCGCGTATTGAGACTCGCACCGGATCGCACACCGCCCCAGACCAAGCAAGCCGAGAGCAGGTAAGGCACTCATGGATTTTGACATCAACGACGAGCAGAGGAACTTCGCCGAACACTCGCGCGAGTTCTTCACCGAGCACGCCGGACCAGAGTTCGCAAGGACACTGCTCGACAACCCCGGCGAGGCAGCACCGGGCCGGAAAGTGCTCGCCGAGTTGGGCTTTTCCTCGTTGACCATCCCCGAGGAAGCCGGCGGCATCGGAGCTGAGCTCCTCAACATGGCGCTTGTTGCCGAACAAGCCGGACGACAGCTTGCCGGCCCGTCGCTTGCCACTGCAGCGCGGACCGCAGTCCTGCTGGAAGGCGATACCGAGCGCCTACAAGCCATCAGCGACGGGCGCTTGGCGCTGGCGGTCATCGACGGTACCCCCCGTGGTTCCATCCCCTCGATGGACGTCGTCGGTGCAACCCATTTCCTCGCTCTCGACGGAGACGATCTTGTCCTCGGAGAAGGCATGGTGACACCCGGTGAGGCCATCGACGCAACACGCGGCATCGGCTATGTCGAACTGACGTCGTCGGAGATCATCCAGCGCGATGCCCGCAGCCGGTGGGAGAAGGCGAAACACATCGCGTGTGTGGTGCTTGCCGCAGAGGGGCTTGGTGCCGCCGACCGCGTTGTCGAGCTCGGTGTCGAACATGCCAAGGACCGCAAGGCATTCGGCCGAGAGATTGGCGGCTTCCAAGCCGTCAAGCACCGACTGGTCGACGATTGGGTTGCCGTCAATCAACTGCGGTCCCTCGTGTGGTGGGCGGCCTGGACAGCCGATAACGCGCCCGACCAGCTACCCATCGCCGCGTCGGCTGCGAAAGCCTACTGCGCGAACACGTTCCAGACCGTTTGCGAAAGCCTGATCCATGTACTCGGTGGCGTCGGTTTCACCTGGGAACACGACGCACACCTGTACTGGCGCCGCGCGAAGGTTGACCGGCTGCTCCTCGGAGATGAGAGCGAGCATCTCGCCGAGGTGGCCCTGAGAAGTATTGCGGCGGCACAGTCCTCGGATACAGATGCAGTAGCCGTCTCCGCCTGAGCAACAAGCAAAGGTCGAGCCTTTCCGATCCCCGAGATGTGGTCGAACACCACCTCGTGCGGATCGGGAAGGCCGACCTTTTTCGCGTGTGCGATCACATTTCCCCGTACCGCGAACGCACCTGACACAAAGGTGGTGGCGCCCGGGGATCACCCCGGACGCCACCACGATTTGTAGTGCACTAATGCATGATTCAGATGTAGTAGCCGCCGTTGATTGCGACGTTCTGTCCCGTCATGAACCGCGCACCATCACCGACCAGGAAGGTGATGACCGGTGCGATGTCTCGATCCGGGTCCCCGAACTCACCGCCGAGCGGTACCTTCTGCCGCATCACCTCGGCGTAGGTAGCCTTCTCTTCATCATTCATCTTGCTCAGATGCTGTTCGAGCATCGACGTCGCAGCCGACGGGTGGACCACATTTGCACGGATCCCGTACTTCGCCCACTCGACTGCGATCGTTCGGGTCCAAGCTGTCACGGCGCCCTTCGACGCCGCATATACCGCGCCATTCGGATATGCGGTCAGCGCAGCCGACGAGGCGAAGTTCGTGATGCTACTCCGCTCCCCCTTCTTGAGATGCGGAAGGGCAGCCTGGTTCGTCAGCATCGGACCCCGGCCATTGACGTCCATGACACGGGACCAATCCGCGTCGGTTGCTTCCTCGGCCGGACCCTGCACCAGGATGCCGGCAACGTGAACCAGTGCGTCGAGGCCGCCCATATCGGCTGCTGCTCCATCGACGGCGTCGAACACCTGGTCACGGGCGGTCACATCGCACAGCCGAAAGCGTTGTCCGGCTTGCTCTGCCACTTTCCGGCCCTGTTCCTCGGAACGGTCGAGCGAGACCACCGAAGCGCCTGCCGCGGCCAGGGACCGCACGCAGGCCGCACCCACACCGCTGGCGCCTCCCACGACGATGACCTTCTTGTCCATCTCAGTTCTCCTGTCCGGCAGTCCAATTGAGCCAACGCGCCGGATTCGACTCGAAGCTCCTGGGCTCATCCGAAGTCGCGACCTCGGTGTGCAGGATGTGGCCGGTCCGCGGATCGAGGTACTTGCGGGTTTCGACACCCTCGTTCACCGATTCCACCAGCACCGGGCAGCCGTCGCTCCAATGTCCCGGAGCCTTCGCCAGGACCGCACCCGAGCGGACGCTGACGGCAAAGCCGCCACGCTGCTCGACACCCGGCGCGATCGGCAGCGGCCGACTCGACTCGATACCATCCGCAGCGTCTTGATCCGGAGCATCGAGCGCCGGGCGCGCCTGCGCCAACCGTTGCTCGAGCAGTTCGGCACGACGCGAGGTGGTGAGGTCCGAAACATCGACACCGTACACATCACTCGCTTGCTCGGCAGTGAACAGGCCGGCTTCGACATCAGCAAGAACAGCGGAGGCGTCGCGATCGAGCGGGTCGCCCCAGCCGCCGCCGCCGGCAGCTTTGATGGCGTAACTATGCCCTTCCGGCAGCTTGAATCCCTGTGTCAGCGTGGAGATCTCGGTGGCACCGGCCTCGGGGTCACGCAGCTCGATCGTCGTGGGACGACCGGGGTCGGCACCCGCCGTACTGGCCATCGGGATCACGTTGTGCCCACCGATGCTCGATCCGGTCAATTCCGGGGCACCATCGACGGTGAAGGCGAAGTCCACGCCCCGGCCGCCGCGGTACTCGCCGGCGCCGGACACGCCCGTCGAACGGCGCCGGTAGTCGAAGCGCAGCGGGTACCAGGACTCGGTGACCTCGACGTCGTTCGTCTGGATCGCCGCCTGCTTGCCAACCAGATAGAAGTTGAAATCGGTGCCGTCGCGGTCGTTGCCTGCCGGAGAACCGACTGCGGTGCCGTCGATCATGATCCACGAGTCGGTCGCACCGGAGAGTCCCTTGCCGGAGAAGGTGACCACACAGTTTGCGGACATCGTCTGCGAACTCGACAGGTAGGGTCGGCTCTGACTGTCCGGCGAGGCGGCGACCGCCTGATGGAAGGTGCGCAGCGCGGCCTCACTGGCGTCGTGCGACGCCGCGAGGTGAGCGGCTCCCACCGGTGCCGGGTGGGTGCAGTTGAGCATGCTGCCGACGGGGCAGTACACGCTGATCGCGTCGTAGTACCCCTGGTTGAGGGGTAGTTCCTGTCCGATCAGGCGCTGGAGTTCGACGCCGATCTTGCCCTTGATGATGTACTCCTTCGAGTTGAAGAAGTGCGTCGTCTGGGGCGCGGTACCAGTGAAATCGAATTTGATCGAATCACCCTCGACGGTGGTCGTACACGGGATACGGAACTTCTCGTCGTTCCATTCCGTCCAGCTGGTGGACCGATAAACACCGTCTTCGAGGAGGGCAATCTCGCGTCGAACCGCTTCTTCGGTACGACGATTGAGCTCGTCGAAACCCTCCTGCAGTGCGTCTGCGCCGATACGCTGCGCCAGCTCCTGCAACTTTGCTGCACCGACGTCGACGCCGGCCATCAGTCCTCGGATGTCCATCTCCACGAGATGTGCCATGCGGACGTTGTTGAGGAGGATGTTCCAGGTGTCGCGCTGCTCGACGCCGGCGGCCGTGATCTTGACCGCGGGCAGCCGAATCGCCTCTTGGTAGCAATCGGTTGCATTCGGGGCGAACGAGCCCGGTGCCATCCCTCCGACATCCACCAAGTGCGACGAGTTGGCCATCCAGGCAACCAGTCGTTCCTGCGCGAACACCGGCTTCATGATGAACACGTCTTGAGCATGGAGCCCGCCACCACGGTGCGGGTCGTTGGCCATGAACACATCGCCGTCTTGGATGTTGTCGCCGTGTTCGATGAACACACCCGCGATGGCGTTGGTGGCCGCATAGAAGTGGTACGCGATGTGACCGCCGCCGGTCACCAGCTTCCCCTTGGCATCGAGCAGGGTGCACGAGTAGTCGCCGCCTTCAACGACCAACGGGCTCACTGCCGTGCGTTTGATCGTTGCAGCACCCTCGCCACAGAAGGCTTCGAGCTGGTGTCGCAAGACCTCAACCGCGATGTTGTCAAGCTGCATCGGTATTCACATCCAATCGAAGAGAGCGGCGTTCACCGACCACAAGGGTGGCGCCGCGGGGAATGAAGACTGTGGTGTCGACGTCATCGGCCAGGGCCGGGCCGTCGATCCGGTCTCCGGGAATCAGATCCGGGGTGCGGTAGCAAGGGACCTGCACACTTCCATCGCGGTCGAGGAACACGGTGCGGTACGACGCGGGCTTCACCGCTCCGCTCGTCCGGGTGCTGGTGTCGATCGGGAACGTAGCTCGGGGCAACCGGCCGGTCGCAACGGCCCGCAGGAACGTCACCTCCAGTTGGGCATCCCGACCGATGGCTCCGACGCCGTAGCGGGCAGCGTACTGCTCGAGGAAGGCAGTGCGAATGGCTTCCGCATCGAACGCTGTGGATTCGAGTTGCACCGATACCTCGGACGTCTGCCGGAAGAAGCGAACACCGACGTCGTAGGTGACGACACAATCTTGTTCGGGCACACCGTCATCACCGACATCCTTGGCGACACCCGTACCGAGCTTTTCGAGGTCCGCTGCGATTCCCTCGGCGTCCGCTCTGTCGAGCAGCACATCTGCCGATTTGATCCGCTGGCGTCGCACGTCAGCCGACGCCGCACCGAAGGCAGACAGAACAGATGCTGCCGGAGGAACAACGACACGTGGGATATTCGCTTCTGCCGCAATGCTTGCGGTGAACAAGCCACCACTGCCGCCATACGAGATGAGGGTCAGGGTCCGTGGATCGAGGCCACTGGCGCCGGCATGCAAGCGAGTTGCCTTGGTCATCTCTGCCAGCGCGATCTCGCGGATGCCCCACGCCGTCGCCTCTGCTGACAGTCCGAGCGACTCACCCAGAGTTCCACAGACCTTCAGCGCTGCGTCGCGGTCGAGGGTCATCGTGCCGCCGACAAAGCTACTCGGATCGATGTAGCCGAGCACAACCAACGCGTCGGTGATCGTGGCGTCGGTGCCGCCGTTGCCGTAGCAGGCCGGCCCGGGCCATGCCCGCGCAGAGCGAGGCCCAACTCGCAGCAGTCCGCGAGCGTCAACCCATGCAATCGAGCCACCACCGGAACCGATGGACAGGGTGTCGATCCTGGGCTGAGCGAGAATCATCCCGTGCAGCTCCCCGCGCTCGGAACGCTGCGGGAGCGCGTTCGCGATGACTGCGAGGTCGAAGCTCGTTCCGCCCATGTCGCCACAGATGGCATTCGTGATGCCTTCCGTCGCACAGACTTCCGCCGCCGCCATGACGCCGGCCGCCGGCCCGGACGCGACCAGGATGACAGGCGAACGGCGCGCCTCGGCCAGGGTGACCGTTCCACCACTTGTTTGCAGCAGCAGCAACGGAACACGCAGGCCACTGTCGGCCAATTTCTGTGCCAGCGCCTCGATTCCGTCGAGAGCCTTGCTCATGACCGCGTTGACCGCCGCCACCAGAGTCCGTTCGTATTCACGGATACTCGGGTGCAATTCGACGCCGCTGAACACAGGAATCGAAGGATATTCCGTGCGGAGGAACTCAACCACGGAGAGTTCGTTGTCAGAGTTCTTGAACGACCACAGGAACGACACTGCGAGAGCTTCGATCTGGTGGGTTTCGATGAGTTCGTCCACGGCCACGCGGACCGCGTTGAGATCGACGTGTTGCAGCACCTTTCCGTCGCGATCCACACGTTCGGAGATCCCGACAACAGCGGATCGCTCGATGGGACTCCAGGGCGGGACCAAGAAGCCTTCACTCGAGACACGACGTGACCGTGCCATGGCGATGGTGTCCTCGAAACCGGCGGTTGTGAGAAGTCCGGCCTTGACACCTTGCTTTTCAACCAGCGCGTTGGTCACGGCGGTGGTGCCCAGCCCGAAACGTTCCACCTTGTTCAGGAAGGTACCGAGATCCAAGCCGATCTGGTCGGCTACAAGCTTGCAGGCGCCGAGCACTCCGCGGCCGAAGTTCTGTGGGTCTGTCGGGGACTTGGCGCGCCACAACGACTCGCCGTCACCGCAAGCAAGGTCCGTAAACGTACCGCCCACGTCGATCCCGATCGAAAATCCTTGTGATGCCGAAGTCGACACCTCGCTCACACTCATCAAATCTCCTTGTCACTATCGATACAGCCATGTGCGAATCCGTAGACGGTGGGCCCGTCGGTGGTGTCGAGCAATATCGCTCGCACCGGAGTGCCCGGCGTCAATGCTTGGTTGCAGGTGCAGAAGATTCGGCCCGGGAGCCGAATTCCGGCCACCATGTCAACTGCACCAGTCAGGTAAGGCGCCATACTGCGCCAAGGTTCGGGAAGCGCCGCGCCACTTGCAGGCAGATTTGCGACCGCGTCATGCACGCGGATGGCAACGTTCACCGTGCCATTCGGGTCGATGGGCTCCCACTCGTAGTCGCCGCTCAGACACTGCTGGCAGTTGGTCGACAGGGGGAACCGAATCGTTCCGCACTCACCACAGCGTTGCACCGACAGATAGCCGCTATTCAGTGACTCCCAAAAGCCGGCGACATCGGGATGTACGTGCTGACCCGGACCCGGCGCGGCCGCGATCTTCTGCAGCCGGATTGCGGAATCGGCTCTGTCATCTGAGGTCATTTCAGCTCACCTTTTCGTTCGTGAACACCAGGGAGTCTCCCCACGGGGTACCCCACTGCAACGACTTCGCGCCCCCGATCTGGCGCACGCCTGCCTCGCCCCGCAACTGCCGGACCATCTCGAGCATGTGTCCGTAGCCGTACAGGTGACCCTCGGCAAGGCTTCCACCTGACGTGTTCATCGGCAGCGGGGAGTCCAAGCCGATGCCCTTTTCGCGGCAGTAGTCGGCAGCTTCGCCCGCAGCGCAGAAACCCCAGCGCTCCAACCCCATCCAGACCAGGTGCGAGAACGGGTCATAGGTATAGAAGCCGTCCAGATCGTCGCGGGCGATGCCGGCCATCTCGAGAACGGGGAATGTCGCTGGCGCCACGTAGTCGTAGCTGGCGCTCATGCCTGCGCCCATTCCGGGGCGGGAAAAGAAGGAGAAATTGTCGCGACTGGAGGGGATCCCCTGCATGCCCGCGATGTGCACCACCGGGCGCCCGAGATCGGCGGCGCGCTCTTCTGTCGTGACGAGCAAGCAGGTCGAACTGTCGACCATCTGGCAGATGTCGGCCTGCCGAAGCGGCCCGAGCAACTCGGGCTGCTCCAGGTACTGCTCGACGGTCAGGTCCTCGTCGCGCAACACCGCCAACGGATTCTGGTGGGCGAACTGGCGCAGAGTCACCGGGATAGCAGCAAGGTCTGCGGAGGTGGCACCGTAACGATCCATGTATTGCTGCGTGGCGAGTGCGGCTCCGGCTCCCGCACCTTGCGATCCGTGCAGCGTCCAGTTTGCGTAGGGTCCACCGCCATCGCGCAGGGATTCGTCCATGCCCCCGAGCGGATTCTTCATCGGCGTCAGTTCCCGGGCGTAACCCGTGGCCGATACGGAGCTGTTGATCACCGCCACCACGTCGGCAAGTCCCATCGTGACAGCCATGGCTGCCTGCTGCACCGTTGTTGCTGTCCACCGGCCATGAGTCCACAGCTGACTGACCCAGGTGAGATCGAGACCGGCGGCCACGGCGAACTCGTCGTAATCAACGCCTCGAGGTGCACCCCATGCGGTCACCAGTCCGTTGATGTCTGCCTTGTCGAGGTTGGCGTCGCGCAGCGCAGCGCGGAACGACTCGAACTGCAACCGCAGTGGACTTCGCCCCGGTGCGCCTATCTGTTCACTGGTGCCCAAGCCCACTACACAGGCATTTGGCTTCACGACGTGGAGCTCCTCTCTGGTGGGACCGTTACCGCTCCCGCCGTCACAGAACGTGGCGTTCGTCATCGCGCCAACGTGACCTGGACCATAACAGTTTAATAAGTGATCAGCCAACTATTATTTGCGTGGCACGACCCACTACACACCCGGGCGCCGACGAACGAGTCCAGAATTGCGCCTCCACCTGCACTTTCATCAAACCGGCAAAACTTGTTCGTTGACAAACTTTAATTTGTCGTCATCATGTAATACATGAACTCGAACCCCGTCCGGGCTCCAGCCCCGCACGAATCTGCGTCCGGCGCTTCCGTCGGACAAGGACCATCGCAGGGCGCGCGCAACCTCGGCGACCCCGACCTCGACTCCTTTCCACTCGTCCCCAAGGGCAACAAATACGAGGACTTCACGGTCGGCCAGACAATGACCCACCACTGGGGTCGAACACTGACGCAAGCCGACAATGTGTCATTCTCCACGGCGACCTGTGCCTGGTTGCCGATGCACCTGAACACCGAATACGCCCGATCCCAAGGCCACCGGGACATGGTCCTCAACCCGATGTTGGTGCTGTGCACCGCCGTGGGGTTGTCCGTCGAAGACCTCAGCGAAAGCGGTGGTCCATTCCTCGGCATCGACGACTGCGTCTTCCTGCGCCCCGCCTACCCCGGCGACACCATCGTGGCCAGCTCACGCGTCACCGAGATGCGCCTCTCGTCCAGCAAACCGGGCGTCGGCATCGTGACCTGGCACACCACCGCAACCAATCAGGACGGCGAGACAGTTGTCGAGTTCGTCCGCACGAACCTGGTCGCCACCCGCGACCGATCATCCACAACAACGTAGGGAAACCCCATGTCTAACAATCGTCTTCGACGTAGCGAGCTCTCCACCCCGGGACACAGCCCCAAGATGATCGCGAAGGCTGCTGCCAGCGAAGCCGACCTGGTCTTCCTCGACCTCGAGGACTCCGTCGTCGCGGCGCAGAAGGTTCCCGCTCGCCGCAACATCATCGAAGGTCTGAACACACTCGACTGGGGAGTCAAGACCCGCGCCGTCCGCATCAACCCGGTCAGCACGCAGTGGTGCAACGGAGACCTCATCGACATCGTGTCCGAGGCCGGTCAAAACCTCGATGTCATCATCATCCCCAAGGTATACAGCCCCCGCGACGTGTGGTTTGTCGACGATCTCCTCACGCAACTCGAGACCAGCCTCGGACTCGAAGTGGGCCGGATCAAACTCGAGGTGCTCATCGAAGAAACCCAGGCCCTGTCCTGTGTCGAGGACATCGCATCGTGCTCGCCGCGCCTGGAAGCACTGATCCTTGGCGTCGGCGACCTGTCGGCCAGCCAGGGAATTCGCTTGGGGCACATCGGCGCTGCATCCGAAGGCAACTATGGCTACCCCGGAGACGTGTGGCACTACGCTCGCAACCGGATGATCGGAGCGGCGCGCGCCAACGGCCTCGATGCCATCGACGGGCCTTTCGGTGCCATCTCCAACCCGGACGGCTACGAGCGTGAGTCGAACTGGGCCGCTACGCTGGGCAGCGTGGGTAAGTGGGCCATCCACCCCAGCCAGATCGCGATTGCAAACAAGGTGTTCGCGCCGACTGAGGTCGAGATCGAACGTGCCACCGCGGCGGTCCAGGCAGTCCAGGAGGCCGAGGCGGCGGGACTCGGCGCCGCGGCGGTCGGCGGCATGATGATTGACGCCGCGACCGCACGCATCTTCGTCGGTGTCCTGGAACGCGCCCGTCAATGTGGTGTCGCATGACGGCAGCCCCCGCCGTCGGTCCCCTGAGCGGCATCAAGGTACTCGACCTGACCGCGATGCTTGCCGGACCCTTCACCACCATGTTGCTGACCGACCTCGGGGCCGACGTCATCAAGGTGGAGCCCAAGACCGGGGATCGAACCCGCGGTCTTGGGCCCTACCGGGACGGCGACGACCCCGACCAGGCACTCGGTGGCTACTTTCAATCGGTCAACCGAGGCAAGCGCAGCATCGTCCTGGACCTGAAAAGCGATGCGGGATCGGCAAAATTCCGAGAACTGGTCCAGGTTGCCGATGTGGTTGTGGAGAATTTCTCGGCCGGCGTCATGGAACGCATGGGATTGGGCTACGAAACCCTCGCCGAACTGAATCCGCGACTGGTCTATGCGGCCCTGCGAGGTTTCGGCGACGCCAGATCCGGTAAGAGCCCGTACGAAACGTGGCCGGCCTTCGACATCGTTGCCCAGGCCATGGGCGGCTTTGCCGGAATCACCGGACCGCTCGACGGAACGCCCCTGAAGTCGGGGCCGGGCATCGGCGACATCTTTCCGGGCGCTCTACTCGCTTTGGGTGTTGTTGCCGCGGTGCGGCACGCCGAACACACCGGCGAAGGGCAATTCGTCGACGTGGCCATGTACGACGCGGTCCTCGCCATGTGCGAACGTATCGTCTACCAGCACTCCTATCTGGGAATTGTCCCGCGTCCCATGGGAAATGGACACCCGCTGCTGGCACCCTTCGACATCATGCAAACCCGCGACGGTTGGATGGCCGTCGCGGCGCCCAGTGACAACCACTGGCGCATTCTCGCCGAGACGATGAATCGACACGACCTCGTCGACGATCCGCGATTTGTCAACAACGCTGCGCGCCTGGCCAATATCGTCGAAGTCCGGGAGATTCTCGGGGCGTGGCTCGCTGACCAGACAACCTCAGCGGTCGTCGAAGTGCTCGGTGGCCGTGTGCCGATCGGGCCCGTCAACGACGCTGCCGACATCTTCAACGACGAGCATGTCCGCCTGCGCGAGATGCTTGTCGAAGTCGAACAGCCCGGTTCCGATACACCGGTCACCATTGCCGGCTCACCGATCAAGTTCAGTTCCACGCCCGCACTGGTCCGTGGACGCGGTCCCAAACTCGGCGAAGACGACGTGGACACCGTGCTCGCCGAGTGGTCCGCAGCGCACGAAAACGTCTTGAACTCACCAAATACAAAGGGGGACGGCAGCGATGGCTGACCACCAGAACGACCACGATGCGCTACTCGGCCCCAGTGGGTGGTTCGAAGACTTCCATCCCGGTCAGAAGTTGCGGCACTCACGCGCAGCCACCGTCGGAGAGGTCGAAGGGAGTGGACCGGCCAAGCAGGTGATGAACACCGCTCAGGCGCATTTCAACGACCACTTCCTGAAAGGCTCGCCGCTGGGCAACGAGCGTCTGGTGTTCGGCCTTGCCACCGCATCCCTGGTTTACGGTCTGGCATCGCAGGACACCGCCGAACACGCGGCAGCCGAGTTGGGCTGGTCGCGGTTGCGTTTTCGCGCACCTGTACATCACGGCGACACCATCGAGGCCTTCACCGAGGTCGTCTCGGTGACGCCCGACATCGACCCGGCCGCACCCGGCACCGTGGTGTTCCGGCATTGGGGCCGCAGGAACGACGGACGCATTGTCTTCGAGGGCGAGCGCTCGACGCTCATCCGCCGGCGAAGTGCGCAGGCGTCAGTGTGATGTTCGTACCGAATATTCCGGTGGGAGAAATAGATTCATGATGGTGAGGCACCTACGATGAGTGAACCCGACAGCGACCAGTCCCCCACTGTCGGGACAGTTGAGCAGACACTCACCAGCGACGTCATCAGGCGGGTTCGGAACCTCGATCATCTACCCGAGCATGTGGTCACCGGTGCACTGCACTGCATTCTCGACACACTTGGGGTGGCCATCGGTGGGATCCATGAACCGGTGACCACCTGTGTGCGAGCCGATGTGCTCGACGAAGGCAGCAATCCCCAGGCCACCCTGTGGGGCACCGGAGAAGTTGTCTCTCGGGCCCAGGCCGCTCTGGTGAACGGCACGGCAGCCCACGCCATCGACTTCGACGATGTCGTGTCACGGATGGACGGGCACCCGTCCGCTCCGTTGTTGCCGGCACTCATCGCTGCCGCGGAAGGCACGGCGATCAGTGGACGAGATTTCATTGCGGCCTTCGTGTCAGGGTTCGAAACCGAAGCACTGATCGGCCAGCTGATGAAGCCGTCGCACTATGCGCGCGGCTTCCACGCAACAGCCACGGTCGGCGCGTTCGGCGCGGCTGCAGCGGTCGCTCACCTGCTCCGACTCAATGAGGACCAGTGGGCGCACGCATTCGGTATCGCCGGGTCACGCGCCGCCGGCCTTAAATCGATGTTCGGCACGATGACCAAGCCCCTGCAAGTTGGTGCGGCCGCCGAGAACGGTCTGCGGGCAGCAACTTTGGCTGCTCGCGGGGTCACCGCTCACGTCGATGTGCTCGGCACGACGCAAGGCTTCTGCGACACGCAGTCCGATGCCGGCGGCACCTCCGAGGTGTGGACCTGGACCGAGCGCGCAATCACCGAAGTCCTGTTCAAGTACCACGCGGCATGCTATTTGACGCACTCGGCGATCGAAGGTGTGTTGTCACTGCGCAAGTCGGGAGTCCAACCCGAATCGATCGAATCGATCACTGTGCTCGTCCCGGCGGGACACCTTCGAGTGTGCAATATCGCCGAACCTTCCACACCGCTGGAAGGGAAGTTCAGCCTCCGGTTCACCACAGCCATGGCGTTTGTGACGGGCGACCTCAGCGAAGACGCTTTTTCGCAGGCCACGTTGATCGATCCGCGGATCGTCGCCCTCCGTGACCGCGTGCAGGTAGAGGCTCGCTCCGGCAACAGCCGGTCGTCCATCGTTCGGGTGTCCCTCTCCGACGGATCCGAGAAGGTCGCCGAGGTGGACGTCAATCGACACACACCGGCCGACGAGCTGGGCCAACGCTGGGAAACCCTTGTCGCCAAGTTCCATTCACTTGTCGATCCAGCCATGGGCGCTGATACCGCGGATCGCATCGTGTCCGAGGTAGCCCAACTCCCCGCTGCAGACAACATCGCCTCGTTGTTGAGTGCCCTCTCTCCGCGCGGACGCTAGATGAAATCACAGTACGGCCCCACCGTTGGTCTGAGAAGGAGTGCTCACGTAGAAAATCGGTATCGTCGGGGCCGGGAGTATCGGTAAGACCCTGAGCCATCGACTCAGTGCTGCCGGACACGATGTGAAGGTGGCAAATTCCCGCGGGCCTGAAACGATCGACGCCCACGCATTGTCGTCGGGCGCAACAGCGGTTCCCGTGACCGAAGTGGTGAAAGTTGTTGACGTTGTCATTCTCTCGATTCCGCTGAATCGAATCCCCGGCGTCGCAACGCTGTTTTCCTCGCTTCCAACGGCCTCGCCAAGAAGAGCGCACGACACGACGTCTAGTTAGCGGTCGTCAGGAAACGGATTGCACC
Source organism: Nocardia sp. 348MFTsu5.1 (assembly GCF_000383535.1). NCBI lineage: Bacteria > Bacillati > Actinomycetota > Actinomycetes > Mycobacteriales > Nocardiaceae > Nocardia > Nocardia sp. 348MFTsu5.1. Next base: position 84,526 of record NZ_KB911517.1, read on the forward strand.
TTTCTGGCACGCGAATCGGGGAACCTCAATTTGATCAGTGCCCCTGCCCGACACCTCGCACGCACCGCCGCCAGCTGGGAGAACCCCTCAGCTCAATACGACTGTTCGTGCAGGCGCAGGACTTGCCTCCTGTGCGCTAATTGGATTTAGCGCAGCAGGCAGCCTGGGGGTTCTGGTGGAACCATGTGCGTCGTCCAGGCTCGCAGTCCAGGTTTCTGCGATGCGGCAGGTCGCGTCGGCCCACGCGTGCGCTGAGCCGGGCGACGGCCTTCGTCGCAACAAGCGAGTGCCCGCCGATGTCGAAGATGAGGTGTACACGCCGATCGACGGACGCCCGAGGACTCGGCCAGAACCTCGCAACAGCTCGCTCGATTGAACGACAGCCCCGACACCGTCGTGGACGACCCCGGCGCCGATCTCCCTGGGACGAAGGTCAACAGCTGTATCATTTCATCAGAGCCCTCGTTCATCCGAAGACTCGGAGCCCGGTACGCAGAGGGTACGCAGTAGCCTCGAAACCGGCCAACAGCTGTCCAACACCGCAAACACGAAAGGTGCTCCGCCACTAGACAATCCATCAACTCTCAACAGCGCCAACGATCTGCAAACTTCCACAACCACAAGTTCAAAACCCGTCCAGTGTCAGTTCGAGTCTGACCGGGGGCACAAAACCGCAGGTCAGAGCGTTATATGCAAGTGCATTAACGAACGCTATGCGTTGGGTACGCAGAGGGTACGCAGGAACTTTCGGAAGTGGCCGTTCTGGCGGGGTAGGAAGCCCAGCAGTGCGGCCACGACCGAACAGCGCAGCGGGCCGCATGGCGAACCGACTGGATTGCAATTCCCCACCCGCACAACAGATCTGAAGAATCTGAGCCGAGCCTCCCAACTATACCCCCCGCATACTCAAATTTGGGATCCGCAATCGAGACGGCGACTGGACGGATTTTCCCGATACGTACCCGTTGGGCCGAACGCCAAAATTCACCAGACCCCGCGCACCGCGACGATCTGCAAACATTTACAACGGCAGGTTCAAATCCGTCCAGCGTCCATTCAGGTCTGACCGGGGGCACCACATTTACGCCGGTAAGAGGCTATTTTTGTGAACATTGAAGTCGCTCAAATCTTGACGATGCCCACTCGGTACGCAGGAGGTACGCAGCAATCTCAGCGCCAGCGTGACCTGCCTAGGCAAAATATTCGTCCAGATCTTCCGACATCAGACGCCCGCAGCACTCAAGTGGCATCGTCACTGTCCGCCCCGACCAACACCGATTCTTCGGTCCCCGTCACGATTGCCACCGGGCTCGAGCAACCGGCCGCCCTTGCCCGCGTGGTGCTTTCATTCTGGGCGGAGCAGATCAACGAAGCCGACGCGGTCAGCCAGCAGATCGCGCCCGACGTATTCTCACCAACGAATAGAAGGCGATCAACCGTTGAAAGACGTCGGTCCCGGACCGATAGGTGGTCGTTGGCGAACATCGCCCATCGTGGATTCCTGTCGTGGTAGGCCGATGTGGCGGCGGGTCGACGGTCGGATCATCGACGGCTCACAGTCCGACGGCATGCTCCAGGGCGTCAAGTTCGGTATCGAGGTGGTCGAGGATCGTGGCCAGGTCAGACACGGTGCGTCGGCAGCTGGTAAGCCCGAAGACGACCTGGTCATCGGTGCTGGTGCACGTGATGTTCAACGCCTGACCGTCGGTGGGGATCGACAGCGGGTAAAAGCCGTCGAGCCGGGCACCGTTCCAGTACTGCGGGGTCAAAGTGCCGGCGACGTTGGAGATCACCACGTTGAACGGGGGTCGCCACGGCCCGCGCCGCCCGGCCAGCATTTCCATGGCGAGCGGAGCGACGCCGAGGGCGCTCGTCGCCAGTACCTGCATCTGGCTCATGCTGCGCAGTGTCGCTTTGCCTTCGTTCATGCTGGTGCGCACGGTTGCCAGGCGTTGACCGGCATCGGCGTGGTGGGTGCCCAGGTTGCACATCAGGAGCCCGAGCCGATTCCCGGATTCGGGTTCGGATTCGGATTGTCCGCGCAACGAGACCGGGACCATCGCGACCAGCGGGTCGGTTGGCAATGCGTCCAGAGAGTGTAGGTAGGTGCGCAGCGCCCCAGAACACAAGGCCAGCACCACATCGTTGATGGTGGAGTCGGCGTGTTTGGCGATCATTCGGAGCCGTTCCAGTGGCCAGGTGCGGGCGGCGAAGTCCCGCGCACCACTGATCGGGACGTTCAGCAGGGTGTGCGGCGCCGTCAACGACACCGGACCACCGCGGCCATGTACGGCGTGATTCACGGTCCGGGTCAGCACCGGCACCAATCCCGCAATCTCGCCCACTGCATTGCGGACGGTGGATGAAGCTGCGCCCGGCAGTTGCAGTAGACGGGTACCGGGCGCACCGTCATTCGAGGCGGGCCGGGGCCCGGCAGTCGCTGCCACCGGCGGCTCCCACGGTGCGGGCATGCCGCGCTCGTCCGGGTTCTGGTTCAGTGCGCTACGCAGCAGTTTCATTGCCGCCGTACCGTCGGCGAGTGCGTGATGGATTTTGACGTATACGGCCAACCGGCCATCGTCCAATCCCTCGATCAGGTGCATCTCCCACAGTGGCCGACCGCGGTCGAGGAGGTTTGCGTGTAAACGGGAAACCAGGACCATCAGTTCAGCCATGCCACCGGGTCTCGGCAGGGCATCGCGGCGGACGTGATGACCGAGGTCGATCTCGGTCTCGACATCCCAGCCCCACTGACCGAGTGAGGTCACCGAGCGTCGAGCCATCTTCCGAAACAGCGGTGCCACCACATCCTGGGCCAGCGCGTCCTCGAACAGCGCGGACAAATCAGCCGCGTCGCCATCGTCAGGCGGGGTGAACAGCGCCAGAGCCCCGACGTGCATCGGGTGCTCGCGGGACTCTCCTAGCAAGAACATCGAATCGGTCGGGGACATCGGCAACAACATCAATAGCGGCCCTTCATTTTCAGAACCCCGAACTCTCGGGAGAAGCAGTCGGAGGGCAAAATACACCTGCCGCTCGCGATCGGCTACGTGTCCCACATCACGAACCGGTCACGTACGTTTAGTTATACGTCACGTGCAAGAAGTGCGCACCTCGAAGCGAAAATGACTCGCGTTCTATTTCATGGAGTTCGGTAAATTTTCCGTACGTCCTTCGGTGGCTGCGGTACTGATGCGCAGGCATTGTTGGTTCAGTCGCGAATCGACCCTGCGTCTGGGATGCTGTGGTCCGGGTGGTCTTGGTGGGATGAATGTGAACATTAACTTACGTTGGGGCAGTAGTTATTTCGACACTCACCACCACGTCGGGTAGACGATCGCTGGCACGGGTGACTTCGAGAGGAAGCAACGGCCCATGCGACAGGTGTTTCGCCGAACTCGACGTGACATTGAGCGGTGTGCGGCACCCTCGCGGGGGGAGCAGAGGCCGGAACTGTTGGCCCTCGGCTGTTCGTCTGTTCATCCGGTGTTCATAAATAGAGCAATTCACAAAGAAGCCAGGACACATCCGGCGACTCCTTCGGTGGGTTGAGGTCCTGGTGAGCTGTCAACCCCTGCGTATCCGCGTAGGCCGTTCGAGCACCTTGCGTGCATGCAAGGTGCTAATAGCACTTTGTTACCATTCGATACCACTCCCCCACGTTCTCACTTCCAATGTCGCGTCAGAACGTCGCCGGCCTCCTGCAGCGCCAGATGCCCGGCGCCCGCAGTTCGAAGTTAGTCGACTCCGCGTACTCCGGCAGCCACAAGGAGAAATACCCCAAATCTACTGCGTCACTGCGTCTGTCGAGGCGCGGCCCTACCGTCGCGCCATGACAGACGAGGACCGATCGTCCGCGGCCCTTACATCAGGTCGCGGAAGCGTTCGGTATCGCCGACCTGGCCGACGATGATGATCGTGTCGCCCGACTCGACGACGGTATCGGCGGTGGCGTGCGTGAAGCCTCGCGGGTCGTTTGATCGCCACCACTGTGACCCGACATGTGTCTCGGATGGTGTTCTGGCCCAAAGGTTTCCCGATGATGATCGCCTGCGGGGTCGCCTTGAACATCGCGAAACCGCCCTCGAATTCGGCGTAGTCCATCATTCGTCCCCGTACGAGATGAGCCACCCCTCGCCCATGTCGAACACGGGACGCACGACGCGATCAACTCATGGAATCAGCAATCGGCGTGTACACGACCGAACTGATCGACCGGGATCGTTCCTGGAGCGGTCGGGCCGAAGTGGAACGCGAGACCGTGGCCTACGTGCACTGGGTACAACATCGACCGTCTGTACTCGTCAATCGGCTACTGCTCGCCCGTCGAGTACGAGAACCGCTACCGTGAGCACGTCACCTCCGAGGCAGAGGTGGATTGGACTAGGTCTCCACCCGTTCTACGTGTTCAATACACGGCCTCCGGCCCACCACACCGGTTGACCATGTCAGTAGGTTTTCGGTGCAGTCAAACCAAGGAGCAAACACCCGCCGGTCTCAACACCTTTGATACGTTTCCGCCACTGTGGCCTTTTCATCGAGCACACTGTGCATATGACATCCGCCAAGTTGCCAGAGGCTCCGATCCCCGATTCCCATTTCAGTATCCTGGAGACCGCTTTGCTGGCCATGGTCAGCACGATCAGTCATAGGGACGGACTGATCTCGACGAACCCGGTCGGCTTCGACTGGGACGGTGAGCATGTTCGCCTGAGCACGCTAAAATCGCGCGTGAAGTACCGCAACCTCATGGCGAATCCGCAGGTCACCTTCTGCGCGGTCGATCCGGTAACGCCGACGCGCTACATCGAGATTCGCGGCTATGCGCAAATAACCGAAGACCCGGCACGCGCCCTGAGCAAGAAGTTGGTCGGCCGCATGAGCGGCAAGGAAATGGATCTTGACGAACCGGGCGCTGAGCGAGTGATCATCACGATCATCCCCACCCATGTCTCGACGCCGACGATGTACGGCGGACGCATGGATCAGCGCGCCACAGCGTTTGTAGAGTCCCAAAAACCTCCATCCCCGTGACACCGTCCTGTGGACCGAGGCCGAGATGCGCGAGGCATTCACCAAGGACGTGACACACCCCCGTCAGGGTAATTGCCTGACATTCGAGTAGCGGATCGAAAGCCAGCGCGGTCACGTCAGGTGAGTGCGTAGTCCGCAGAACGATCGAACTGTGTGATCGCTGGGGGTCGGGGCGGGCAACAAAGAACGAGGGCCACCTCGGATGCGTGGTCAGCATCGCCGCCGATCCGTCCTCGACACCCACCTTGATACCGAGTTCACCGAACCGGCATAGGGCTTGTCCTGGCAAAACCCGGTGGTGACAGTGGCTTTGGCGTTTCAACTCGTCGGGCCACTGTGTAGGAATGATTAATCTGGCTACAGCTGGGCAGTGTCCGACGTGCTATTGACTGTGAACTGGACGCGGACTGACACTTTCGAGCCGCATCCCGAGGTTCGAGAGAACGCAAGCACCGGATGTCGATCGATGACTCCGCGGGCGAAGTCAGTCTGCAGTGTGGCGAAATGCAATTTGTCCGTGACGACCGCGTGCGTCTGTTGCTGCAACGGAGACTCGTGTGCTCCCCCACATCAAGTATTTTCATATTTCAGGTCGAGGGCACCAACGACCACGACGCCGCCTGCCTGCCCAAGTGTCAACTCTGTTCCACATCGGCAAGAACCCCGCCACGAACCGGCAGAGGCGATCGCCAATGACCAGGTGCCCAGCTGGGTGCCACCTGTTGCCACACTTGGCTGTCCCTGGGCATTACGAACGGCCGACGAACTGGCAACTGCGTCACGGCAGAGAATCGTGGATACGCCGATCGGACCAGCACCACCCTCAGTCAACGGCCCGGCGAGTTGCAGGTCACGCCGCCACTCTCGTCGCAGGCAGATACTGCACCGGTACGCAGAGGGTACGCAGTAGCACCCAGACCACCCAACGCTATTCAACGCCGCAAACACGAATCACGCTCCCCCACTGCATGATTCATAGACCCTCAATAGCGCCAACGATCTGCAAACATCCACAACCACAAGTTCAAAACCCGTCCAGTGTCAGTTCGAGTCCGACCGGGGGCACAAAACCGCAGGTCAGAGCGGTATATGCAAGTGCATTAAAGGCCGCTAAGTGTTGGGTACGCAGAGGGTACGCAGGAACTTTCAGAAGTGCCCATTTGGCGAGGATTGAACGCCTACGACTGCTACCACCATCCAGCAACGTAGCGGGCCCTATGGCGAGCCGACTGGATCGTAATTCCGTACCCGCACAACGGATCTGAAGAATCTGAGCCGATTCTCCCAACTTTCACCCCCTGCACACCCAGATTAGAGATCCGCAATCGAAACGCCACTGGACGGATTTTCTCGATACGTACCCGTTGGGCAGCTGCGCGCCGCCAAATGGCTCGGCCGCGTGTGCCGATTCGCACCACCATCTGCCGCCAGCGGTTGCACGCCAATGCGCCGAGCGCCGAAATTCACGAGACCCGGTGCACCGCAACCCGATCTGCACACATCCACGGTGGCAGGTTCAAATCCGTCCAGTGTCCCTTCAAGTCTGACCGGGGGCACCACATTTACGCAGGTTAGAGGCTATTTTCGGGAGATTGAACTCGCTCACATCGTGCCGATACCCACTCGGTACGCAGTAGGTACGCAGCGATCTCAGCGCCAGCGTGACCTGCCTTGGCAAAGCTTTTTGTCCAGATCATCCGACATCAGACGGCCCGCAGCACTCGAATGTCATCGTCACTGTCCGCCCCGACCAACACCGATTCTTCGGTCCCCGTCACAATGCCGCCGGGCTCGGCCTCGACGGGCGACATCGGTGTGGCCGATCTCGCCCGGCCCGGCATCGGCCCGGTGTCTGACCGATAGTCGTTGTCGACGCGGACGGTCAACTGGGATCGTTCCGGGGGACTTCGTCAGTCGTTGGAGAAGTCCGGCGGTCCGTTGTGTGGTCGCTGTAGCTGCGCGAACGACGGCGTGCGTGCCAGTGTTGCGATGGCGTCGAAGAGTTGGTCGCCATCGCTGCGGCCGGGGATGGCGGTGAGGACTGGCCCGAAGAAGCATTGCCCGTCGATGCAGGTGATGGGGCTGCCGCCGGTGTCGCCGAGTTTGTCTTGGCTTTGTTGGTGTGCGACCCGGACCGCGCCGTCATACAAGGTGCTGGTCATTTGATCGGCGAGTTGGGGGTCCAGGCCGCTGTCGGTCAATGCTGCCGCGACCATGTCGGGGGTGACGGGTTCACCGTTGTTATGGATCCGTTGTCCCAGCGCGGTATACAGCGCTCCGATGGCGGCGTCGCCGCCTTCGTTGTGCGCGGCGGCCAGGACACGGCCCAGTTTCCGGGAGACTTCCATGTGGTGTTGCTGCTTGTCGTTGAGGTCGGCTCGTTCGTTGAGGACGGCGAGACTCATTTGCCGCCAGCCGATATCGATGGTGCGCCGCTGGGTGGTGTCCATCAGCCAGCGTGAGGTTGCCCAGGCGAAGGGGCATGCGGGGTCGAAGTAGAACTCAATGGTGGTCACGGGATGCTCCTTTGCAGCGCGCTGACGGCGCTCGGCGTGTATCGGTGGTGGTTAGGCGTTGAGTGCGGCGATGGCTGCTGTGAGCTTTTCTGTCGCACCCTGGGCGACCGGCACGAGCCCGGCTTCCCCTGACACCTCGACCATGAGGTCGGGGTTCATGGCTTCGACGATGGTGGACGAGCTGTTTTCGGGGTCCGTGCGAACGACGACGTTGCAGGGCAGCAGGAGTCCGATCTGGCGGTTGACTCCCAACGCGCGGTGGGCCAGGGGCGGGTTGCAGGCGCCCAGGATCAGGTAGTTCTCCATGTCGACGTCGAGCTTCGTCTTCAGAGTGTCCTTGACGTTGATCTCGGTGAGGATGCCGAATCCCTGATCGGCCAGTGCTGCCCGTGTCTTGGCGACGGCCTCGTCGAAGGGGAGTTTCAGAGTGGTTGAAATAGCAAGCGCCATAACAGTTTTCCTTTCGGGTTGACTACTTGTCTGCGGATTGAAGGATGTCACACTGCCGAGGCAGGCCCAGTCGATGCATCAGCAGGCTGGCAGGGCACCACCCCGCGATGCTGTAGAACACCAGGTTCAGGGCCACGAAGACTGTGAGGAGCAGCCACCAACCCGAGAAAACAGTTGCCAGCGCCAGGCTCACCAGCACCATGGTCCCGGCCAGTAGCGGAACCGCTCGCTCCACCGTCCATGCTCTGCGAGTCGTGTCAGTGTTCATCGGTTCGAGTCCTTTCAGTTCATGTCGGTTGGGGTGTGCTCAGTGGGAGAAGGTGATCGAGGGCAGGATTCGCTGGAGCCAGGTCGGCGACCACCAGGCTGCCCGTCCGGTGAGCCGCAGCAGTGCCGGCAGCAGCATCAGCCGGATCAAGATGGCGTCGAGCAGGACCGCAACACCGAGGATGATGCCCATTTCCTTGGGCGGCAACGGATCTGCAAGAGCGAAGGTGAAGAACACCGCCACCATCACCGCGGCAGCGGCGAAGATGATGCGCCCTGAATGCGCCATCCCGTCGATTTGCGCGGTCGCCGGATCGCCGGTGCGCTCATAGTGTTCTTTGGCGGTGGCGAGCAGGAAGACGGTGTAGTCCATGGCGATGGCGAAGATCATGGCGAAAAAGAACACCGGTCCCCAGCCGTCGAGAAAGCCCTGCGGAGTAAAGCCGAGCAGCCCGGACAGATGCCCATCCTGGAAGATCAGCTTGGCAACACCGAACGCCGCAGCCGTCGACAGCAGGCTCACCACGGTCCCGATCACCGCGATCAGCGGGGCCTGCAACGCGACCAGCAGCAGCACGAACCCCAAGACCAAGATGATGGTGATGATCAGTGGCAGATAGTCGTTGAGTGCCTGCTGGAGGTCGAGATTCTCTGCTGCGGCGCCGCCCACCACGGCATCTGCGGGCAGGGCACCGCGTAGGTCGGACACGATGGTGGCCATGTGCGCATCGGACGGGTCCACCGAGGGCAGCGCCTGCAGCATCACGTAGTCCGCACCGTCAGCGGCCGGCTGCGCAGGGGTGACCATTTCGATCCCCGGCGTGTTCGCCGCGGCCGCTGCCACCTGCTGCGCTTGTGCCGAGGGCGCGATGATCTGCAGCATGCCAGGAGCGCCCTGGCCCATCTGCTGCTGGACCAGTTCATAGCCTTGTCGCACCGGAGCATCCTGCGGCACCACCGCAATCGACGGCATCGCCACTTTGAGGCCGATCACCGGAATCGCAAGGACGATCAGGACGGCCAACGAACCCAGGGCAAAGGGCCACGGATGGTTGTTCAACATGGTGCCCCAGCGTGCGAACAACGGTGAACGATGCTGCTGACGCTTGGCATAGGGCAACGATGCCGCATTCACCTTTGATCCGAGCGCACCGAGCGTCGCGGGCAACAGAGTCAACGTGGCAACGAGAACGAACGTCACCGCCAGCATGATCCCGACAGCCATCGTCCGCACCGCCGGCGCCGGCACCAGCAACACCGCCGACAAACTCACCAGCACGGTGATACCGGACAGGACAACAGCTTTGCCCGCGGTGCCCATGGTTTCGGCCACCGCCGCCGCTTTGCTGTCATTGCGCCCCATCGCATCGCGGAACCGGGAGACGATAAACAGCGCATAGTCAATTCCCAGGGCCAGGGCGAACATCATCGCAAAGTTCATGGCCCACACCGAGATCGGTGTCACCTGGTTCAGAAGAACCAGCCCACCGGCCGAGGCGACCAGGCCGGCGATGGTCAACAGCAGCGGCAAACCCGCCGCCACCAGCGAGCCGAACGCCAACACCATGATGGCCAACGTGACAGGCCACGAAAACAGCTCCGCCTTGATCATCGCCTCATGGTTGGCCTTGTTGAAATCGCTCCACAACGCAGACGCACCGGTGGGATACACCTCGATACCGTCCCCCGACAGATCAGTGAGATCACCCTTGATGTCGTCGACCGCACGGACCATGTCGTCAGTGTTCGCATTCGCACCGGCGATCATGATGCCCGTGTGCTGATCGGGACTGATGGTCATACCCGGCTGCGGAGCCACCACCGCGGCGAACCGGGAATCTCCCTGAAAGATCGCAGTGGCCTCAGCAATCACGTCCTGCACCCGCGGGCTCTGGACGGTGTCGCGGTCCGAGTGCACAACCACCTGCACCGCTGCCGACGAATTGCCGCCGAAATGCTGCTGCGCCAACTCGCGCACCTGAACCGATTCCGAACCGTTGGCCTGCCATCCCGCACCGGCCAACGACGAAAACACCGACGGCGCGGCCGCACCCAACCCGATCAGCACCAACAGCCACACCCCGAACACCACCCGTGAGTGCCCCGCCATCAGCGCCCCCCACCGCCCCAGTGCGCCCGGTGACAGTGGCGGCGAGTTCAGCTGACTTTCAGTAGATGCACTGCGGGCCATCGCGCAACAACTCCTTCAACCATCCAAACGAATACCCCAGGGGGTATATACTCTGAGGCGAGACAATACCCCCTGGGGTATGATCGGTCAAACAACGCCCGTCGTCCGCCCATTACCCCCCAGGGGTACTTTGGTCCGTGACGGTGACACGAGAGAGGCCCTTACAGATGACTGGTGACGAAGAAGCAATGGGCGCGGTACTGAACCGGCTACGGCGGGCGCAGGGCCAACTGGCCGGGGTGATTGCCATGATCGAGGCCGGACGGGACTGCAAGGACGTGGTCACCCAACTCGCCGCGGTCTCCCGGGCGCTCGATCGCGCCGGCTTCAAAATTGTTGCCTCCGGAATGCGTCAATGCATCAACGGTGCCGACCCCGGCCAGGCGCCGATGACCGAGGCTGAACTCGAGAAACTGTTCTTGGCCCTCGCGTAAAAGGCGCCAGTCGGTGGCGCCAGTTATGTTCCGGAGCAACGGGTGTCATCGATGCCCACTGATCGGGGAGCACGCCATGGTGGTTCAGCAGCGTTACCGGTCGGCGACGCTGAAGAATCCTGGACGGTGCTCGATGACACATATGCGGTCGTCGAACCGGCAGAAGCATTCCTGGCACACCCGACAGTCATCGAACGCTCGCCGACGACGATCCCTTCGTTCGCCTTAGACCTACGTGACTACTTCACGTTCCTTAGAACTACGTGACTACTTCACGTTCCTTCGTAGGCACCAGATCGACTGGACTGCAGCCACGGGTTACGTCGGGCATCGAGGCGTGCCGCGGATTAGGCACCCCGGGAACGAACGACGCTGCCGTGCGGTACTTCGGTGGGCCATTCAGTCATGCCCAGTGCGTAGTTGGTCTCGGCGGATGCGGTACTCCTCGGCGTCGATCTCCCCACGGGCGAAGCGTTCGTCGAGGATCGTCTTCGCGCTCGGCCTGCTGTGGGCGTCGGTGTCGTAGGGAAGTTGCCGGCCAATGCCCACAGTGCGGAACAGTGCCACGACCCCGACGATGACAACCCCCCAGAACGCGGCCATCAGCAGGACCATCAGCACCCAGCCACCCCAGCCCATCCCGTTGTTCCACCACATCATGGCCGGTCACCTCTCGTTGCACTCCATCGTGGAGTCCGGATGCGGTGAATCGGTGCGGGTTTTATGTAGTTTCGCTGAAGATTAGGTCGGGTCGGGGCGACGCGTACCGGAACTGGAAGGACAGCGGCGACGATGGAGACCATGGACAACACGTCGCCGCTGTCGCGAGAGAGCGCCTCGGGATATCGGGCCTTGGTCGTCGACGATGAACGCCCGCTGGCCGCGGTCGTCGCCAGTTACCTCGAACGGGAACACTTCGAAGTCGCCGTCGCCTACAACGGTGTCGATGCGCTCACCCTCGCCCGGGAAATCGACCCCGACGTCGTGGTCCTCGACCTCGGCCTGCCAGGCATGGACGGAATCGAGGTATGCCGCGCACTGCGGACGTTCTCCGACGCCTACGTGGTGATGCTGACCGCCCGCAGCGCGGAAATGGACACCATCATCGGGCTGTCCGTCGGCGCCGACGACTACGTCACCAAACCGTTCAGCCCACGGGAGCTAGTGGCTCGCATCCGCGCCATGTTGCGCCGACCGCGCACGGCGCCGGCATACGAGACACCGGCACCCGGGCCGGGCGTCACCGAGGCTCCGCCCCGAGTATTCGGGGCACTGAGAATCGACGTGGCGGGCCGGGAGGTGTGGCTCGACGATGGTCCGGTGATGTTGACCCGCACCGAGTTCGACGTGCTGTCGGCCTTGGCGTCCCGACCGGGTATGGCCTTTAGCCGGCGCCAGTTGATCGAGGCCGTGTGGGGAGAATCCTGGGTCGGGAACGAGCACCTCGTCGACGTCCATGTCGGCCACCTGCGCCGCAAACTCGGCGACGACCCCGCAGCTCCGCGGTACGTCACCACCGTGCGCGGCATCGGGTACCGGATGGGAACCGGGCAATGACCTCCCATCGGGTCCGACCCCGCGGCGTCGGCCTGGTCCGCGGCCGTGGCGGTACCAGCCTCGGCGTCCGACTGCTGCTGGCCCAAACGATGGTGTTAATCGCGGGCGCTGCCACCTGTTGGGTGGTCGCGGTGTTTGTCGGGCCCCCACTGTTCCGCGAGCACCTGCACCGCGCCGGGATGCCGGCCTCGTCCGACGAGCAATTCCACGCCGAGCAGGCATACCGATCAGCGACAGCCATTTCCCTGGCGGTGGCCCTCGGGGTGGCCATGCTGGCCGCGCTGGTGGTGACTTGGTATTTCAGTCGACGCCTGCAGCGGTCGGTGACCGAAGTATCGTCTGCGGCGACCGAGGTGGCCGCCGGGCGCTACGACATTCGGGTCACTCGCCCGCATCTCGGGAACGAATTCGATGCACTCGCCATGGCGTTCAACCGGATGGCTGCCAGGCTCGAATCGGTCGAGACCACCCGCCGCCAACTTCTCGGTGACTTCGCCCACGAGATCCGCACCCCGGTATCGGTCCTCGAGGCGTACATGGAGGCACTCGAGGACGGCGTCGAAACACTCGATGCCGAGACGATCACGATGCTCCGCGACCAGACCCGCAGGCTGGCCCGCTTCTCCGAAGACGTCAGCGCACTCACCCATGCAGAAGAGAGCCGGACCTCGATCAAGCCCACCTGGGTGGACCCCGCCGTATTGCTCTGCACCACCGTGACCGCCGCGGCCGACCGCTATGCAGCGAAACAGGTCGCACTGGACTCCCGTGTTCCTGCGCACCTGCCCCGCCTGTGGGCCGACCCGCAGCGGCTTGAGCAGGTGCTGGGCAACCTACTCGACAACGCCTTGCGCCATACCCCTAGCGGCGGTCGGGTGAAGGTCACCGCCGGCCGGCAACACGAACTACTGGTGATCGAGGTGACCGACACCGGCGACGGAATCGCGGCCGAACACCTCCCGCACCTGTTCGAACGGTTTTACCGCGTCGACGCGGCCCGCGACCGCGAACACGGCGGAGCCGGGATCGGGCTGGCGATCGCCAAAGCCCTCGTCGAGGCGCACCACGGTCACATCACCGCCCACAGTGACGGCCCCGGAACCGGCAGCACCTTCACCATCACCTTCCCGATACACCCGGACGAGCCCGGAGAGAATCGGGGATGGTGATCGCCGGCACCGGTTCACACCTTCTCCCCCGCCGGCTGACCTGCGGCGACAGCCCCAGGGCCGGGTCGGGTTGGTGCGCGTCGTCCAGCGAACATCCGGCCTCACGTACCTGCTCGAGCGACAATGGCCAGCTACTGGTGACCCTCGCGAAATCCCCACCGGGGACCAGCTCGATGTCCACGCTCGTCGTTGCATCGAGACTGTCGAGTTCCTCGGTGACCACCTCACGCCATGCGCGCAGGTGATCCCGGAAACGTTGCAGCTGGCGATGGTGCTCAGTGTGATCTCCTCGAATGACGTCAGCGGCGGGTGGTCAAATCCACGAAGCCGGGTGTCAGAGCGAGACCAGAATGTTCTGCATCGTGATGATCTCCCGCTGCTGGGTGTCGGCGATGGAGCGGGCCATCGCAATGGTGTCAGGATACTGGCCGGAGTCGATTTCGTTCTGCGCCATCGCAATTGCGCCCTGGTGATGGACGATCATCTGCGTCAGGTAGAGCCGGCTGGCGTCCACGCCCTGAGCGTTCTGCAGCGCCGCCATGTCCTCGGCGGACATCATTCCGTTCATTCCCATGCCACCATCGCCTGGCATCCCCATACCCGGCATAGAACTCGTTGTGCGCTGGCCGGAAGGCATCATGCTCTGGCCCCACTCAGTCAACCAGCCCTGCATTCGGTCAATTTCCGGACCTTGCGCCGCCTTGATCTGGTTGGCCAGCTCGATCACCCGAGGGTCGATACCGTCCTTGGCCAACACCACATCGCTCATCTCGATCGCCTGCTCGTGATGCGGAATCATGTGCTGGGCGAACATCACATCCGCCTGGTTGTGGGGCTCGGCGGCCGCCGAGCTGGCGGTCAGGCTCGCAGAGCTTCTGTTCTGCGCTGACTGATCGTCATTGGTGTCGCTGCAAGCGGTCAACATGACCAGAGCAGCGACCGCGGCTACACCCGCAAGGAGGGACTTCATCTTCATGACGGGAATTCCTTTCATACTGTGTGTACGTGCTGATCAAGCAAGGCCTCGGGCATTGGGCGCGAAGCGGTCCCGCAAACGGGCAACTTTCACCGCGGACCTGTCGGTGTGGGTTCAGGGACAGGCCGGGGCGCGGCCGGGTGTGGTTCGGGCGGGGTGGGCAGCTTGAGTCGTTTGAGCATCAGGGCGTTGACGGCGACGATGAGGCTCGAGCCGGACATCGACAGGGCCGCGATCTCCGGTCGAAGTACCAGGCCCAGTGAGGGTTCGAAGACGCCGGCGGCGATCGGCAGAGCGATGACGTTGTAGCCGACGGCCCAGCCCAGGTTCTGCCGCATCTTGCGCAGGGTGCCCCGCCCGATCTGCAGGGCGATGGGCACGTCGAGCGGATCCGAACGGATCAACACCAGGTCGGCGGTTTCGATCGCGACGTCGGTACCGGCACCGATCGCAATGCCGAGGTCCGCCTGTGCGAGGGCCGGAGCGTCGTTGACACCGTCACCGACCATCGCGACCTTCTTGCCGGCGCGCTGCAGCGCAGCAATCGTGGCGGCCTTGTCGCCGGGGAGCACCTCGGCGATGACGGTGTCGATGCCCAACTGTCCGGCGATGCGCTGTGCGGTGGCCTCGTTGTCGCCGCTGAGCATCACCACCTCGATACCCAGGTCGTGCAGGGCAGCCACCGCGGCGGCGGAGGTGTCCCGGGCAGCATCGGCCAGCGCGATCACCCCGACCCCGCGGCCGTCGACGGCCACCAGCACCGCGGTCCGGCCGCTCGAGGCCAGCTCGTCACGCCGCTCCGTCAGCGCACCGAAATCGACGTGTTCGGCGACCATGAGCTTGCGGTTACCGACCGCAACGCGTCGACCCTGCACCTCGGCAGTGGCGCCGTGACCGGGCACGCTCGCAAACTCGGCCAGCGGCAGTGGCGCGACACCGCGGTCGGTGGCGTACCGGACGATCGCCCCAGCCAGAGGGTGCTCGGATTCACGTTCGACCGCCGCGACGAGCGCGAGGAGTTCGTCTTCGCCGATGCCCACACAGACCACGTCGGTGACCTCCGGTTCACCCCTGGTCAGGGTGCCGGTCTTGTCCATCACCACACTGTCGATACGCGCCGAGGTCTCCAGCGCAGTGGCGTTCTTGAACAGCACCCCGCGCTGCGCTCCGAGGCCTGTGCCGACCATGATCGCCGTCGGAGTGGCCAAACCCAACGCGTCGGGACAGGTGATGACCACGACGGTGATCGCAAACAGCAACGCCATCTGTACGCTCTCGCCCGCCAGCAGCCACACCACGAAGGTGCCGGCGCCGCCGATCAGCGCGACAAAGACCAGCCAGAACGCGGCCCGGTCGGCGAGCCGTTGCCCGGGCGCCTTGGAGTTCTGTGCCTCCTGGACCAGGGCGACGATCTGGGCGAGGACGGTGTCCGAGCCCACCTTGGTCGCGCGTACCCGCAGTGTGCCGGTGGTGTTGATCGAGGCACCGGTCACCTCCGAGCCGGGTGTCTTGGTGACCGGCAGACTCTCGCCGGTGACCATGGACTCGTCGACCTCGGAGTGCCCTTCCTCGACTGTGCCGTCGACCGGGATCTTCGCGCCCGGGCGGATGAGCAGCAGGTCCCCGGCGGTGACCTCGGCCGTGGGGACCTCGACCGGTTCCCGGTCGCGCAGCACCAGCGCCGTCGGCGGCGCCAGTTCGAGCAGAGTACGGATCGCGTCGTTCGCGCCGCCGCGTGCACGCATCTCGAACCAGTGGCCGAGCAGGACGAACGCGGTCAGCACGGTGGCGGCCTCGTAGAAGACCTCTCCGCCACCAGTGAATGTGATTGCGGCACTGTAGATCCATCCGGTGCCGACGGCCACGGCGACCAGGACCATCATGTCCAGCGTCCGCGCCCGCAACGCCCGGTAGGCGCCGTCGACGAAGATCCAGGCCGAGTAGAAGATCACCGGGATCGACAGAAAGAATGAGAAAACATCGTCGCGCAGACCGAATGGTGCGGCCACCGTGAATCCGAGGACGTCGCGTCCGATTGGAGACCACAACAGGATCGGGATCGACAGCACCGCGGCAACCAGGAACCGGTTGCGCATGTCCCGGACCATGGAGTCCATCGACATCCCGGCATGACCACCACCGTGGCCCATCATCTCCTGCGGCGAGGGTCCCTGTGCCTCGTGTGTGACCGCTGCCGCGGGTACCGCGGGCGGCGGGACGTGGAGGTGCTGTTCGGCCGCGGCGGCCGGCTCGGACATCGGGTCGCAGACGTGATCGGGCACCGAGCGCCCGGCGCAGTGATAACCGCAGTCCCGCAACCACTTCGACAGTTCGACGACCGACGTCGTCGCCGGGTCGTAGGTGACCGTTGCGGTCTGGTTGACAGCGTTCGCCTCGACAGAGGTGACTCCTGGGCGACGGCGCAGGGTGGCCTCGACCGAGGCTTTCGAGCTCGCCCAGTTCAATCCACCCACTTCGAGGACAGTGGTTCGATTCATTCGCTGTGGCACCTTTCCTGGTCGCGGCACCGGGCCGTCATCGCCCGTCCGAGCAGCAGTGGTTATCCGCACCCCATGGGGACCGAGATCCGCCATCGTGATCCACACCAATCAGATTTTTCTCATCGGAAACATCATCGCCGCCAGCATTCCCATGCAGCCCAGCGCCAACACCAAGCTCCCAATTCCCACCGTCGCGCTGATGATCAGCGCGACAGCGACAACCAGAATCGGAATACAGCACACGATCATCATCTGGCGGTGACGACTGTGACCACCGGAGCTCTGATGCTCCGGGTCGTTGTTAGCGCCGAGGTGGGACTCACCCCGATCCACGTTCATCATCGAGTTCGACCCTTGGACGATGGGAGGATTCGGGCAATCGGCTCAGCCCGGGTGATGTTGCCATTCCACTTCTGCGTCATCATTACTCCTCGAAGTCTGTTGCACGGTGCGAAGATCCGGACCATCTGATGTCACTGGCTATCGGGGCAACTGTCCTGTCAAGTCGGAGCCTGCCTCCATCAGATGTGGCTTGGCTAGTGGTTCGGTGAAGATTCGATGAAGGAGGCACGCCCAGGGACTCCAGCCTCGGCCCCCGTCGATTGGATCGACCCAAGGTTCCCGCGATGTGACCCAACATCCATTACATATACCCCCTATGGGTATATGGCTTGCGATAGGAACGCTGACTGAGAGTTCGAGAAAGACAAGTCAACGACTGCAACGACATACACCGTCCAGGAATGACCTGCGGGCACTGCGTGGCGACGGTGAAGGCTGCGGTTGGCTCGGTCACCGGCGTGACCGGGGTGGAGGTGGACCTGTAGTCGGGTGCCGTGACCGTTGCCGGGACGTCGAGCGATTCTGCTGTCGCGGAGGCAGAGTACGACATCGTCTCGACGAAACCTCAGGTGCCGGCAGATCGAGATCTGCTCCTGGCCGATGCGGGCTGCTGCTGCGGATGACGGATGACGCCAGGTCGGCGGCTCACCCACCGGCCTTGCCCGTTGCCAGCGGTCGCAAGGACTTCGAAAACCACGACGCCCGTAGGTATCTGGTGACGTCGAGGGTCACGCCATGCTGGCCGACCGAGTTACACCGGGCACGATCCACTCCGGATAGGTGACGGGGCGGCCGAGGCAGCGATCGAGCAGTCGCGCGTTTGGTGATTCAGTGTGTCCGCGGCGGAGATTCGAGCGCTCGGTCTAGGTGTGTCGCCAGACCCTGGCAGAGGACAGCTCCAGTAGCGCGGATCAGTTTGCAGCCCGAACCGGCAGTCCTGTCGCGGACGTCGTCGGTGTCAGGAGCTTCAGGCCTGTCCGTCTGCGTATTGTTCCGGGGTTTGACCGGTGGCTTGGAACACGACCCGCCGGCCGATGAGGACTGCGTGGTCGGCGAATCGTTCGTAGACGGGGAGCGGATGGGAGCACTTGCGTTGCACGTGGCCAAAGTCGCTCGACGGCGTCATCCCGGCGTGTGGGAAAAGCGTTGATGCACAAGCAGGTCAACGCCGCCGATGCTACCCGATTGTGGATGCTGCAACCTCAACCTTTCCCGAGAATCGCGCCAGCATCGCGTTGCATCACGCATCGGGCTACCGCACCGTGGGCGTCCGGGAGAAGGTCGCGCAATTGGGCGGGTGTGGCGCGACACCGTCATGCTTGAACAGCGCCGCACCGACTGACGCGTGGGTGACTGTCTGGCACCCACGGACCGCTCTCAGTCGAGGACATCACGGACAAGGTCGGTGACGGCGTCGCGGGCGGTGCGTCCGACCCCGATGATCGTGGCCGATCCGGGACCGGTCCAATCGCCGTAACCCAGGAACACGAGCGACGGCTCACCGTGTACGTGGTTGTGGTCCAATGCGATTCCCGCTGCACTGTCCGAGCGCAGATGCAGCGGTTGAAGATGGCGCAGAGCGGGCCGAAAACCGGTACACCAGATGATCGCATCGAGCTTGTCGGTGGTGTCACCGCCGCGGACCCCGTCGGCGGTCAGGGTGGTGAACATCGGCTGTGCGTGCAGGACTCCACGGTCGCGTGCTTGCTTGACCGGCGGGACCATGACGATGTCGCCGAGGCCGGCGACGCCCCCGGTATCGCCACCGCCGGTGGCGAGAGCACGGGCGCGCTCACTGGCCACCTCGAACAGGACGCGCCCGTCGACGTCGTCGGGCAGGAACTTCGGTGGACGCGTGGTGAACCAGACGGTGTCGGCGACGGTGGAGACTTCGGCCAGGATCTGTGCGGCCGAGTTGCCGCCGCCGACAATGCCCACGCACTGCCCGTTGAACGGTGCGGGAGTGCGATAGTTACTGGCGTGCAGTTGAGTACCTCGGTACTCGTGCATCCCGGGATAGCTGGGCCAAAACGGCCGGGACCAGGTGCCGGTGGCGTTGATAACCGCTGTGGCGTTCCAGGATCCGGTGTCGGTGTCGACGCGGTACCCACTGCTGGTGCGGTGGACTGCGGCCACGCGGACAGGCCGCTGCACCGGCAGCGTGTACTTCTTTTCGTATGCGCTGAGGTAATCCACGACATGTGGTGCCGGCGGAAAACCGTTGGGCCAGGTGGGCATCGGCCATCCTGGTAGCCGTGCGTACTCGGCAGGGGAGAACAGATGCAGTGACGGCCAGTAGTGCTGCCAGGAACCGCCGGGTGTGAGTTGGTCGTCCAGGATCACAAAGTCGCGCCCAGCGCGGCGCAGGTAGTACCCGGCCGCCAATCCCGCCTGGCCGCCGCCGATGACCACGACCTCGGTCGAGGTGGTGGTCATCGGGCTGTCAATGTTGTTTGCGCTCACCGGGTTCAGCTTAGTCTGGTCAGAGGTGGCGGTGTTCAGTGCAGTTGATGCTGGTGGGGTGGCCAAGGCGATGCATGAGGATACTGGCAGGGCACCATCCCACGATGCCTCCGGGCTTCATGAGTCGGGCATCGGTCGCGAATCTGATATGCGTGGCCGCTGGGCTATCTGCGATACGGTCGAGCCGGGACGTATCTCCCGCTGCCCGACATTGGGAGGTGCGGTGCTGCGATCGTGACCCTTGCGGGTGTGTCGGTGGCACCGGTACGGTCCGGCTCAATGGGCATCATCGATGCTCACTCATCCGGGAGCGTGCCATGTTGGTTCAGCGCGCGTTACCGGTCGGCGACGGCGACGAATCCTGGACGGTTCTCAGAGACGAATACGCGGTCGACCTACGCGGCTACTTCACCTTCCTGCATGGTCACCAGACCACTTGGACTGCAGTGGTTCTGGAGGATCTGGGCCAAGACTACCAACTTTCGCCTCCGCCCAGCCAGGTTGGGGAGCCACGATCGAAACGGCGGGACATACTGCAGCCCTGCATTATTCGACCCGACCTGCAGGTACGTTGCGGAACACGCCACTGGCGGCGACGCTCACAGCGGTGGCAGAGTGCGAGAATGCCCTGTTTAGCCTGGATGCACTGATTTGCCTGTGATCTTGGCGTGGGATGTGTTGCGGGCGTGGATGATCATCCGACCCCCGCTGCTAGAACACTACGAGAAGACACTCCACGATCGGGATGCTCAGTCCCATCGATTGCGAAATGTCACTGACCGCGGGCCTTCGGGCCGCCTAACCACCCGCCACCACTCTGGGGGGACGCAGATCATTGTTTGGGTTGTCGCCGTTGACGGTCAGTAGTCGTTGTGTGGCCTCGACGCGGAGGTCTTGGTTTGGTCCGGGGCCGTGCGCTCGCTCAATGTGGCGGTCGTGCGGCGCACCAACCCTACGACGAAACCGGTCGTCGTCATTGACAGGTCCTCGTAGTAGTCCGCGACGGCGTGCACGACCAGCTTTCGCAACTCTCGGTCGTCCACGATGGCAGGCACGGCATCGTCGAGGCGGTCGATGAACTTCCTGATAGCCACGATCGCTGCCCGCTGCGAAGCTTGGGTCTGGTCAAGGACCGCGTCGGACTGCTCGATCACCCTTCTTGTTGCATTTCGCACCTTCGCACTCGCCGGCATGTTCCCCCCTCGGGAATCTGAAATTAGAGCGAGCGTACCGTCTGCCTCCTTCCCGCGAAGCTCAGCTCGGCGTGTCGAACCTAGGACCGGATCAGGCCTACTGAATTACCGGTCGTTCTGCGCCAGACGGGTCGTACGCGAGCCGTCGACGGCGCCGCGCATAGGCGGCGTTTTGTTTCGCGCACAGCGCCTTCCGTTCACTCGTCCATCGAACACAGCTGCCGGCGAGCTCGAGCGCCATGTATCGGTCCTACATGCGTAGCGATGGACCGCAGCCACATGCCGCATTCGTGGCACAAGGCACTGCTCCCGCCGTCCTCGAATATTCGGTATCGCCCGTGGCCGCTGGGTTCACCGCGTTCCATCACACAACACCATGAACATCACGAGGCCGACGAAATGTACTGATCGTCGACACAGCCACAACCACAACCACAACCACAACCACAACGTATCCGACGATCTGCCCACCGCTGGACGGTGCCAAACACTCCGAAAGAATGCCCCACCACACGGTCGACGCCCAGGATATGAACCGTCCGGGGGTCTGGTCGACACCGGTGGTCTCATCAGAAGAATACGGACATGACTGCACTGATGAAGTTCGATCAGGAGACCCGTGAGCGGGCTGTGAGGATGTGTGAGGAGTGACTCGAGGAGTATGGGCGACCATCCGGCCGGCACCTTTACCGGACCCGGCTTACCGGCCCGCCACCGGATTCCGGCGATCACCGGCGCGGCCTGGTCGGTGCTGATGGTGGCACCCGGTGGCGACAGACCTTTCCGCAGGATCTGTTTCCCGGCACGTCTGGTGCCTCACGGATCATCCTGTTGACCAAGCCGAATCTGCCGACGTTCTCAATGTCGGCCACACTTGCGTCATGGACCGTCAAACTGGTCTGCGCTGATCCCTACCATCCACACATGCCTGCCTCAGCGAGCTCACAGCGAATATCCGGATCGTGGTTATCAGGTCCGATCGTGGACTTACCAATGCCGAGGAGGCCAGCATGGATACACCCGAGTCCGGTTTCCGACGCACCCGAGCCGCCACCGCGACGATCGTGGCAGTCAGCGCTGCAACCGTCATCGGAACATCAACGCTGGCCTACCTCGACACCCATTCGACAGGCAGCAGCAACTCCACATCGACCCGGTCCACCACGACGGCGGGCGAATCAAATGGTTCGACCTCCGATTCTTCGTCGACTCTGTTCGGATCTTCGCCGAACGTGTCGTCGGGAACCGGCGGCGGACACACAACATCGCAGGGCTCATGAACGTCGACACCGCGGCCAGCGATCTCGCGCAGTCCTCGTGGGCGGTGTGGGGAACCGACGCACACCTGATCGTCACCGAGCGAGCTGCGCTCGAACAGGCCGAGGCCCTCGTGCGCGAGGAATTGGCGGCGATAGATCTCGCGTGCAGCCGTTTTCGCGAAGACTCCGAGATCGCCGCACTGATGCGATCACACGGACGGCCCCTGACGGTGAGCGCGCTACTCGCAGACTTCGTCGATGCCGCCCTCGACGCCGCACGAAGAACCGATGGCGCAGTCGATCCCACCGTCGGATCGGTGATGATCGACCTCGGCTATGACCGTGATTTCGCGATGTTGGGCTCACGAACACCCAGTGATCACGCCGGTCGCCGCGCGGTACCACACTTTGCTCAACGCTCCTCGTGGGAGATGGTGACGCTGAAGAATCGGGAGTTGACCGTGCCCGATGGCGTGGTCCTCGACCTGGGTGCAACCGCGAAAGCCCTTGCTGCCGACAGGTGCGCCGCCATCGTCACCGAATCGCTCGGGTGCGGCGTGTTGATCAACCTCGGGGGCGACATCTCGATCACCGGTCCCCCACCTGCCGGTGGCTGGCAGATTCGTGTGCAGGACGGCGATGACCAGCCGGCAACGGTCGTCGAAATGCGCTCAGACAGCGGGATCGCCACCTCGAGCACGCTGCGGCGACGTTGGCACCACGCTGGAGAGAGCGTCCATCACATCATCGACCCGGCGCTCGGGAGGAGTGCCGAAGCATTTTGGCGCACAGTAACAGTCGCGGCATCGAGTTGCCTCGTCGCCAACACGGTCAGCACCGCGTGCATGGTACGCGGTCGTGACGCACATCGGTGGGTCTCGGAGGCTGGACTACCAGCCCGATTCGTCGATCGCAACGGCCTCGTCACCCACACCGCCACCTGGCCCGACGAATCGAGGGACCGGTGATGGATCAGGCATTGTGGGCACTGGGCCGCGGCACCGGTATCTCAGCACTCATCATCCTCACCCTGTCGCTCGCGTCGGGCATCGTCGTCCGCTCCGGTCGCCCACTGCTGACACTGCCGCGGTTCGGCGTCGTCGAACTACACCGCAATACATCCCTGCTCGGAACACTCTTGATTGCAATCCATGTGGGAGCACTGTTCTTTGATCCCTACGCGCAGCTGAACCTCGTCGACTATGTGGTGCCATTCTTCGGGAACTACCGTCCGTTCTGGTTGGGGTTGGGCACCCTCGCACTCGACTTGATCATCCTGATCGTGATCACCAGCCTCCTCCGACACCGTCTGGGGCACAAAGTCTTCCGGACAGTGCATTGGTTGGCCTACGCACTGTGGCCGATCGCCTTGGCGCACGGCCTGGGCAACGGCACCGACACCGGACACCTGTGGTTCCTCACGATCGCCGCGGGGTGCATCGCAGTGGTCGGCGCAGCGGGCGTGTTCCGACTCCGTCACGACTTCCTCGAACACCACAGCACCAGAATGAAAGTGCCCACATGACAACAACAACGCCATCACATCCGACGGTCTCCTACCCGTGTCGGGTGCTATCCGGGGCAGGCCACGACCTGGCCCGCCACGCCGCCAGATTCGGTCCGCGCCCCCACTCGGGACCCGACCTCATCGGGGTCGTGGCGGCAGCAGGGCTGCGCGGTCGCGGCGGCGCCGGGTTTCCCGCAGCGCGCAAAATGGCCGCGGTCGCCGGTGGCAGACGGCCTGTACTCATCGCCAACGGATCCGAGGGTGAACCGCTGAGCAGCAAAGACGCCGTCCTGCTTCAGTCCTCACCACACCTGGTGCTCGACGGAATGGCTGCGGTCGCTGCGTCCATCCGCGCTCGAGAATCCTTCCTGTACGTACCGGCCCACCTGAGCGCGGTGATGCGCCAACTCATCGCTGACCGCCGAGTCGCCGGCTGGGATTCGACGGACATCAAGGTCATCGAAGCACCACGGCGATTTGTCGCCGGTGAAAAGACCGCGGTCATCGCCGCGATCGCCGGGAAAGCAGCGATTCCGAGCGACTCCGCGGTCAGCACATCGGAATCGGGATTGCACGGCCGCCCGACCCTCGTTCAGAACGTCGAAACTCTCGCGCACATTGCGACGATCGCCCGCTACGGAGCTGACTGGTTCCGCACACTCGGCACTCCCGACGAACCCGGCACCATGCTCATCAGCCTGACCGGCGCCTGCAGTGCCCCAGGTGTACTCGAGGTTCCGGTCGGAATTCCGTTGGATTCACTCCTCAAGACCACGACCGCCGGCCACCCCGACCGACTCCGCGCCGTGCTGATCGGCGGATACCACGGAACCTGGCACGGCACAGAGCAATTGCGTGGTCACACCCTGTCGAGGAGTTCGCTGCATTCGCTGGGTGCGAGCCCCGGTGCAGGGGTCGTCCACACCCTCGCCGTCGGTTCGTGCGGACTCGCCGCCACCGCCGAGATCGTCGCGTACCTGGCGCGCGAAAGTTCAGGCCAATGCGGCCCCTGCCTCAACGGACTGCCCCGCCTCGCCGAATCGATGACGACCCTGGCCCGGGGGCATTGGAGCGGTGATGTGGTGGCCGACGTGCGTCGGTATGCCGCGCTCGTCGACGGCCGTGGCGCATGTCACCACCCCGACGGCACTGCCCGGCTCGTCCGCTCAGCGATGACCACTTTCGCGCGCGACGTCGGCCTCCACCTGCGTGGCCGCTGCGAAACGAGCCACCGTGACGGCCGGAGGAGAGTTCCATGAGCCACAACGACAACGGGTCGATACGCCTACACATCAATTGGACCCGGTGCGACGGGCGAGGCGTCTGCACCGAACTGCTGCCCCGGGAACTCAGTCGCGATGAATGGGGATATCCCCTACCGAAAGATGGGTCAACCGAACCGATCATCCGCCGCGAGTCGATGAGACGAGCCCGCGACGCCGTCCGCCTGTGTCCACGACTCGCCGTCACCTTGCGTGCGGGCGGCAAGTGAAATCCTCGCAACCCCGATGATCGCTATACAACAGAGTCGAAAAGGTCTGCCATGCAATCGGACCAATCAACCCGAGTTCTTGTGTCCATCCTTGGTGGTATTGACGCTCGTCGCGGGCCGCTTGCAGCGATGACGACGACACGCAGCCCTGCACGCCAACGCAGTCGATGCCGTAGATCGGTCCCTGTTCGCAACGTCTGACGTTGTCGACCTGATCCAAATCGTCGACTTTCGTGGGTACCTCCCCGAGACCAGCAAACCTGTTGGTCACGGGTCTGCGCGTTCTTACCGCAACCTACCGACAGCAAAGTGTCGGCGCTGGTGACACGCCCGCGCCCTGCGCTAAATGGATTTAGCGCAGCAAACAGCCTGGCGCGTTCTGGTGGAACCATGTGCGTCGTCCAGGGTCGCAGTCCACGTATCTGCAATGCGGCAGGTCGCGTCGGGCACCGCGTGCGCTGAGCCGGGCGGCGGGCCCTCGTCGCAACAAGAAGTGCGCGCCGATGTCGAAGATGAGGTGGACGACCCCGGCGCCGGTCTCTCTGGGATAAAGGTCAACAGCTGTATTATTTGCTGAGAGCCCTCGTTCATCCGAAGACTCGGAGCCCGGTACGCAGTAGCCTCGAAACCGGCCAACATTGTCCAACACCGCAAACACGAAAAGTGCTCCCCCACTACACAATCCATCAACCCTCACCAACGCCAACGATCTGCAAACAACCAGAACCACAAGTTCAAAACCCGTCCAGTGTCAGTTCGAGTCTGACCGGGGGCACCCATTTCCACAGGTCAGAGGCTATTCCTAGTCCATTTTCACGATAACCCGCCTGCGACGTCGGTTTCAGTCCAATCTTGCTCGCCATCCAACGATCCGCGACGGCCCGAACTCTTCGGTGCTCTTTGCGGGATCGACCCACGTGCCCGCCACCACCGCCGCGATGATGCTGTCCAGCCAGCCCTGCGCATCGCCTTCGTCCGGAAGGCTCGGGTGTGTTGAGTTGCCATCGTGTCGACATACACAGCACGCCAACGCATCCCACGGCCATACCGCAGCGTTCGTCTCTTCGTGAACCGCGCGCGCCACAGGTCCTGCACACGGGCACGCCGATTACGACGCACCCGCACTTCCGAACACCGACCGACACTACCGACTCGTCCGGCACCGCCATCGTTCCAACCAGACAGTGGCGACTCCACCCGCCATCTGAGATCACAAGTAGCAATTGACTTTTCGGACCGCTCACCCCGCCAACGCCAGGCACCAGATCCCGCAGGAAACTGCTCAGATACCGACAACTCAATCCGAATCCAGATTGTCGAAGTCATCAACTCCGCACCTCAGATACTTTCCCTACAGGCAACATGACCGTGCGTGCCAGACGCGAAGCGCGTGCAACGCCGACCACGGGCACGCCCGCGTCGACCGGTACTCCGTCAACCCTTGCAGTGCAGAGTTCGGGAGTGACGACCGGTGGTCAATCAGCGGTGCCCTCCATACAGTCGATAGACCGACTGAAAAGAAGGGACCAGGTTGATGTCCGCAATAATTTCTGACGACGGCCTGTACCGATACTGGCTCCGACGTGACCTACCTCCCACGCTCGCCAATCGTAAGAAAGACGCCGTCACCTGCACCTTCATCATGCTCAACCCGTCGACCGCAGATGCCGACGACGACGATCCAACCATTCGGCGCTGCAGCGGATTCGCGGCCTCCCTCAGATGCACCAGACTCGAGGTGGTCAACCTCTATGGCTACCGCGCCACCGACCCCGCCGAGTTGCACACAGTCGACGATCCAGAAGGCCCGGAGAACACCCTCCACCTACGAGTCGCGCTCAGCACACCCGGACCCACAATCGCCGCCTGGGGCACACTCGCACCACCCGACAGAGTCGCGAAGATTCTGGCGATGCCTGGCGCCGACAATCTGTATTGCCTTGGCACCAACCAAGACGGAAGCCCTCGCCACCCCCTCTATCTGCGTGCGGACGCAGCAATCAGAACGTTTTTGCCGTATTCACCCGACAACAGATCACAGCGCTGATCGCCGAGTGGGTGGATTCGTCCCTCCGCATCGGGCCTAGCTATCCGTAGAAGTCGAGTGTTGTCTTGTCGGAGCAACCGAGACAAGCTCACCGCCAACGAGGCCTCACCAGTATCCCGCTCACTCCGAAGGTCGAGAGGACGATCTTCCTCATC
This sequence comes from Nocardia sp. 348MFTsu5.1, assembly GCF_000383535.1. Taxonomy (NCBI): domain Bacteria; kingdom Bacillati; phylum Actinomycetota; class Actinomycetes; order Mycobacteriales; family Nocardiaceae; genus Nocardia; species Nocardia sp. 348MFTsu5.1. The sequence goes on from NZ_KB911517.1 coordinate 112,079, forward strand.
CGGGTACGCGGCCGACGCGCGACGATCGGCGCGAGTCAGGCCGTTTGTCCCGTCGATTGTGCGGCGAGCGCCACCGACATCGCGGCGTGCAGGGCCTCGATTGCGGTGTGACTGATGGCGGTGTCAAGCATGGTGAACCCGTGAAAGGTGCCGTGCCACTGCCGGAGATCGACAGGCACTGCCGCAGTCCTCAGCCGCTCGGCGTAACGAAGTCCTTCGTCGCGGAGGGGGTCGAGTTCATTCACGGTGAGGTAGGTCGGTGGCAGGCCGGTGAGGTTCGGATGGCGCGCGGGAATGGTACGCGAGTCGAGGCGATTGCCGGCCAGGAAGAGTTCCCAGCTTCGTTCCGCCAGCGCTCCGGTCCAGAACACGGTGTCGGTTCCCTGCTGCATCGAGGTTGTGTCGCAACGGTTGTCGAGGACAGGTTCCAGCAAAGCCTGGCAGGCGAGAGCCGGTCCGCCCTGATCACGCGCCCGGAGTGCGGTCGTAGCTGCAAGGTACGCACCCGCGCTGGCACCGAGTATGCCGATGCGAGCCGGGTCGATACCGAGTTCGAGATGACGGCCCGCAACCCACAACAACGCCGCATAGCAGTCGTCGACTGCAGCCGGATGAGGATGCTCGGGTGCCAACCGGTAGTCCACCGACACCACGACGGCGTCGGTGGCGTTGGCCAACTCGCGGTTGGCGGCGTCGTTGTCGGCCGCCGAACCGAGAACAAAGCCGCCACCGTGGATTTCGATGATCGCCGCACGCGGCCGTGCGCCCGCGGCATCGGGACAGGTGATCCGCAGCGGCACCCGTGGGCTTCCGGCCGGTCCATCGATCTCGACGAGTGATGGCCCCGTGCCCGACGCATCCTCGACCCGGCGGGGCGCCCGCCCGTCGAGAGCTAGCCGCATCGCCGGAACATCTGACAGGTCCAGTGCAGGCATCTCGTCAACGAGATGTTCGAGATCGGGGTGAATGGTGCCGGGAACGATCATCCCGCCTTCCGGCATCATCAGACGACGGTTCGTCGACCGCTGTGGCCGCCGTCGATGACCAGCAACAGGTCACCGCCCTCGACTTGCTGCACGTCGCCGACCGCGACGCGGCCAACGACACCAGTCGACGACGCGGTGATCGCCGCCTCCATCTTCATCGCCTCGATGGTCGCGACAACATCGCCCGCCGCAACCTGATCGCCGACGGCGACCGACAGGGTGATGACACCGGCGAACGGAGCGGGTAGATGCGCGGGATTGTTCGGGTCGGCCTTTTCTGCTGATGGGGTGTCGTCGACGATCGAGCGGTCACGGACCGACACCGGACGTAGCTGCCCGTTGAGGATGCACATCACTGTGCGCATACCGCGCTCGTCGGCATCGGAGATCGCCTCGAGGCCGATCAGCAATTCAACCCCCTTCTCGAGTCGCACCCGGTGTTCCTCACCCTGACGCAGACCGTAGAAGAACTGGTTGGCCGACAGCCGCGAGGTGTCCCCGAACTGGATTCGATGCGCCTCGAAATCCGCTGTCGGCCCTGGGAAGAGCAGCCTGTTCAACGTGTTTCGACGCTGCTGCGACGTCGAGGCGAGCCCCTGTTCGTCGTCGGCACTCAGGCGCGTCTCGGTCTTCGCCGCTGCCCGGCCTTCCAGCGCTCTCGTCCGCAGGGGCTCGGGCCATCCTCCCGGCGGGGTGCCCAATTCTCCTCGGAGGAAGCCGATCACGGACTCCGGAATGTCAATCTTGTCGGGGTTCGCGACAAACTGCTGTGCCGAGGCACCCGCGCCCACCAGAGCCAAGGCAAGGTCGCCCACGACTTTCGAGCTCGGTGTCACCTTGACCAGGCGACCCAGAGCGCGGTCAGCGTCGGCGTAGTTCATTTCGACCGTCTCGAACCTGTCGCTCAGCCCGAGCGCAACTGCCTGCTGACGCAGATTCGAAAGCTGTCCGCCGGGGATTTCATGGGTGTACACCCGTCCGGTAGGTGCCTGTAGACCCGATTCAAACGGGGCGTAGACCTTTCGCAGTGCCTCCCAGTACGGTTCGAGATCGCACACGGCCTGCAGATCGAGTCCGGTGTCCCGCTCGGTGTGGGCTGCGGCCGCGACGATGGCCGACAATGCCGGTTGCGAGGTGGTCCCGGCCATGGCCGCCGACGCGCCGTCGACCGCGTCTGCCCCGGCCTCCCATGCCGCCAGATAGGTCGCCAACTGACCACCCGGGGTGTCGTGGGTGTGGACGTGCACGGGTAGATCAAAATTGGACCGCAACGCCGACACCAGCGTCCGCGCCGCTGGGGCCCGCAGCAGCCCGGCCATGTCTTTGATCGCCAGCACGTGCGCGCCGGCGTCAACGATTTGTTCGGCGAGTCCCAGGTAGTAGTCAAGGGTGTACAACTGCTCGCCGGGATCGGACAGGTCACCCGTATACGACAGTGCCACTTCGGCAACCGCCGTTCCGGTATCGAGGACGGCGTCGATCGCCGGGCGCATCTGATCGACGTTGTTCAGTGCGTCGAAGATCCGGAAGATGTCGATCCCGGTGGCGGTGGCCTCGGCGACGAAGGCCCGCGTCACCGTATCCGGGTAGGGGGTGTAGCCGACGGTGTTGCGTCCGCGCAGCAACATCTGAAGTGCGATGTTAGGGACCGCCTCACGCAGCAGCGCAAGCCGTTCCCAGGGATCCTCGTGCAGGAACCGCAGCGCGACGTCGTAGGTGGCGCCGCCCCAGCATTCGATCGACAGCAGTTGCGGCGTCGTACGTGCCACGTGTGGCGCCACCATCACCAACCCGGACGTTCGCACCCGAGTGGCCAGCAGCGACTGATGGGCATCGCGGAAGGTGGTGTCGGTGACCGCCAGTGCCTTCTGGGCGCGTAACGCTTGCGCGAATCCGACCGGCCCGAGCGCCAGCAGCCGTTGCCGCGAGCCATCTGCAACCGGCTCGGAGACGTCGAGGGGCGGCAGTTTGTCTTGCGGATAGACCGGGGAGGGTCGCTCGCCGTGCGGTTTGTTGACCGTGACATCGGCGAGGTAGCTGAGGATCTTCGTGCCCCGATCACCGGACGTACGCGCGGTGAGCAGCGCGGGGCGCTCCTCGATGAACGAGGTGGTGACCCGCCCGGCGATGAAGTCGGCATCATCGAGGACCGCTTGCAGAAACGGGATGTTGGTCGCCACGCCCCGGATACGGAACTCCGCGACCGCGCGGCGTGCACGGGTCACCGCCGTCTCGAAATCTCTTCCTCGACAAGTCAATTTGACCAGCATGGAATCGAAGTGGGCCTCGACTGCCGCGCCCGTGGTGGTTCCACCATCGAGTCGGACGCCGGCTCCCCCAGGACTGCGATAAGCGGTGATGCGTCCGGTGTCCGGCCGAAATCCGTTGGCCGGATCCTCGGTGGTGATGCGGCATTGCAGGGCTGCACCCCGCAGCACGATCGTCTCCTGGTTCAGGCCGAGGTCGGCCAAGGTCTCCCCGGCCGCGATCCGCAGCTGAGCCTGAACCAGGTCGACGTCGGTAACCTCCTCGGTCACCGTGTGCTCGACCTGGATTCGCGGGTTCATCTCGATGAACACGTGGTTGCCTCGACCGTCGAGGAGGAACTCGACGGTGCCGGCGCATGCGTAGCCGATCTGCTTGGCGAATGCGACAGCGTCGGCACATATCTTCTGCCGCAACGACTCTGGCAGATTGGGTGCCGGCGCCATCTCGATGACCTTCTGGTGGCGCCGTTGCAGCGAACAATCCCGTTCGAACAGGTGCACCACGTTCCCGTGACCGTCGGCGAGGATCTGTACCTCGATGTGGCGTGGGTCGATGACCGCCTGCTCGAGGAACACCGTCGAATCCCCGAATGCCGACTGTGCTTCCCGCGCCGCGGCTTCGATCGACTCGCGCAGCTGCGCAGGCTCAGCAACCCGCCGCATCCCTCGGCCACCCCCGCCGGCCACTGCCTTGACGAACAGCGGGAATGTCATCGATTCCGACGCCGCCACCAGCTCGGAGACATCTGTCGACGGCTCCGACGACGCCAGTACCGGCAACCCGGCCCGTCTCGCGGCGGCGATGGCCCGGGCCTTGTTGCCCGTCAGTTCCAGCACCTCGGCCGACGGTCCGACAAACGTGATGCCCGCGCTCGCGCACGCCGCGGCGAGATCCGGGTTCTCCGAGAGGAACCCGTAGCCGGGATAGATCGCATCGACACCCGCCTGAACCGCAACGTCGACGATCTCGTTCACCGACAGATAGGCATGTACGGGATGCCCGACCTCACCGATCTGATAGGACTCGTCCGCCTTGGTGCGGTGCACCGAATTGCGGTCTTCGAACGGGAACACCGCAACGGTGGAGATTCCGAGTTCATACGACGCGCGAAACGCACGGATCGCGATCTCACCCCGATTGGCGACCAACACCTTGGCGAACTTCGGCACAACAACATCCATTCATCGTCGAGTGACACCGAGGCGGCACACCGCGGCGGGAAAACAGCTACCGGCCACCGCGGGTGGCCGGAAGGGATCAGTGCATGTGGCTTCCGCCATTGATGTCGATAGTGGTGCCGGTCAGATAAGCGGCGTCATCGGAGGACAAGAAGGTGATCACCGATGCGATCTCACGCGTGGTTGCGGTGCGGCCCAAAGGGATCCCGGAGGCGATCGCCTTTTCCTGTTCCTCGGTGCTACCGACCCGGATATTGGTGTCGACCGCTCCGGGGGTGACAGCATTGATCGTGACGCCTGTGTCCTCGAGTTCCCGGGCCAATGCCTTCGTGAAGCCGAGGACCGCTGCCTTGGCCGACGAGTACGGCACTTTGCCGAACACACCACCGCCGCGCTGGGCCGAGACGGACGACATGGTCACGATCCGTCCCCATCCGAGGGCGATCATGTCCGGCAGAAATGCCTTGGTCACCAGGTATGTGCCGGTCGCGTTGACCGCGAACACCTTGTTCCACAGCGCGAGTGTGGTCTCGAGGAACGGCACCGGGGAGGTGATCCCCGCGATGTTCGCCACCGCGCCGACCGGAGGAAGGTCGCCGGCGTCGACTTCACGTTTGGTCGCCAGGTACGCGGCCTGCACGGAGGCTTCATCGGATACGTCTACGGCATGGCCGAAAGCCGGGACGTTGTATGTGCCCCCGATCTCCGCGGCGACCTTGGCCGATGCCTCGCCGTCGAGGTCGAGAATCACCACTGCCCAACCATCTTCGGCGTACCGCTCCGCGGTCGCGCGGCCGATCCCCTTCTCCGAGGTGGCGCCGGTGACAACTGCGGTACGTGTCTTGGTGTTCATCTTTTCTCCTGTGTGAGTTGATATCTCAAGCGGCGAACGTGAGGAGTTCGCCGATGTTCTGCGCAGCGGCAGCGGTCGCGGCCGGGCGTTCGTCGTCGGTGACGTCTCGGGTTTCGAGTTCGAGAGTGAAGTGACCGCCGTATCCGGCAGCGTCGAGCGCGCGCAGACCGGATGCGAAGTCGACATCCCCGCGACCAACGCTCAGGTTGATGTTGCCCGGACGGTCGCTGATCGGTTCGGTGTCGAGTTGGACGTGTCCCCGCAGGGCATCGCGGATGTGCACGTGAGCGATTCGTCCCGCGGTGTCCTGTACGAAGTCCACCGGATCGCCACCAGAGGCGACGATGTGACTGAAGTCCATCACGATCCCGATGTCCGGATGCAACCTCTCCGTCAACGCCGCCGCGCGCGTGTGGTTGCAGCACAGCCGCCAGACATGCAGGGACTCGACCCACAGATCGACACCGAGCAAGCGCCCCCGGTCGAGTACGAATTCGAGATTGTCAGCCACCCGTAGGAGGTCATCGTCGAGATCTGTCATCGGGGTGTGCTCGAGCGCCCCGTTGGGCAGGACGATGGCTTTCGCCTCGAGCACGGCGGCCAACTCGAGCAGCCGGAACAGATGCTCGGAATCGTGCATCCGCGTCCTCGGATCGTTCAGGTCACCGACGTCGACGTTGATCGATCGCACGGTCAGACCTGAATCGCGAACCGCGCCCACCACCCGAGCGATGCCCGCCCTGTCGAGGTCCAGCGGGACGTGGTCACACACCCCTGGCAATGAGCCCAGGTCTATTTCGGTGAATCCCAGTTCCGCCATCGCCGCCAGTGCGTCCGGCAGATCTAGATGACGAAACGAGATGCTCGAGCACCCCAGCCTGCTAGCCGTCATGGCTTCTCCGTTCGTCGTTAAGTGATGCGGCCCACAGTAGGACAAATAACGGTTATCAGTCAACCGTCGCCGGTTGACTGTTGACAGTGACAGTGCAGTGGGTCACACTCGTTGATGTTGACAGTCGACGGTCACTGGACGAGTTTGTAACTACTACCTCTTCAGGAGGGTTCCAATGAGCATCAATGCTCTCGAGATGCGCGGACCGGTCCACGGCACGAAAGACGCCAAACGCGTCGCCGTCGGCTCGTCGGTCGGCGCGGTCATCGAAACCTACGATTTCATCGGCTTCGGCACGGCCGCAGCACTCTACTTCGGCACAGCATTCTTCCCGGGCCAAAGCTCGGTGGCCGGCACCCTCGCCGCCTTCGCCACGCTTGGCGTCGGGTTCGCAGCGCGACCGATCGGCGGTGTCATCGGCGGCCACATGGGCGACAAGGTGGGCCGCAAACCGGTGCTCGTGGCTTCCTTGATCATCATGGGTCTGGCCACCTTCGCCATCGGCCTCCTGCCGACCTATGCGCAGGCAGGCGTGATCGCACCGATTTTGCTCGTGCTCGTTCGCATCGTGCAGGGATTGGCGTTCGGCGCCGAATGGGGCGGTGCAATTCTGATGAGCTACGAACACGCACCATGGCGAAAGAAGGGGCGGTACACCGGCATCGTGCAGGCCGGCTTCCCCGTCGGCCTATTGCTGGCAAACCTGGTCTTTCTCGGTAGCGTCCACCTCGGAGGCGACTGGGCCTGGCGAGTGCCGTTCCTGGCCAGCATCTTCCTGGTCATCGTCGGACTCATCATCCGATCCAAGGTCCCCGAATCTCCAGTCTTCGAAGACGTCAAAGAGGCCGGCGACATCACCGACTCCCCCATCAAAGAGGCGATCAAGCAGGACTGGCGGAACATCCTCCGCGGCATCGGACTTCGTGTCGCAGAGACCGCCGGATACGCGGTGTCGGTGACCTACATGATCTCCTACCTGCACACCGAGAAGCTGGCATCGACCACGGAAACCATCACCGCCCTGTGCATCGCCTCCGGGATCGGAATCTTCGCCACCGCGGGCTGGGCGGCACTCACCGACAAAATCGGGCGAAGGCCGCTCTATCTGATGGTCTGCGGCTTCGCCGCCCTGTTCGGGATCCCGATGTTCTTACTGGTCAATACCGGACTCTCGCTGTTTGTCGTCGCAACCATCGTCTTGTCCTACGCCGTGTGCCAAAACGCACTGGCAGGATCTCAAGGACCCTGGTTCCCCGAGCTGTTCACCGCCGCCCGCCGCGCATCGGGAGCCTCACTCGCCTACCAGATCTCAGCCATGGTCTCCGGCTTCACACCGTTCATCACCACGTTGCTGTTCGTCTGGATGGGATGGCTGGGCCCGGCGCTGCTATTCATCGCGTACGCCCTGATCGGACTCTTCTCCGCGCTCGTCACCAAAGAAACATGGGGACCCACCGAGCGTCGCCTCGCCAAGGAGGCAGAACGCACCACCCCTACTGAACTCACCGCTCCCCAGCGCGAAAAGGAACTGGCATGACAACGACCACCACCGAGTCGGCAACAACCGCAGAGCGCATCGAGCGCGCAGCCCGGTTCGCCTACAACATGCGCCACCACGTCATCGACATGGGCGAAGCCCAAGGACAGGGTTACGTCGGACAAGCGCTCGGGGCTGCGGACATCTTCGCCGCCGTCTACGCCGACCGACTCAACTACCGGGCCGACGATCCGCACTGGGAGGGACGCGACCGATTCCTGCTCTCCACCGGCCATTACGCCATCGGCCTGTACGCCGCACTCGCCGAAGCCGGGATCGTCCCGGTCGAAGAACTCGAGACCTACGGGTCCGACGACTCCCGGCTTCCCATGTCCGGGATGGCAACGTACACACCGGGTATGGAGATCTCAGGTGGCTCACTGGGCCACGGGCTGACCGTCGCGGTGGGCATGGCCCTCGGACTGCGCTTGCAAGGCTCGCAGTCCACGGTGTTCAACTTCCTCTCCGACGGCGAACTCGACGAAGGATCGACGTGGGAAGCAGCCATGGGCGCCCACCACCATCGCCTGGGCAATCTGATCGCCATGGTCGACATGAACGCCCTGCAGGCAGACGGACCCACCGAAGGCATCCTCGGAATCGAGCCCGTCCACGAGAAATGGGCCGCCGCCGGATGGTTTGTGCAACGCGTCAACGGAAACGATCCCGCCGCTCTGCTCGCCGCCTTCGACAACGCCTGCGCCGCGGCGACCCCCACCGGTAGGCCCGCGATCATCATCTGCGACACCAAGATCGGCTACGGCGTACCACTGCTGGAAACACGAGAGAAGGCGCACTTCATGCGCATCGACGAGCACGAGTGGAGCATCTGCCGCGACCAGCTCACCAGTCGCTTCACCGACCCTACATATTTGCAAGAAGATGAGGTTCAGGCATGACCGCCACGACAGCACCCAAACTCAAGACCTCGGCGATGATCGCGTCGTTCGTCGATCCCGGACAACGCACCGCGACAGCGCCTTTCGGGCACGCGCTGGTCAAAGCCGCCGAGGGCAACGACAAGATCGTCGGCCTGAGCGCCGATCTCGCCAAATACACCGACATGCACATCTTCGCTCAGGCCTTTCCGGAACGGTTCTTCCAGATGGGCATGGCCGAACAGCTCCTCCTCGGAGCATCGGCCGGGATGGCCGAGACCGGGCTCATCCCATTCGCGTCGACATATTCGGTGTTCGCCGCCCGGCGCGCCTACGACTTCCTGTGCCTGGACATCGCCGAACCCAACCTGAACGTCAACATCATCGGCGGACTGCCCGGACTCACCACCGGCTACGGCCCCAGCCATCAGGCCACCGAGGACATCGCGATCTTCCGCGGGATGCCGAACCTGACGATCATCGACCCGTGCGATTCGGTCGACATCGAGCAGGCGGTTCCACAGATGGCCGCCTCCGACGGCCCGACGTACCTACGACTCCTCCGCGGAAAGGTCGCCACCGTCCTGGACGAATACGACTACACCTTCGAACTCGGCAAAGCGAAAGTCCTCCGTCCAGGTAACGATGTCGTGTTGGTCTCGAGCGGACTGATGACGATGCGGGCGCTGCAGGCGGCGACCAACCTGGAGAAGCACAACGTCGACGTCGCCGTGGTGCACACCCCCACCATCAAACCGTTCGATGCAGTCACCGTCCTCGCCGAACTCGACACCGACCGACTGGCTTTCACACTCGAGAACCACACGAAGATCGGTGGACTTTTCGAGACCGTTGCATCGGCAGTGGTGGAACGTGGCCTCGGCAAGCGAATCGGCTCCATCTCCCTGCCCGACAAGTTCCTCGACGCCGGCGCCCTCCCGACCCTGCACGACCGGTACGGGTTGTCCACGTCAAGTATTGAGTCACGCATCCTGGCCGAGCTGTAGAAACAGCTGGATCAGTGAATCCACAGTGCGCAGAAGGGTGCCGGTAGGATGACTGTCAACAGACAGCGGTCGACTGTCTGCAGTGGGACGTCACCGAAGTACCGAATGAATGGAGGCTCCGTCATGGGCCAACCCGGCGCTCTTCTCGGACTGCAAAAAACCAACCTGCGCGAGCAAGCGGTCGCAGCCCTGCGAACGGCCATTACCCGGGGTGAACTCAGGCCTCGAAGCGCGCTCATCGAGACAGAGCTGTCCGAACGCCTAGGAATCAGCCGCGGAACGTTGCGCGAGGCGCTGCGGCAACTGCAGCAGGAAGGACTTGTTGTTGCCGGCGCACGCGGTCGCCTCGCCGTCAGAAGCCTCGACCCAGGGGAAATCACGGAAATCTTCGCGGTTCGCGCTGCACTCGAAGCTCTCGCCGCAGCCGAACTCGCCGCGCTCGAAGATCGGAGCCCGGTCATCAAACGACTGCGGGAGACACTCGACCGGATGGCACTCGCCGGCACAGAAAACCTGGACGATCGAATTGAGGCAGACCTCGATTTTCACCGCCTGATGTGCGAGCTCACTGGCAATCGAACCCTGCTGCACTCGTGGACTTCTCTCGAGGGATCAATCCGAATGTCCATCATGTACGGCGGCACCGACCGCGCCGTCGGCAACATGGACACCGACCGACACTCCGTCATCATTGATGCCATCGAATCCGGTGACAGCGACGCTGCCCGCGATTCGGTTGTCACACACATGACGTGGGCTGCAAACAATTTGGTCAGTGCCGACAGGTAACGACCAGGCGTGTCATCTACGGGGACTTGTTCGTTACAGAGAAAGCCGGCCTCTCCAACACCGGTATGGATAGGTATGCAGAAACGCCGAACACGGTCGCAACGACCCAACACCATCAAACACCAATACCGCTCCCCCACTGCATAATTCACATACGGTCAACAAACTCCACAATGCACAGGCATGAGATGGCCGTAACGGTCGAGGGTCATCGTCGCGCTCTTGTGACCCAGCAGACACTTGAACCGCATAACCGCAGGTCAACATGTCGCGCGTGGATGGTTGTGGACGGCAGGGGATGCAGGCGGCGAGAACACGAGGTTAGGGTTCGAATCCCCTCGGGCGCAACAAAATAGGCGTGACCCCAACATATGTGCTCGATCATCTCCTCGTTCAATGAGGTCTCCAGGACCGTTTGGTGAGCTGCTCGAACAGTCCGTCCGGACTCGTCAGACTGTTTCTAGGGCGCCGCTGACTGACCCATGGGTCGTCACTCCCGAACTCTGCACTGCACCGATGGACGGAGTACCGGTCGAGGCGTGTTTCGACGAGTTCGACCACACCGCGCTTGCGGCGGAGTTCCTCGGGTAACGCTTCGGCACGGACACGGCTCCTTCGACGGCGTCGTGACCAAGAGTCAAGCAAACCGACTCCATGCGACCCGGGGTACATCGAGGTGCGCATCAAACGCGGGGCGGGTCAGTGACCAATCCGCGGCGCGGCCGGATCCGAATCACTTTCTGCGACCAGAGTTCTGTGGACGTTCCACAGCTTCCGCCGCTGACTATTGAAGGGAAACTATGGATGACGACCTGCAGGAATTCGCACTGACTGGGGAAATCGCCCAGGATGTGCGGCAGCGGATAGAACTGCTGCGCCACTTCGACTCCGTCGGTCAACTCCCGTTTTTCCAACAAATCGATGCCGTCGACACACCGTTCGTCGAGGTTCACGGGCGGAAGTGCGTGTTGCTTGGCTCCAATTCCTACATCGGCTTGTCGACGCATCCGGACGTCGTCGCCGCGTCGGTCGAGGCGACGAAGGAATTCGGTTCGGGCACCACCGGTAGCCGCCTGCTCAACGGGACCTACAGCCTGCATGTGGCGCTCGAACTGCAGATTGCGGCATGGTTGGGCCACGAGCAGGCGCTGGTCTTCACCACCGGCTACCAGACGAATGTCGGCACCATCCAGGCTCTGCTCAGCGACGATTGCCTCGCGGTGGTGGACTCGTTGGCCCATGCGTCGATCCGCGACGGGGTCCGGCTGAGCCAAGCGGTCGAAGCCAAGTTCGAGCACAACGACGCCGAGGGGTTGGCCGAAGTTCTGCGCAGCCATGCCGGCACTCAGTACCGCCGGGTTCTGGTAGTCGTCGACTCGCTCTACTCGATGGAGGGCTCGACCGCTCCGCTGGAACGGATCATCGAGATCTGTAAGAACGCCGGCGCACTCCTGATGGTCGACGAGGCGCACGGCATCGGAGTGTTCGGCCCCACCGGTGGCGGTTTGACGCAGCGGAACGGGGTCGCCAAGGATGTCGACATCCTGATGGGTTCTTTGTCGAAGGCGATCGGCGGCCTAGGCGGATTCGTTGCCGCATCAAGGGATTTCATCGACGAGATCCGGCTGAGCGCGAGGTCGTTCTGGTTCAGCACATCGGCGACACCCGGCGCGATGGCGGCGGCGTCCGCCGCAGTCAAGATCATCCGCAGCGACGAGGGCACTGACCGCCGCAGCCGATTGGAGCGCAACTCGCGGCTCATGCGGGAAGCGCTCGCACCCTTGGACGTCGCCCTGCTCCAGTCGGACGAACACAGCCCCGACTGGTCACCGATCATTCCCATCCGGCTGTTCGATGAGATGCGAACCGCCTTGAGCTGGAATCAACTTCGGGATGCGGGGGTATTCGTCACACCGGCGATCTATCCGGCGGTCCCGATCGGCAAGCCGATCCTTCGTGTCTGCATGACCTCTGAACTCAGCGAGGACGATGTCCTCAATTCGGCCGAACTGCTCGCGAAGGAACTGTCCTGGGCCCAGGCGGATGCATGAGCGGCGGGTTCCGTCTCGCAATCACGGGCGGAACCGGAGATTTCGGACGGTCCATGCTGAAGTGGGCCATCGAGAACGACGACATCAAAGAGGTCACCGTCCTCGGTCGCCGACCGACCGGGGTGGTGCACCCCAAGCTTCGCGAAGCGTTCCTCGACTTGAGCAACCATGTCGATCTCGACGCCGTCGCTGGTTACGACGCGCTGATCCATCTGGCGTACTGCGTGGAGGAACCCAGAAACAAGCGTCACGCCTATCAGGTCAATGTCGTCGCGACGCGGACACTTCTCGAGGAAGCGAACCGGGTGGGCATGGGCCGGCTGATCCTCACCTCCAGCGCCAACGCGCTCGGCGTCGCGGCATGCGGCACAGGAAAACAGTTGACGGAGAACAGCTATCCGGCCGGCGATCAGAACTCCGACCATTACTACTTCTATCACAAGGCGCTTGTAGAGCACCTGGCCAACTGGTACTGGGCGCATCGCACCCCGGGGTGTACGGAGTTGGCGGTGGCACGGCCCTGCTACGTCGTCGGCGAGCACTTCGACAATTCGGGCCTGCAGGCGTTCCTGGCCAAAACCGTGATCTACCCCGACCCGGCACACTCCTACTACCAGTTCCTCTGGGACTCAGACCTGGTGCAGGCCTACGCCACCATTCTCACGGAGGGCCTGACCGGGATCTACAACATAGCCCCCACCGACCAGACCAGCGTCAAAGAGATCGCCTCGATGACCCAGGCGCGCTTGATCTCCGGACCGCTACGTCTGCTGAAACCGGGCGCCGATCTGGCGTTCCGGTTGCGCCTGTCCCGCTTCTCCGGGCACTGGGTGACACCCGGCGACCCACTGCTCGACTCCCGGTTATTGCGCGAGACGACCGAGTGGAAGCCCTCGGCCAGTTCCGCAGAAGCGCTGCGCCGTTACATAAATCGCACCTGATCGAGGAAGGACTTTTATATGGACCGCACTGGACTTGAGGCACAGCTGTCGCACGTGGCGGCTGTCCGCCGTCACCTCCCCGAACTCGCTGACAAACTGGATAAGCTCGGCCTGATGGTCGCCGAAGATCCGGAGACGAACGTCGTCGCACTCTGGAAACAGCACGACGGGCCCCGGCTGACCGCGCCGAAAGGCCTCGGCGGAATCGGCGCGACCTGTGTGGAAACCCTTGAGCTGCAACGTGGTGTCGGCTACCTCAGCCCCTCGCTCGCCGCGGCGACCACCATGCATTACCTGTCCGTGGCGGGCCTGGCCGACTTCGCGAACTCCGCCGATGAGGAGACCGTCGGCCTGATCAAATCGCTGATCGAGAACCGTACCGTCTTCGCCTCGGGATTCTCGGAGGGCAAGATCGCCGGCAGCGTCTTTCGTCCCACTATGCAGGCCAGCCCTGCCGACGGTGGTTACACCCTGACCGGGCAGAAGAAACCATGCAGCCTCGCCGACAGCATGGACTGTGTGATGGCCAGCGTGCTGCTCGATGACACCAAACAACGGGCCATCACGGTGATCTTCAACGGCAGCCCCGGTATGAGTGTCAGCCCGCTGTGGACCAGCTCGCCGCTGTCCGCCGCGCAAACCCACGCGGTGGTCTTCGAGGACGTCTTCGTACCGAACGATCTGATGATGGTCAGCGACGTCGAGGATGCCGACGGCCGCAACGAGAAATCCGGGTACGTCCTATTCGGACTGATCATCACGGCAGGCTATGTCGGCGCCGCCACCCGACTCGCGCTCAAACTCGCCGACCGCGACGACTTCACCCCGGCAGACTTCGTCGAACTGTTCTCGCCGGTCGAAGGAGTGTGGCGCGCGCTGCGGATGATCGCGGCGCGTTATGACAACGGTGATCGCAGCGACGACCTGTTCGCCGACCTGCTGTGGATCCGTCTCGGTCTGCGCGACCAACTGCAGACGGCCGTGGCCCGCATGGTGGCGAAGGTGGGCGGCGTCGCCTTCGCGACCGATCCTGAGATCGCCTACCTGTCCTCGTGTATCTCGGCGTATTCGTTCCACCCGCCGAACCTGCGCGAGTCCGGCACCTTCCTGCTCGATCACGAGCTGGCCGGCGAGATCAACCTGACTCGCTGATCCCCACTTTGGCGTGCAGCTTCGCCAGGGGTGCGGGCGCCCACCAATTCCAGGTCCCGGCGAGCTTCATGACGGCCGGTAGCAACACCATTCGGACCAGGGTCGCGTCGACCACGACGGCGAGTGCGAGACCGACACCGATCATTCGCATGAACGCGACCTGACCGCCGGCCAGCGCCGCGAAGACGATCACCATCAGAATCGCGGCCGCCGTGATGACCCGCCCGGCGCCGGCGATCCCGAGTGCCACGGCCTCGTCGTTGTCCTCTTTCCGGCGGGGCGACGCGAGCCAGTGTTCACGGATCCGGGACAGCAGGAACACCTCGTAGTCCATGGACAACCCGAACGCGGTTACGAACAGGAACACCAGCACATCGGCGACCAGCGTGCCGGTGGGTGTGGTGCCGAGGCCGCCCAGGTGCCCCTGTTGGAACACCCACACCAGCGCGCCGAGCGTCGCCGTCAGGGACAAGGTGGTGAGTACCAACGCTTTCACGGGGAGCAGCAGGCTTCCGGTGAGCAGGAAGATCAACACGAACGTCGTGATCGCGATGAGCAGGAGAACCGTGGGCAGCAGCCGGACGATCTCATCTACCGAGTCCTGGTTGAGCTGGTTGGCACCGGTGAACAGTGCTTCGGCGCCGTGCGGCACCGGGACGGCGCGCAGCCGGTCGAGCTCGTCCCGCGACAACTCGTCCGACGATGGGTGCTCGATCGCCACGGAAAGCCATACGCTGCCGTCTTTCACCGCGGTCGGCAGCAGCGGCGGGCCGACGGCACGGCCCTGGACGTAGGAGCCTTTCGGGGCAGACACCGCGACGGCACCGGGCACCTCGGACAACGCAGCGGCGTAGGCGGCAATGTCGTTGTCGGTCAGGCTGCGCCCATCGGGGATCACGATCGAGGTGGCCGCGGCGGCATTGTTCGGGAACTCGGCGCGCACGATGTCGCCCACCTGACGTGACTGAGCACTCGCGGGCAGCACCCGATCGTCCGGCAACCCGAAAAGCGCACTGAGGAACGGGGCCCCGAGAATCAGCAACAGCGAGACCACCGCCAGCGCGCACGGTATCGCGTGACCCATGACGAAGGTGGCGGTCCTGTAGAGCATGCTCACTCGGACGTCCTGATCCTTGGGCCCGCGGCGGAACTTGGTACGGATGTTGAACGATTCGATCCGGTCGCCGAGGAGCTTGATCACCGCCGGGGCGACGATCACGGCGAAGAGGCCGGCGAGCGCTATCACGCCGCAGCCCGCGTAGGCCATCGATCGCAGGAAGTACATCGGGAAGACCGCGAGTGCGCCGACCGCGAGGAACACGGTGCAGGCCGAGAACAGAATGGTGCGGCCGGCTCTCGCCACCGCCCGCCGCAGGGCCTCATCGCGATCACCGACCAGTTGATACTCCTCGCGGTACCGGCTGACGAGCAGCAACGTGTAGTCGATCGCGAGTGCCAAGCCCATGGCGGTGGTGAGATCGAGTGCGAAGATCGAGACGTCGGCGAAAAGAGTTATCCCGCGCAGCATTCCGAGGGTCCCGACGATGGCCAAACCGCCGACAACGAGCGGTAGCAGCGCAGCGAACACCCCGCCGAACACCCAGATGAGCACGACCAGGGACAGCGGCAGTGCGATGGCTTCGGCGATGAGCAAGTCCTTCTCGGACTGCACGTTGATCTCCGCGGAGATCATCGCCGCGCCACCGGCCAGCACGATGAGACCGTCACGCTCGCCGGTGACTCCGTCGGCGACCTCCTTGCCGTGCTTGGGCGCATCGTCCTCGCCGCCGGTCATCTGGACGATCACCACGGCGGTCGCGCGGTCGGCGCTGAGCAGAGCCTGGCCGGCGGGAGAACCGTCCCAGGGGGATTCGATGCCGCCGACGTGCGGGGCGGCTCGCAGGTCAGCGACGAGCGCGCGTCCGGCCGCCGCGGCTGCCGGCTCCAGCACACTGCCTCCACCGGTGCGTCGCACCACGAACGTCAGATCCATGTCGCCCTGGCCGAACGTGTCGGTGAGCACCTTTGTCCCGCGCGCCGATTCGGAGCTCGGGTCCTGGAAACCGGCAGCGCCAAGATGTTCGGTCACGGTCGCGCCGCACACCCCGGCGATGATGGTCAACAGCCCGACAACCAGAAGCACTCGTCTCGGGGCGGCGATGACCACGCGGGCCAGCAAAGTGAGCACACCGCGGATCCTACGGGTTCGCGCTGATGGACCGTGTGGAGTTCGGTGCTCGCGCAGGCGCTCATTGTGCCGGCCTCTCGTCGTCACGGGAGTGTGACAACTCATGCGCGACACCCGCGAACGCGAACGAACGCCCACGAGCAATATGCGCGGGTAGGACCGCAAATTGCGTACACCCGCGAATACCCCCGGACGGGTCCCTTCGCTGGCTGGTCTCATATGCATGTTGGCAGCGGGGCCGACGAAAGTGGATCACGTCCTGATCTGGATCCGGGTGTATTTGATGGCTGCTGCATTGTCTGAAGAAGACGATGTCACTGAGCTACGTAAGTCCATGGAGGGCCTGCGGATTGGGGAACCGAAGGTTCATTGGCATCGACGTCGGCGCCAACACCGCCGCAAATGCATGGAAGTCCTGCTGCCGCATCTGACGCACATGCCCTGCTCCACAATCACTCTGGAATTTAGAGGTCAGCTCGACAACAGCGACCTGTCCAAGCTGCAGATGCTGCGGGCCCAGCGTGCTGTGGAGTCGACCCTTCGATCGAACACTCGTGGGCTGAGCTTTGCGCACAGGATTGAGGGAAACGGTGGGCTATCGTCGCCGGAAGTATCCACGGGCGCGGCGTATTGGGCGGATGCGCCAGAATCGGGGTCGGCGGTAACGATGTCGAGGTCGGTTGGGGAGCGATCGTCTCTGCACTCGCACCAATGCGCCGCGCCAACCCGCTGGTGGAGCCGGCTGCGGATCTGATGCGTCAATACGGCATGTGAACAGCCATTTTCCACTGCGGCGGCATACCAGTCGCGGGCAACTTGGTCGTCGAGCTTGTCGATGAGCACGGTGAGGTGTCCCCACGGCAATTGTCCAACAGCTTGTTGGACAATTGCCCCCCCCGCGACCAGGCGCCAGCCGCGGTGCGCATGTAGTGAAGGTTGCTCCGAGAGAACCCCGCATGTCGGAAACTCCGCCCTCAGATCGGTCGCAAGCCGATCAATCACACAGCTGCCCACCCCCGAACGTCCTGGCGATCCGCGTGCTGAGCTGATCGAGCAGGTCACCGTAATCATCGGGCAGTAGCCCTGCGTCGCTCACACGACCATCTTCCCTCGTCGGTTCCCGGGCGTTTCACCGCGATAACCAGACCGACATTTGGTTAGAAGGCCGGGCCGAGGCGGCCCGGCAGTGGGTGCCGTTCAGCGCCGGCCCGGTGGTGTGCCCGGGCCGAAACCTGTTCTTGCACATCACGAGTACCGCCTCGGCCGTGATGCTGTCGAGGGCGCAGTTCACGCCGGGGTCATCGCCTCATCTGACCCCACGGGGGCCGCTGCCGATTACCCTCAACAACAGTGGACTGCGCTGGACAGTGCACCATGGCTCTCTTTGATTGAGGTTTAACCTTCGGGCGCCGGTGCGGTGCCCTCGGCGTCCGCCGCAACGATCTGCTGGGCGCTCTGGGCGAGTGTGACATTGGAGTCCTGGGACAGGTCCGTAGAAGGTCGCATGCCTCGTCGGCGGCGATGCCATAACGCTCCATGAGCATGCCCTTGGCCTGCCCGATGACGTCGCGGCTCTGTATTCCCCACGGAGTTGTTCGCGTTCGCGGCCGGCTGCGAAGGCGCCACAGGCGTGCCTGGCGAACAGACCGACTTCTCAGTCGCAATCATGGCCTCGCCACGAAGCGTTAGTGTTTCGGGCGGCGACCGATTGATCATCTTGAGATTGCTCAGTGTTCACCCAGTGGCGGTACAAAGGCGTAGGACGGGTGACGGCGAAGGAGCCAACAATGAGCGAAACCGATGCGTTGAAGCACGAGATGCTTGAGTTCGAGGCACGCTGGTTTCGATTGGGCGGCGGTCCGTCGCACGAGATTCATTCTCGTTTCGGCATGACCGATCGGACATTCTTCGCTGAGATGGATGCCCTCATGGACGAGCGGCGAGCACTCGATCACTTCACCCCCCGTGATACTGAGGTGATACGCGCTGTGATCCGGCGCCGGCTGTGGCTAGCTAGCTAGCTGAGGGCGGCGAGTGATTCCGGTGATGCGGTGGCCCGGTCGCCGAGTCGCTCATGAGCCCGCCGTTCGACCAGCAGGGGCACGAAGTCGCGGATCGGTTGGTCGTCGAAACGGCGGTACGCGTCCTCGACGACCTGGGCGACGGTGTCAGCCGACAGACTCGCGTGTTGCTTGGTCAGTTTTTCGGCAATGAGATCGATGTTCTGCCGCTCGTCTTGCTGGCGCTTGTCGGCAAAAGTAGTCATGGGTTCTATTTTATGACCGAAAACAACGAGGCTCCAAGTCGGTCACACCTTGTTCTCCGCACATTTGCGTGTCGTTCACTCATCGCCGTGTCGGTGTCAGGAGTCTTACGCATAGAGGACCATTGCACCGTCACGCGGGCAGGGAGCGGACGTCGAACAGGCGCGCTATTTTGCGGCGGAACTCGAGCGTTGGGTCGACAAACTCGAGTCGAGGGCGATGCGGCTCCGAGCAATGACTGGGTCGATGATCTTCACCCGGACAGGGCGTAGCTGACGATTGCACCAGCCCTGCCGGGGTGAGGACGCGTCCAGGATGGCGATCTGGGCGCTGCGCTGTTGCAGCGTTCCATAGGAGAACAGCTAGTGAAGATCGTCGAATGATTCTGGCGTTGCCGTGGCCCGGTCGCCGAGTTGCTCGTGGGCCCGCCGTTCGACCAGCAGGGGCACGAAGTCGCGGATCGGTTGCTCGTCGAAACGGTGGTACGCGTCGTCGACGACCTGGACGACGGCGTCAGCAGAAAGTCCAGGGTGTTGCTTGATCAGCTTCTCCGCGATGAGATTCATGATCTGCCGCTCTTCGTGCAGGCGCTTGTCGGCATAGGCAGTCATAAGTCCAGGCTACGACCGAAGACGACAAGTCCGGCACCTTGTTCACTTGCTGTTCACTCTTCGGTTGCGTGTCATTCAGTGTGCAGTCATTTTCCGTTTCGGTACCGAGAGTCGTAAGCTACGCGAACCATGACATCCTCAGACGGGCAGGGAGCGGACGCTGATCAGGCGCGCTATTTTGCAACAGAACTCAAGCGTTGGATCGACAAACTCTCGTTAGAGATAGGCCATGGTGCCGAGTCCGCAACCAAACGGCACGAGCTTGGTGATCTCCGCCGTCAGCTAAAAGCGTTGCGCGACAGTTTCCCTGGCGCGTTCGAGTAACCCGGGCGCTGTTGCTTATCCGCGAAAAGGCCTACGTAGAAAGATGGTTGGATTCGTTCGAGGTCGTGCATCCGGAGATCCGCGTAGTGCGGATGCGGCCGGCGTTCATCTTCAAGAAGCGCTCTGCGACCGGACAACGCAGACTATTCGGAGGCCCCTTCGTACCGGGTCGGCTCGTCTACCCCAAGCGATTGCCGATGGTCCCGTCCATTCCGGGTCTGAGTGTGCAGGTGGTCCATACCGATGACGTGGCAGCCGCATATGCATCCGCCGCCGTCCGTCCGCATCCGCGGCGCCTTCAATCCGGGGTCCGACATTGCAGTTGACTTGTCCGGTCCCCCAGAACCGCCACACCAAACCGTCCACGGTTTGAGGAACGCAGGGATCGAAACCCGCAATCTGTTTGCGTAGCCCGGTTTCTCGGGCCTTCACCATCAGTTGCCGGATATCTCACCCGTGTGCACCGCCTCCTCGAGTGCGCGCAGCGACTGGCAGACGTCACGGGCAACACTGTGTCAGGTGGGTGCGATCGGGTGAAATGGCCGAAGTTCGTCTGCGCCAGGTCTGACAACCCCCGCCGAGGATTCCGGCACCTCGTTCCACGCCCCCGGAAGGTCACGCAACGGTTCGGAGACAACGAGCCGGGTCTCCGAGCCCAACCTGCGTAGCACCTCCACCTCCGGGTGCAGGGCCTGCAGCCTGGTTATCTCCGTCGAGTAGAACAAAGAGCGCGATTGCAGCTCGCTCGAGTAGCGGAATATCCATGTGGATTCGCCATCCGACGTCGCGACGGTCATCTGGACAGGGTCGTCGATCCCATGTGCGTGGCCGACGTCCTCGACGAAACCGACCGCACGGGCAACAGCTTCGAAAGGCTCGTCGGTGAGACCGAACGTCATCGCGAGAAAGAACAGCGTCTCCGAGTCGGTCGAGCCGTCGAGGTCGGGGAACAGCGCCGGGTCAATGGCTGTCACGAGGTCGCGCCGGGTTTCATGAAAACCCCGCAGTGCCCCGTTGTGCATCCACAACCACCGCCCATGGCGGAACGGATGGCAATTGCTGCGCTGCACCGGAGTCCCGGTCGACGCACGTATGTGTGCAAAGAACAGCGGCGTGCGTATTTGACCGGCAATCTCGCGCAGATTGCGGTCGTTCCAGGCGGGTTCGATGCTCTTGAACATGGCCGGTTCGGTGCCTTCTCCGTACCAGCCGATCCCGAAACCGTCACCGTTCGTCGTCGTCGCCCCGAGACGGGAGTGCAAGCTTTGATCGATCAGTGAATGTTTCGGCTTGAACAGCAGATCCTCCGCGAGTATCGGAGCCCCCGAGTAAGCCATCCACCTGCACATCCTTCGATTGAAGCAACTTCACCGTTGGCACCTGACCCGAACAGAGGAATTGCAGCTCGCGCACCATGTAAGTCGATGGCCGCGACGCGGCTTCGTTCGAGACGGAGCCCGCTATGCTAGCCGTTGCTCAGGTGGCCGATCCCATGCAGGATGACCGCCACTCGATCGAGCAACGTCTGGCGCAGCCAGGCCGCCGGGCGATCCCCCGACCCCCAGCGCGCGATCGCTTCCATCGTCACCGCAGTCAGCATCGCTGCGCCCTCTTCCGCATCGATCTGCGCGCTGAGTTCACCGCGCTTGATGCCGTAACGCAGAAGCGATTCAAAGGCGACGTTCAGTCTGGGGTTCTCCGGGGTCCCCACCAGTGCCCGCGTCGGGAAGCCGAGCGTGCTCGACCGCACCGCGGCCACCCTGGGCGCGCGAACCGTGCGTCGCGCCATAGCGGTCATCACTTGTTCGCTCAAGGTGTGCAGCGGGACATCCCCGGCGGTCCCCGCGTCGATCTGGTCGATCATCGCCCGGATCGTCGCCGAACCCATCTCGAGGAGGATTGCTTCCTTGTTGGCGAAGTGGAAATAGAAGCTCCCCTTGCTGACCCCGGCGGCCTGGGCAATGTCGGCCACCGTGCTCGCCTCATAGGCCGCATCGAAGTCGCCTTCACTCCACAACCGGAGAGCCGCGCGGGTCAGTGCCCGCCGCGTCTCCTGCGACCGGGTGTTGACCAGAGTCGCCCGCCGGCGGGGCGTCCGACTGGGTTGCATGACCGAAGCATACCCAGCGCGCGGTCGCTTCCGACCGTCACCATTTGAACGGTGATCAAATGCGTGTTAGCTTTATTTGAACGGTGATCAAATGACAATGGGAGGCGCACTATGGAAAGACATGAGGAACTGGACCTGACCGACAAGGTCGTGATCATCACGGGAGCCAGTCGAGGGGTCGGCCGGCAGACCGCCCTCGGCTTCGCCCGTCGCGGCGCGAAGTTGGTCCTTGCCGCACGGACAGTCGAGCCGGACAACTGGCTACCCGGCACGCTCGGCGAGACGCTGAAGCAGATCGAAGACATGGGCTCGCAAGCGATCGCGGTGCAGACTGACCTGGCCAGCGAGTCGGACCTCAAAAACCTTGTCGACTCGGCTGTCGAGCGATTCGGTGGCGTCGACGTGCTCATCAACAACGCCGCTGCCACTGCAGGCGACTACTGGTCCAAGGGGTTCCTCGACCTGACCCGCCAAGATTGGCTGTACCAATTCGACGTGAACACCCACGCGCCCTTCACCCTGATCCAACTGGTGGTTCCGATCATGGAGAGCCGGGGCGGTGGGCGCATCGTCAATCTCAGCACCGGCAGCGGCGAGGTCTTCCGCGTGGCGGAAGAGCCGCCAAAGCTTGCGAGCTGGGGCGAGTTCAGCCTGGCAGTACCCGGCTACTACGCGAGCAAGCGGGCACTCGACCGGCTCGGCAACACCCTTGCTCCCGAGCTCGCGCAGAAGAACATTGCCATCATCGGTATGCATCCCGGCTTCGTGTCCAGCGAGATTGTCCAGGCCCGAGTAAAGGATGCCGGCCTTGATAACAGCCAGGCCGTGCCCATGGTGGTGCCCGCTCGTATGCTGGTGTACTTCTCCTCATGCGCCGACCCGATGGAGTACACGGGACGCCTGTTCTGGGCCGAACGCGAGCTCGCGGAACTAGGGCTTGAGGTGGACGACCAGGTCGCGATCGGCAGCTGAGCACCGAACGCCGCCGGATTGCCCGGCACATTGAATACCCGAGTAGAGAACACCCGGAGGTCCGGCGCGATGTCAGCCCATCCGCACGAGGCGCTGGACGCGGAGAGTCTGGGCGAGGTCGTCGTGCGCGGCGTCCCCGTCAGGTTCTCCGTGGTCGGGCGCGGCGATCGCGACGTCTTGCTGGTGCATGGCAGCGGCGCACATCGATGGTGGTGGCACCTACTCATCCCACAGTTGGTTGCCGCTGGACTACGGGTGACCTCCTTCGATCTGAGCGGGCACGGTGACAGCGGCCACCGTTCGGAGTACGGCGCCGAGGTGTGGGGCGAGGAAATACTCGCTGTGATGGCGGCAACCGGCTCCTCTCGCCCGGTCGTGGTCGGCCACAGTCTGGGCGGCAGACTCACCCTGATAACAGCGGGCGCGCATCCAGACGCGTTCGCCGCGTTGGTCTTGATCGACACCCCGTTGCGCCCTCCGCCGAGCTACCGGGCCGCGGTGGCAGCGGGGCGCGGGCAGCGGGCCAGGCAGGAACGTCGCTACAGCCGCGAGGAAGCTATGGCCCGGTTCCGCTTGGTACCACCTCAGCCCCACCCGGCGGCCGAGGTGATGCATGCTCTCGCCGTCAACGGGGTGCGGGAGGTCGAAGGGATGTGGACCTGGAAGCACGACCAATGCATGATGCCGGCGTTCTACGGTCCCGAGTTGCTGGCCGCGGCCGCGAGAGTGCGGATCCCGCTGTGCTACGTCTACGGCGGCTGCAGCGCACTTGTGAAGGACGACGAGGCCGACTTTGTCCGGTCACACGTCGCCGGCGAGGTGAAGGTCGTCCGTATCGCCGACGGTTTCCACCACCTCAGCTTGGACCGGCCTACTGAGTGCGCCGCCGCGATCATTTCGACTCGATCCCGAGCCTGATTTCTGTAGGCGTGCCCTGGCCCACTAAGGACCTGTCCTTGCTGGTTGCTCGGCGAGCATCTGCGCCTTTGAATTTCGCTCAGGTGCCGGAACCGCGAATCTACAGCACCACCAGTAACTCCCTTGAGGTCGATCGCAGTCCGAACAGGGTTGAGAATCTGACCGACGCGGAGTCTGCAGAAAGCAAACTGCTCAGCTATGGACGACCCCACTACCACTCACGGTCATCGACGTCACATGTCAGCGAACAACAAAGGGCAACCTCGAGCCCAACAGCATTGCACGCCAACCATTTCGACAGAGCCATCACGAACACGCACATGTCGACGACGCGGCCTTCGGCAACCGCGCCCAGAATGTTCCAGGGGCCACCTCCCACAGCACGTCCTACTCCAGTTCGACCTCGACCACGAGACGTTCGAGTGTGTTGTTCTGCTCCCGGCACACTGTGGGCTCTATGGCCGCGTCAATTTCCATACCGCCCCTACCGGCGCGCGAATTGACCACCGACACCTCCAGCACGGCGAACCATGCACCGCGGCTCATATGAACTCTTAGCACCGCTTCAAAGGGTCATGCATGTGCAAATTGACACCGCACAAGCCACTGAATCGTCCTGGTCTCCACCAGACCCAGGACGGTTCAGTTCGACACCAACTGGGCGAAAAAGAGGACCCGGTAGCTCCGGTGCCTCGCGTTGCCCATGCAATTATCTGTGCCACGCTCACTTCGGCGACGGTCGTTATAACGCACCCGATTCGGCGCCTTCCGATCGCGGTCTCTCGGGATGTGCAGTCATGGTGGCATTCTCAGTCGTCGACGTCAGGTTGTTAACTCACGTATTTCACGGCCTCGACGATGAGCTCTGCGACCACGCCCGGGTTCGACACCATCGACGAGTGCGATGCGTCCGGGATGACCCGAGTCGATTGTGATCCCGCCCGATCTGCCATGTACTGCATCGCTTCGGCAGGTATGTTTTTGTCTGCGTCACCGAACACGAACCACGACGGCAGGGTCTTCCATCCGGGCGTGGTGGTGGGAAGTGGTTCATTGAGCGCGTAGTCACGGATTGGCCGCTGCGTGGCGGCGGCGATTGCCGCCTGGTCGAGTGGTACGTCGGCGGCGAACTGCTGGGGGTAGAGACTGCGATCGACGATCAAATCATTGGTGCCGTCGCCGAGATCGTATGGCCGCACAGTTGATCCGAGGGTACTGCCGGGGAATTGATCGGTCAGTGCCAGCGCGGTTTCACCGTGGTCGGGGGCGAACGCGGACACGTAGACCAGACCTTTGACGTTGCCTGCTCCCGTAGCTGCCTCGGTGATGACGGCGCCGCCATAGGAGTGCCCGACCAAGATCACCGGCCCGTCGATCGCTTGGACCGCCCGGCGGACGTTGTCGGCGTCGGTGGTGACACTTCGTAGAGGGTTGGGGGTGGCGATGGTCTGGATTCCGATATCGCCCAGGGCGGCGATCACTCCGTTCCAGCTTGCGGATTCGGCGAATGCCCGTGGACGAGTACGACCGTGGTGTTCATTGTCATCACTTTCCTGTTGATCTGATCAAGGTGTTTGTAGACCGCGAAGGAAGTCGACGGCCTGGGCGATGGCCGCGGTCGCGGCACGGGTGTCGTGCAGGGAGTTGACCATCACGAAGTCGTGGATCGTTGCCGAGTACGTGACGTGGGTCACCGGCACCCCGGCCGATCTCAACAGGTCGGCGTAGCCGGCGCCGTCGTCATGCAGGACGTCGGCTTGTGCGTTGATGATCAATGCCGGTGGAAGGCCTTCGAGTTGCTCGGGCTTTGCGCGTAGTGGCGAGGCGGTGATCTGCGCTCGGTCTGTTGTGCTGGTGGTGTATTGGTCCCAGAACCACTTCATCCCGGTTCGGGTCAGCCAGTAGCCCTCGGCGAATCGCAGATATGAAGGGGTGTCGAATGCGGCATCGGTGACTGGATAGAACAACACCTGCCCTCGAAAGCTCACATCGCCGCGGTCTTTGGCCATCAACGTCAACGCGATGGCCATGTTCCCGCCGACCGAATCGCCGGCAATGGTGATGTTGGTGGTGTCCAGGCCCTCATCGGCGCCCGATGTGCCGACCCATTGCGCCACGGCGTAGGACTGTTCGTTGGCGACGGGATAGTGGACGTCGGGTGAGCGATTATATTCTGGAAATACCACCGCTGCACCGGTTCCCGTTGCCAGGTCTCGCACAAGCCGGTCGTGGGTGTGTGCGTCGCCGAATACCCAACCGGCGCCGTGGGTGTACACGATCACCGGAAGGGAGTCTGGTGCGTTCTTGGGTTTGACGATGCGGACTTTGACCGTGCCGGTCGGGCCGCCGTCGACGGTGATCCACTTGTCGTCGACGTCGGGTTTGTCGATGGGCGAATCTTGTACGCCGTCGACGGTGGTGCGTCCTTCGTCGGGACTCATTTCGTACAGATACGGTGGATTGGCTGTTGCCTCGGCAAACTCGAGTGCCGCGGTTTCAAGTGAAATGTTGTGCGGGTTGGCGGGCATGATCGTTCTCCTGGCCGATGTGACGAATGACGCCGCGAGTGGGCGGTGGTCTCAGTTGATTTCTGTCAGTGCTTCTTCGATGAGGGCGACTACCGCGTCGGGGTTTTGATGCATGATCAGGTGGGGGGCGCCGTCGACTTCTACGATCCGTTTGAGGCCGGCCCTGTTGTAACCGAATCGTTCGACTTCGGGGTTGATGGTGCGATCGGCCGAGGAGACGATTCCCCACCCTGGCTTGGACTTCCACGCAGCGACCGCGGCGCCTTCGCCGAACGCAGCGGCCGAGAGCGGTCGTTGCGACACCGCCAACACCTGTGCGGTGTCGGGATCGACGCCGTCAGCGAAGACCGACGGGAAAGCAGCAATATCGACGGAAACATCGGTTCCGTCGGTACCGTCGGCCTGCGGATAGGGGGTGTAGACCAGGTTGGCAGCCAAATCGGAGTCGGGGAATCCGCCTTGAAGCTGACCTAGGCTCTCCCCTTCTTCCAGGGCGTAACCCGCGATGTAGACCAATCCGACGACGTTGGCTGCGACTCCGGCGACGGTGATCACAGCACCGCCATAGGAATGGCCGACCAGCAGAACCGGTCCATCGATCTGTTCGGTGAATCGCCGGATCGATGCCGCGTCGTCGGCGAGGCTTCTGTTGTAGACCGGCGGCACACGCACTGTGTGGCTTTTGTCGAGCAGTCGGCGCGTGACCGGAGCCCAGCTCGCTGAGTCTGCGAATGCGCCATGCACGAGCACGATTGTCGGAGCCATGGGGAACCACCTCGAATAATTGTTGGGGACCGATGCGCGGGAGCGAACCTGCCGTCCTGAGCAGCGTAAGGAGCACCGCAGGTCCTCCACATCGGTCAGGTGTGCCTAGATTCGCGGGTATTCGTACCTAGATCGCGGTCGCTCGCTACCCCAGCGTTCGAGTCGTATCGGTGGCATGATGGCGGGCTGTGCGCCCTAATGCAACGTTCGTCGGACGCGACCCCGAAGTAGCTCTGCTCAGCGCGCTGTGCACGAACGTGCACGAGCGCGGCGCGGCGATCGTCATCGAAGGCGACCCGGGTGTTGGTAAAACCGCTCTGGTGGAACAGTGTTCGCTGCACGCGCGAGAGCGTGGACTGCGCGTTCTGCGCGTCTCGGCGTCTCCGGCCGAGGCCGGTGTTCCCTACGCCGCGTTGCACCTACTGCTTCATCCTCTCCATGCGCTGTTCGAAACACTCCCCACGCCGCAACGCAACGCTGTCGAAGTGGCGTTCGGGCTCGCCGACGTAGTCGCTGCGCCGTCCCCGCTGATGGCGGGTCTGGCGACCCTGACCTTGTTGACCGACGCCGCCGCTGAGCAGCCGCTGCTTGTGATCGCCGAGGACGTGCACTGGTTTGATTCGGCGTCTCGCTGGGCGCTGGAGATGGCTGCTCGACGCATCTGCGACGACCCCGTTGTCATCATCATGACGACCAGAGGATCTGGCGATACCCTCCCGGCGCTGGGCATCAGCCAGATGTACCTCGAGCCACTCAGTGAGGCCGAGTCAACTGAATTGATCGGCACTCGAGCGGACATTCCCGCAGGCAGAGCGGTGCGGGCCGTGCTGGAGCGGGCCGCGGGCAACCCCCTGGCACTGCTCGAACTCGACCCGCCCGAGCTCAGTGCGGGCGCTTTCGACGTCGCACCGGTCACCCGGCGACTGGAGGCGACATTCGCTGGTCGCTTTGCCGACCTCGCCGCGCCCCTACGGTTGGCTGTTCTGGCAATGGCGTTGGGAGACAGTCCTTCACCCGAACAGTCTTCGCGAATCGTTGCCGACATCGTCGGCAAACATCTCGATCCTGCTTGGATCGACACCGTCACGACCGCAGGATTGGCAGTGTGGTCACCCGAAGGTCTGCGGTTTCGCCATCCACTGGTTCGCGCAGCAGTGACCAGCGCCAGCCGGCCCTCCGAACGGTCGGCAGTCCTGCAGGCGCTGGTCCGTGCGCACGGCAACGAGCCATCTCAAACGTTGTGGTGGCGCGTCAAGCTCGCCGGTGACATGGACGCGGCATTGTGCGTCGAACTCACCGAGCTCGCGCGGGCAAGTGTGCACACCGGTGACCATCAACTTGCCGCCCGCGCCTTCGAGAGAGCCGCCGAACTGACCGATGACCCGATCGAGCGTGCCTCGCGGCGCCTCGACGCAGCAGAAGCCGCCTTCGCCTCGGGCGCCTGCGACATCGCCGCCCGGCTCATCACCCACACCCTGACAGACACCGATGCCCCAGCCGTGCACGGTCGCGCACAATGGCTCCGAGAAATATTGGCACCCGACGACTCTGCGCTCACACGCGGCGACTTCGGTCCAGCGCTGGCCGCGATCGACACGATGCGTACCGCCGCCGCGACCGACGATGCGATCGCATCGCTCGTACATTTGGCGTCGATAATGTGGGACCATTCCACCGACGCCGGCGACCCTGAACGCATTCAGCAGGCCCTGAGCAACTTCGATCTACCAGCCGAGGATCCACGCGCTCTCTTCCTGGACGCCGTCACCGACCCCGCCACCCGCGCGGACCACGTCCTTTCGACCGTGTCCGCCATCGACCCGCAGTCGATTCAGGACCCGTACTCTCTGTGGTTGCTGGGCCACGCCCTCAACGTCAGCGGGGAGCATGACCTTTCTTGGTCCTACGCATCTCGCGCGGTCGCCGCCCTGCGAGCAGCCGGCGACGTAGCCCTTCTTCCGCATGCGTTGATGGGCGCTTCCTGGACCAGCTACCTGCGCGGGCACTTCGACGTCGGGCGGGAACTCGCCGATGAATGTCTCAGGCTTGCAACGGACCTGGGCAATAATGTGCTCGCTATCGGAGCTCGCATCGGATTGGCGTGGTTCGACGCCGTCGACGGGTCACGCCCCGACATCGACGCCATCACCGGTCAATCACCGGCCGCAGCGGAAGTACTCCACGCCCGCAATATCCGCGCCTCGTTGATCGGGTCCGACGCTGCCACAGCACTCGTCACCGGTCACCCGCGACAAGCGCACGATCTCCTGCGCCCTTTTGCCGACCCGTCAGACCCCGTGTACGGCACGATCTTCGGAGTCGCCGTACTACCCGACATCATCGAGGCCGCACTCACAATCGGCGATCGAGACCACGCCCTTACGCGCGTCGCCCACGTTCGTGAACTCAACCGGAGCTGGCACGCGCCCCTTATCGACTCGGTACTACGGTTCGCCGATGTCGCGCTGGCCGACGAATCCGACCTGGCGAAGATCCAAATCCAGCTGGTCGACGGTCCGCCGTCGATACCGTACTTTCAAGCCAGGGCCGAATTGCTGCTCGGAATAAGACTCCGCCGACTGCGACGGGTCGACCAGTCCCGACAGCATCTCACCCGCGCCCTCAAAGTCTTCGACGACCTGCCCGCGCCGGCATGGTCCGAAAGATGCAGAGACGCACTGCGCGCCACCGGTGAACGACTTGCCAACGAACCGCTTTCGCGGACCCACGTGCTCACTCGCCAAGAACTGCGTATCGCAGCACTCGCCGCCAACGGCCTGAGCAATCGCTCGATCGCCGAACAACTCTTCCTCTCACCGCGCACCATCGCGGCTCATCTATCCGCTGCCTACCGTAAACTCGGCATCACCGCGCGCGGCCAACTCCCCCTGGCGCTCGCCGACGACACCCGCCCGGCAGATACGCCGCCTGAGCAGGACTCTGCCTGAAGCAGGCTGGGCGAGTGTCTCTACCAACCAAAGCGGTAAGTACCCCAGGGCTGACGGAGTCGATTCCTGGGGCCACCGGCCCGAGTCGCGGATCTGCGAGCCAGCCCAACCTGTGATCGTCGACTTGTCAGCCGTCCTTGGGTGGGCCTTTCAATTTCGCCGACCGCCGATCGGTGTCTCGCCGGAAACCCGCGCCTACGGCGTGCGGTACGAGCCGAACCAGACTGGCTTGTTGGCGGCGTGGTTGCGCGCCGCCGGCGGGACGTAGGTCGCGATTGTCGCTGTCAGATCGTCAGCGCGAACACCAAATGCGCTATCAGGCAGCGTTTTCGGATACTACCCGAAGCGGTACTGTAGAAGTTCCGACCTGGGGATTTGTCCGTCGTATCCACAGCGGAAATTAACCCGAGCGGACCCATCAGGCACTGTTTGGCGCCTCCGCGGATATCGAAACCAGTGCGTCTGACCGACATGATCGACGCCACGACCAGGTAGCCAGATCGCCAACGATCCGCAAACATCCACAACCAACAGTTCAAAACCCGTCCATTGTCAGTTCGACTCTGACCGGGGGCACAAGACTGCAGGTCAGAGCATTGCATGCAAGTGCATTAGGGACCCCTAGGTGTTGGGTACGCAGAGGGTTCGCAGGAACTTTCGGGAGTGCTCGTTCAGCGAGGATAGAAGGCCACGACTGTGGCCACCACCGAGCAGCGCAGCAGGCCACATATCGAGCCGACTGGAATGCAATTCCCCACCTGCACAACGGATCTGAATTTCTTCCGAGTCTCCCAGCTGTACCCTCCGCACACCCAAATTTGGGATCCGCGATCGAAACGCGACTGGATGGATTTCCCGATACGTACCCGTTGGGCAGCTGCGTGCGCCGCCGAATGACTCCGCCGCGCATGCCGATTCGCACCACCATCTGCCACCAGCGGTTGCATGTCCACGCGCTGAGCATTGAAGGTCGCTCAAGTCTTGACGATACCCACTCGGTATGCGGTAGGTACGCAGCAATCTCAGCTGCAGCGTGACCTGCCTTGGCAGAATTTTTGTCGAGATCATCCGACATCAGACGCCCGCAGCACTCGAATGGCATCGTCACTATCCGCCCGAGGCGCCGGCGTCAGGCACCGCCGTCCAGCGTGGGCTGTCGGGTCGAAAGCCATTTCCACCTGGCACCGTCGACCCTGAGACTAAGCTGCGAGCCATGGCATTCGACGCGTTGTTCGCCAGGGACGTGGCGCTCCCCCTGGCCCAGGCCGCATACGACGCGTCGAACGGCCGCCCTCTCGCACTTCCGCCCGGATTCGTGCAGACCGCCCTCATCGAGCCCGACAACACCGCTCGCACCGCTCTCACCGCGATGACCGACTCACATCCCGCAGTGAGGGCGATGACGCGGGACAACCTTGTTTTCGGGCTGATGGGACAGAACACCGGCACCCGCACAGCGTTTGTCTCGTTTCGCGGTACCCAGCACCTCGAGGAGTGGGTGCGAAACGTTGATGCCGAACCCCAGGAATACATACCGATCCCCGGATTCGGAAAGGTGCACGAGGGCTTTCAGGCGACCTACCACCTCGTGCGCAACAGCATCGCCGCGAACCTCGCAGCCGCCTGCACCGACTGCGATCAAATCCTGCTCACCGGGCACAGCCTCGGCGCGGCGCTGGCAGTACTCGCAGCGCCCGACATCTTCTCGAACATGCCACCGAACACACTCGAACCCAGACTTATCACCTTCGCCGGACCACGCGTCGGACTGAACGACTTCGTCACCTCGTTCAACACCGCCATAGAAAGCTGCTACAGAGTGGTCAACTTCCTCGACATCGTGCCGCACGTACCGCTGGCTCCGTACACCCATGTCGGCGCCCAGATCGCCGTCGACAGTGACGGACCCATCGACCTGATCTGGCGCCACGCACTCCCGGCCTATCGCGCCGGCCTAACCAAATCGATTGCCACTCACCCGTAACACCAAACGCCCACCGACCCTGCCAACTCGACCGGCACCACCCTCGCTCCGACCAGACATCGGCAACATCACCCAACGATGAAATAACAAGTAACAACTGATCTTTCGGGCCTTGCCGACTCGACGTGCTGCAGGTCGATCCGCAGCCCGCAGACCTTGGCGAATCGGCTTCGCCGACCGACCACCTCGTACAAACCGTCACCCGTCTGCCGGGCGAGGTCACCGGTTCTGAGTTCGCCTCCGGGTGCGTCGCAGCGAGTTCCGGTGGTAGGCACGCAGCGCGAGGTCGGGATGCAGCAAGTGCTTGGAGCCTTCACGAAGCTCCTCGATCACCGTGCGCCCACCGGTGCTAGCACCACCACGTCGGGTCGGTACGCGGCGACCAGGCACGGACGTTGTCGGGATTGTCGCCTGGTGCCAGCAACACCGGATGCCCGGCGAAGAGGACTGCGAGGTAGGTGATGAGCACATCGATCTCATTGGATCCGGCGATCAACACCAGGCGGCGGGTCCGGCCGGGTGCACAGCTCGACTGTGTCCCCCGGCGGCTGTGCGATCACTGAGTGCCGGAAACCACACCTGCACAATCTGATACACGATCGTGGCCGAACCTACCCCGGTAGGTTGTCGGCGCCTGCCGGAGGGACGACGGCGACATCGGGTTCGGCCATCTGGACCTGTTCCTTGTTGCGCCATCTCTTGTAGGCCTCCCAGGCGATCGGGAGCACCGAGATGAAGACGATAACGACGAAGATCGGCTCGATGAGTTTCTGCACGAACGCGAATTGGCCCAACCAGTACCCGAGCAGCGTGACCCCGCAGCCCCAGACGATGGCGCCAATCACGTTGTAGACGAAGAACACCCGGTAGTTCATCCGTGCGGCCCCGGCCACCAGTGGCGCCAGAGTGCGGATGACAGGGACGAATCGAGCCACGAACACGGTCACCGGACCGTGCTTGTCGAAGAACTCATGGGCCTCGTCGACGTAGCGCTGTTTGAGGAAACGGGCATCGGGCTTGAACATCGCGGTTCCCGCGTATCGACCGATCCAGTAGCCGATCTGGCCGCCGATGATCGCAAAGAGCGGGACGAAGATCAGTAGTTGCCAGAGCGTGGCGAAGGAGTCGACGCCGTCCTTACCACCTGCGGCGACAACCATTCCGGCCACGAACAGCAGCGAATCCCCGGGGAGAACCGGAAACAGGATGCCGGATTCGATCAGAACGACGGCGAGCAGGCCGGCCAGCGCCCATGTCCCGAAGTAGCCGAGCAGGGTGATGGGGTCGAGGAATCCCGGCAGCAGGGCCAGATTTGCGGTCGAACCAGCTGCGGCAAGGGCATTTACGTTCACGTCCGCAGACAATAGCCTCCTGTCGCTGAGCAAACGCTGAGCCCGGTCGCACCTGGTGGACCGCTCTCGGGACGCCCACCGAGTCAACCTCGCCGACAACAATTCTCAGCTCGACTAAGCGTTTGACAGGACAAAGCGCGAATGCTGGACGTATCGCCCGGCGCGACGGTCGGACATCCACTCGAAGGAAGTTACATGACACTGAAATCATGAGTACCAAAAAGAAGATCGCGGGGGTGGGCTACTGCGGCAGCAGTTCTCACCGGAGCCGGCTACGGGATCGCGGCTCCTGTGACGCCGAACGATTCCCCGCCGGCGTCAACCACGCAGCCTCGTCATCGCCCGGTTCTGGTCATCGCACTTTCGAGCATGACACCGACGAACGCGGCGACCACCGCTGCCGCGGTCACCGACGCCTGCCAGGTCCAGCCCGGGGCCATAGCGAAGCGATGTTTCATCGATCCGGTCGAATCATGGCTCATCGCTGTGACGTAAAAGAAGGTGGACGCCCACATCGCAATCGCGGCGTAGGCCACGGCAACCACAGCAAACCACCGTTCGATCCGTGGTGGCGCAGTCGCCGTCGGCACTCGGTCGCCGGTCATGTCCGCACCACATATTCCGGATCGGCCTCGCCCCGCTTCTGTTCGATCCGATCGACTTTGCTGACGGTCAGGTATCCGACCAGTGCAATGATCACCACAAAGAACGTGACATTGACTGCGGTTGTCCCGAGTCCGAGACCTCCTTCGTCGGTCGGTTGGGTCAAAAGGTCACCCAGCGAGGCACCCAGCGGACGGGTCACGATGTAGGCCGCCCAGAACGCGACGATGGCGTTGAGGTGGAACACATAGTGCGCCAGCGTGATCAACGCGATGACCGCCGCAAAGATCAGCAGCGACGCGCCGTAACCCACCGCCATCTTCTCGGCGATCAGGTCACCGGCGGCGGTCCCGAGGGCAAAGGTCACCAAGATCGCGAGCCAGTAGAAGGCCTCACGCCGCG
This sequence comes from Nocardia sp. 348MFTsu5.1, assembly GCF_000383535.1. Taxonomy (NCBI): domain Bacteria; kingdom Bacillati; phylum Actinomycetota; class Actinomycetes; order Mycobacteriales; family Nocardiaceae; genus Nocardia; species Nocardia sp. 348MFTsu5.1. The sequence goes on from NZ_KB911517.1 coordinate 146,580, forward strand.
GGGTTCGGATCGAATGAATCGACAGCGTCCTCTCGACGAGGTACCAGACGGAAAAAGTCGCGATGAGAGCGACGACGAACACCGCTGTCGTCACCGCGAGCGGGACACCCCAGTTGTCCGTGAGGTTGTCGGTGATGAGCGTTCCGGTCACGCTGATCACGACGACGGCCCACCAGTACACGACAGGGATGTAGCGGCGCACCGCAAACTGTGCGATCAGGCTGAGGATCAGCAGTATCACCGTGACGACGGTGGTATTGGTGAGTCCCCAACCCATCGTCTCGTTGAGGTAGTCCGCGGCGGTCTCCCCCACTGTGGTCGCCAGGATCTTGATGATCCAGAAGAAGATCGTGACCTCGGGAACCTTGCTCCACGAGATCCTCGAAGGTCGCGGTGATCGGGTCGATTCGGCAGACAGGGGCGATCCGCTGGGTTGGTTGTCACTATGCGACGGGTGCACTATGTCGCCCTTCCTGAGGTTGTTCGGCTGAATGCCCCAAAGTGATGGGTGGATAGAGGCTGATGGGTGGATCGAGGTAGGGCCGCGTTCGCTGCGGTAGGCGAGGTCCGAGTGCGACCAACACCGCCACAACAACTGACGGCATCGCGATCGCGGCCGCGGCGCCGACCGCGATACCGGCGAGAATGTCGGAGAACCAATGCAGTCCCAGGTACAACCTCGTCAGCGCGGCAAACCCCGCGACCACCATTGCGATGACGATCGCCACAATCCGCGATCTCCACGTCGTGCCCACCGTCACCGCGAGCGCCAGAGCGAGGACCAAGGCGGTCGTGCCGGTGACATGCCCAGACGGAAACGACTGGGACGCCTCGAAAGTCGCCGCCTGATCGACGAAAGGTGGCCGGGTCCGATCGAACACGATCTTGAGGATGCCCCCCAACGCCCCCGCGACCGCAACGGACGCAACGACTGTCATGGCGCGGACGGCATTGCGGTCGAACAGAATGAGCGCGACAGCAGCGATCGCTGTCCACGTGACAACCCACGCAGGGCCGAACAGACCAGTGACCCCCGCGATCACCGTGATTCCGCCGGACGATCGATGAGAGACCATCCACTCGAGAACCGGTGCATCCACCGCCCCAAGAGGATTGTGGTGCAGGACTGTTGCGACGCCGACCACCACGACAAGGCCGACGATCACGAGGCCGACCGCCGACGACTTGTTTATGTGGGGCATGACGAACATCGTGGTCGCCCGGTCCTGTGAGGACACTGCGATCTGCTGAGCAAACGCTGAGCGAGGTCGGGTAAACCCGGCACCATCTGGGTTGGTGCCGTCGACCGGTAGCGGATCAGTGATTCCACAGGAATTGCCAAACGCTTCACAGCCGCCACCGGCATGCTCACGCTCGTCGCCTGTCGGCGGTGTATTCAATCCGATTCCGCGACGACCTCGAGTCGATGTTCGCGCGGCGATGTCCGGATTGCTGATGTCCATGCTGGCCTGTGCACGGCGGCGGCACCTGGCGTTCGCACGACGAGTGCTGATCGGGGCAGTATCGCAACCTCGTCTGCAGTGTGCCCGTCAGGTCCTGTGAGGACCCTGCGGATGACTGAGTAAATCCTGAGTACGGTTCCCATTGTGGGCGGCAGTCCACATACCCTCTGATCATGCGGGTGCGAATGCGACGAAGCTACGTCCGTATCCGAGCCGTGGCGACCAGCGTGCGTGGGCGCCTCACCATCCTCGCCACGTCCTTGCTGGCGCTCGCCCTGGCACTGGCAGCGGCGATCATGCTCTACGTCCTCTATCAATCGCTGTTGAACTCGGCCGACGCGGCCACCTCGGCACGGGCCCACGAAGTAGCTACCGCGATCGCCGCCGAAGGCGTTGCTCAGCTTGATGATTCGTCGCTGGTGTTGTCCGAGAACCTAGACGTCATACAGGTGATCGATACACAAGGCCGCGTTCTGGTATCCAACCCCAGCACCCACACCTCCGCGCTGACGCCTCCCATCGAACCCGGCACCCAGCGCACATTCGACGGCGCATGCTTCCCCGGATGCCCCACCGAGTACCGCGCGACAGCTCTCGGAATCACAACCGCAAGCGGCGGTGTCACGGTCGTCGTCGGCACTGCAGAAGGGCCGATGATCGATGTCGTGGTGACAGTCGCCTCCCTGCTCTGCGTCTTGTTCCCGCTGATCCTGCTGATGCTGATCTTCGTCACCTACTATTTTGTCGGCAGAGCCCTACGCCCTGTTGAACACATCCGCGCCGAGGTTGCCGAGATCACTCACGGTGACCTCAGCAAACGAGTGCCGGTCCCGAATACGAACGACGAAATCTCCACGTTGGCAACGACCATGAATGAGATGCTCGACGGACTCGAAGACGCTCGCCTACGTCAGCTGCGTTTCGTCGGCGATGCCTCTCACGAACTGCGTAGCCCACTGATGACGTTGGTCGGACTCCTCGACCTCTCCCGCACAACCCGAGACCCGATCGACCCGACAACCGTCGAAGAAATCCTCCTGCCCGAAGCACAACGTCTCCAAGCCATGGTCGCGGACCTACTCCTTCTGGCCCGCGCCGACGAGCGTGGTGTACCACTGCGATTCGTGGAGGTGGATCTCGACGAGATCGTCAACAGAGAAGCAGAACGCGCCGAAGCAATCACCGAGCACCAAGTCCGGGTGAACATCACACCCGTCCGCGTTCGCGGCGACATCGAAATGCTGACGCGTGCAGTACGTAACCTGGCCGACAACGCCGTCCGCCACACCCGATCCACCGTGACGTTCGACATGTCCATCGACGTCGACCATGCAGCAGGTCGCATCTCGATCATCGACGACGGCTCCGGCATCCCAGACGCCGACAAAGCCCGCGTCTTCGACCGATTCGTCCGACTCGACACCGACCGTGAACGCTCGAGCGGTGGATCAGGCCTCGGATTGCCGATCGTTGCCGAGATCGTCCGGGCGCACCACGGCTCCCTCAACGTCTCCGATACCCCCGGCGGGGGCACCACGGTGACTATTGCACTGCCCATCGAAACAGACTGACTATCCAGAAGAACCGGCAACTTCAACCATCCACAACTGCAACCGACGGAGAATGTCATCATGCGAGTACTAGTCGTAGAAGACGACCGGAACGGCGCCGAGACGCTACGGCGAACGCTGCTCGCCGAAGGATGGATGGTTGACCTCGCGAACAACGGCGAAGACGGATTGTTCATGGCCAGCAACGATGCCTACGATGCGGTGATCTGCGACATCATGATGCCCAAGCTCAGCGGCTACGAGGTAGTGAGGCAACTGCGCCGCAAGGAAATCTGGACTCCGGTGTTGATGCTGACCGCCAAGGACGGCGACTACGACCAAGTCGACGCATTCGATCTGGGCGCTGACGACTACCTCGTCAAACCCTTCTCCGTCGCAGTGCTCACCGCTCGACTGCGAGCACTGATCCGCCGCGGAAGACCCGAGAGGCCCGCAATCCTGACCGCCGGCACCCTATCTCTGGATCCGGCTGCCCACATCGTCAAACGCGGTGACACCGAACTAGCACTGACTCCGAGAGAGTTCGCGATGCTCGAGTTCCTGATCCGCAACAAAGGCAACGTGGTGAGCAAAGCCGAAATCCTCCGGTCAGCGTGGGATGTCAATTATCGCGGTGACGAGAACGTGGTCGAGGTATATGCCGGCTATCTCCGGAAGCGAATTGATACACCGTTCGGCTGCAAAGCATTACAGACCGTCCGAGGGGTCGGCTACCGACTGTCCGCCGACGGAGATGGGCGCGGCTGACGCCCGTATGTTCACACCCCGGCCGATCTCGGCCAAGTACAGGGTGATGTTGCAGTGCAAGGTATTCCGAGATCCATCGACGCATGACAAACGTTGCGACAAACGGACTTCAGCGAATTCGCAACAGCGACTCGGACACTAGGCGGGTGTGGAGTGACACGAAGTGTCATGGTGGCGCGTATCGTGGGCGATTCAGTTGCACAGTCGACTGTTCAGCCACGGAAGAGATTGACGAAAAGCGTTGGCGGCGAACGGCCAGGTGTGTCGTCCAGGTTGTTGTAGGAACACGGTCGTGATGTTGTTGGCCTGTGCCACAGTGTTCAAGGCCGTCGCGGCACGGATTTGCGGTGAGGTCAGGCGGTGGCCGGCGGTGCGGTGACCTTCTGCTTGAAACCAGCCGGCGACATTGTCGTAGCGGCCGTGACCGGCCATGGCCGTGGCTGGATCGAAACGCGCCCATTGGTCGGCATGACCGCCATATAGATCTGCGACGGTCTGGTTTCTGTCGCCGATGTTGGGCCCTTGGTCGCCCGATATGTCGACAAAAGTGTGGAATAGGTCAGAATGTTCGACCGTGAGATCGACCGCGCACGTCCCACCCATCGACCAACCGGCCACCGCCCATCGCGCCGGATCAGGGGCAGCGCCGAAAGCGGAGATCACGTAGGGGCGTACTTCTTTGGTGATGTGGGTGTCCACGTTGCCGTGGGGGCCGTCGACACACTCGGTGTCGTTGCTCAGCCCTCCGGTGGGATCGACGAACACCAGTATGGGCGCCTGACCGTGATGAGTGGCGGCGAAGTCCTGCACAGCGGCTACCGCTCCCCCGCTGCGTACCCAGTCTTCAGGGGTGGTGATCACGCCACCGATGAGAATCAGGGCGGGCAGTTGAGGCGGAGTAGGTCCGGCGAACCATGCCGGAGGCAGGTACACGTACTCGGTTCGATGGTGAAAGCGGCTCGTGCTGTTTTGAACTCGGATGGGAATGATCTTGCCATTCGGCTCGGGAATATTGCGGAGCTCGACCAATGAGCGAAGGGAGGCCTCGTTGGACAGTGGTTGTCCGGTCAACCCTTGCCAAGCCCGGCCGGTGGACGGATAGAACCCAGACCACTGGTTGACGGACAGTCCGATGCACAGCACCGCGAGTAATGTCGCCAGCACCGCGCCGGTGCGCCTGCCCCACCCGCTACGGGTCCATCCGGTCACCAACAAGACGACTGCGAGAACTGTCAGGGCGATCCACACCCAGAGTGATCGTGGTGCGTCGCCAGGCAGAAGGCCCTGGCGGGCCAGCATCCAGTAGACGACGACGGCGGTTCCCGTGCCGGCTACCAGGCCGAACAGTAGCCACCTCATGCTCCGTCCGGGTTGGCGCCACCTCACCGCGGCCACCATAACTGTGCCCGTCACGACTTCGATTGCTGGTACCAGCATGCCATGCAGTAACGACATTCCGGCGATGTTCACCTTGCGATCCCCCTGATATGAACCGTTTGGACTTACGACCTGAGCAGCTGATCATCGCTGGCGTGGCCGGACGAACGGGAATGTCAATGTTGACCGAATGGATCCACCGGTGAGCATCATGACGAGCCGGTCGATCCCGAGTCCAAGACCACCGGTCGGTGGCATCGCATAACTGAGCGCGGCGAGGAAGTCCTCGTCGAGTTGCATTGCGTCAGGGTCACCGCCTGCGGCGGAAAGAGATTGGCGGGTCAACCGTTCGCGTTGGATGACGGGATCTGTTTGCTCGGAGTATGCGGTTCCCAACTCCATCCCGAACCCGGCCAGGTCCCAATGCTCGGCCACGCGGGGGTCGTCGCGATGTCGCCGGGCAAGCGGTGAGACCTCCACGGGAAAATTCATGTAGAACGTTGGGAACTCGGTCTGCTTTTCGACCAGCGTTTCGTAGAGTGCCATCACCATGTGCCCGGCGGACATCTCCGTTGTTGTGTGCACATCGTGAGCAGCGCATATTGCCGCGAGCTCAACAACCGACGTGTTCGTCGTGACCGTCGCGCTGCAGGCTGCCGAGACCGCGTCGTGAACTGTGATGACAGGCCAAGGCCGATCGAGATCAACCGTCTGGGCCTCGCCGGACGCGTTAAGGCGTTGCGCGATCGGTCTCCCGTGGATTGCGGTGGCCATGGCGCAGATCAGTGACCGGGCGAGGTCTTTCATGGTGTTGTAGTCGGAATAGGCTTGATAGACCTCCAGCGAGGTGAACTCCGGATTGTGCGTGAAATCTGCGCCCTCATTCCGAAAGTTCCGGTTCAGCTCGTAGATACGACCCATACCCGCGACGCACAGTCGTTTGAGGTACAACTCCGGTGCAATTCGCAACGACAGTTCCTGGTCGTAGGCGTTGATATGGGTAGTGAAAGGCCGTGCCGCGGCCCCGCCGTGGACAGTTTGCAACATTGGCGTCTCGACCTCGACGAAATCGCGGGCATGCAGCGTCTCACGCAGTGCGCGCACGCCCCGAGCTCGTTGTTCGAGTACGGCTATCGACGCGCGGTTGTTGAGGAGATCCAGTGTTCGATTGCGCACGCGAACGTGGTCGGCGAGTTCTGCATCGAGGGCAGGGATGGGACTCAGGCATTTGCCGACCATCTGCCAGTGCTGCAGCCGGATGGACAGTTCACCGGTGCGGGATGTGCCCACGGTACCGGTGACAGCGATCAGATCGCCCAGGTCGATATCGCGGCGGAACATGTTGTGGGCGGACCTGTCGCGGGACAGTGCCTCCGCCAAGATCTGGAGTCGGTCACCGTCTTCCTCGAGGGTGACGAAGGCGAGACCTCCGAAATCACGGATCGCCCTGATCCTGCCGGTCACGGACGCAGTCGTTGTGGTCTGTACGTCCGGGCCCAATTGACCGTACTGATCCCGAATTTCGGCGAGGGTGTGGCTACGCTGCACGTGAACCGGGTAGGGCGCGTGTCCCCTGGCGAGCAACGACTCGCGCGTGCACTGCCTGATCCTCTGTTGCTCATTGAGATACGGTGGCGGACATTGCTTTTCAAGCAACGATTTCAGTTCGAGAGCCTCGACGGCCGACGCGAACTCCCTGGTCCGCGGCAGCTGCGTCCCCGGTGCCTTCGGCCCGACGAGGAACGCCGGTCCGATGTGCGGGAGAAACCCTTCGGCGACACCGGTGGCGACAGCCGCCCGAACCACCGTCAACGACGGGTGGTAGCAGAGGGTCCGCGGTACCCACTGGGGCCGATATTTCTGATTCGACCGGTACAACGACTTCAGTTGATAGAACTTGGACGCAAACCCGAGAAAGGAGTCGGTCGCCCTGGTGACCGGGCCGGCACCGACTCTCTCGGCATCGGAGAACACCGACCGGAAGACCGCGAAGTTCAGTGATACGCGCCGGATTCGGTGTTCTCGGGCAGAAGCGATCAGGGTGGCAACGAGGTATTCGTTGATCCCGTTTTCGGAGGCCCTGTCCCGTCGCATGAGGTCCAGCGACACGCCGTGACTCCCCCACGGCACAAAAGACAGGAATGCCCGAATTACGCCTTCGGTGTCGTGCGCGGTGATCAGCAAACAGCGCCCATCGGCGCGATCTCCGACTCTGTTGAGTGCCATCGAGAATCCACGCTCGGTATCCTCGCCTCGCCACTTCTCCGCCAGGTCCGCGATCTCACCCAGTTCGGCCGCGGACAGCTCGGCGTGACGACGAATTCGGGTGGTGTATCCAGCTGCAGTTACGCGGTTGACCGCTTGCCGAACCGGTTTCATCGCCCTGCCTCGCAAGGAGAATTCATCTACATCGATGATGGCTTCGTCACCGATCGCAAGTGTTTTGAGGCCGGCCGATCGGTAAACCCGGGCACCGTCCTCGCTCGCCGCCAGAACCGCGGCATGAAGGCCATGTCTCTTACACCGGTCGAGCCAGGTGTGCGCGGCCGCCGGCCACGACTGGCGATCGCCGATCGGGTCGGCGCTGGCAACGCTGACACTGCCAACAGTCCGGAACGTCACAGCGGCCTTGCCGTCCGGAGCGAAAATCACAGACTTGTCGCGGCGAGTGGCGAAATACCCCAGAGAATCACCTTCGCCATACGTCGCCAACAGTTGTCGGATCGTCAGTTCATCATCGGCGTTCTGGAAAACGTTGATGCGGTTCGATCGCCACAGCACCAGCAACGCCACCAACAGCGACAGAGCAGACATCCAGCCGGCCAGCGCATAGACACTGTGATGGCCAAGATGCCCCTGTAACACTGGATCATTGACGGTGCTTCGCTCACCGAATGTCGAGCGCGCCGCCCACGTCGCAATCTGTGGCCACCCGCTCAAGGTCCGCGGAAACGCCGCGGTGAGGGCCACGGTGACCAGCAGTGACAAGGACAACCCGCTAACCAGCACGAGCAGCGCCGTGCGAACCGACCTCGGAGCGAGCTGCCCGGTGAACGCCGGACGCGCTCGCGCCACCACCGAGAACACCAACAGTCCGACCACCAGGACCAGCGCTGCCACCACTGCGGACGATCGCCATGCCCAATAACCTCCGCCCGCATCAGCATTGGCCACTGCGAGGCTGACCACAGCCGCGATGTCCTCGATCAGCACGCCGACCATGACCAGCAGCAGGGCCGTATGCGCCAGCCGCAATCGACGACGGATGGCGCCGGCCAGCGCCAGCATCAGGCACACCACAAAGATGCTCGGATCCGCAGGTACATTCACCACTGCCATGAGGTCTGTGATGACGTCGGTCCCGGACCAATGCCGCAGTGGGATGCTCACCAATGAGACCACGGCGGCCAGCGCCAAGGTCCGGCCGGACCACGTGGCCACTGTGTTGCTTCGGTTCAATCGCCTTGCCAGTTTGCCGCGATCGACCTTCACCGGGTCCGGCTTGGCTACGGTCCCGGACCGTGCTGCCGCCAGGGGCAACCCGGGCGAGCGCGAGAAAGAGGTGATGGACACCTTTTTCACCGTAACTGTCAATCCTGTGCAATCGCTGAATGCGCGGTGGGTGGAATCTCGCCAACCCCAGACTTAACGGCGTATCGGAGAGTGCTTCCTGAACACTGTGCTACGCAATGTCATTCGAGGCCCGTTTGGAGACTGCACCGCGCACCCGAAGATACAACGCGGCGGGGTTCCACTCAGGACGCTCACTTCCGCGGGCCAGCGGATAGAACGCCAGACCGATGATCATCGAGGAGAGGTGCCCGATGCCGGTCAACCCGGGGTCGATGATCACCGGGACACCGAACCAGGCCAGGATCAGGAACAAATACACCCAGCGCCAGGGAAATGCTATGTGGTACGTCAATACTCCGACGATAGCCGCCAGAAAGTAGCTGACCCCGATGTCGCGCGCGTCGACCAGTGACGAATCGGCCAGTCCCTGGCGGATCGCGATCCACAACAAACCTTCGCTGATGTAGGTGGCGACGACGTGCGCGGTGAGCCCGACCACCGCCCACCGCCACGCACCCAACCACCGCTCGGCAGGGGCATGGAAGACACAGAACATCAGCAGATATGGCAACCAGAAATAACCGTCGATCCAGAACAAACTGCTGACGAGGACGTGCAGTGGATCCGTCGCAAGGTGATGCAAGTTTGTGGACCGCGCTGCAAGCAGACTCTCCAAAGTCGCTCGTGACACCGAGTGCTGGATGGTGGTGGTGATCAACAACAGCAGCAACCAGGAAAATGTCCACGGGGCACTGCGCAGATAGCACCAGACACCTTGGCCAAGTGTGCGCCACCTCGACGGCGAAACGACGTCGACCAATGTGAACTCCTCGAAGCGATCGGCGGAGACGAGCACCCGCGAGATGTCGCCGCACGCACGTCAGTTGGTGCGCAGGAGATCGAGTGCTACCTGGAACACGTGCGCACACACCAACGTACGGCCGATTCGCTGGATGCGTGAGACACCCGCAGGCGCACAGTTGGCACAGACCCAACCATCGAATGTTTGTTCCCCTGGGTCGGATCCCACATCGGATAAGACTGTTACCAAGATTCGCCTTGTCCACATCAGCAGAACGAATTGCAGTACCCATGCCCGCTTCGAACAAATCAAGTCGGTGTCGTAAGGTCACACCTAACCTGCGATGAGTGGGTGCTGAGAGTTGTAGCCTGACCTGTCAAGCCGCGGTGCAGGTGTCCGACATACCGTGTGTCGATAGATGCACGGATCGGCCCCGGGGGATTTTTCACGTGAGCGTTCCAGTGAGTACGACCTTGCCTAGTACTGTGTGGTGCCGCGGTGGCTGAGCGCGGAGCCACGTCCGCCGTGGCCACGTTGCGGCGCCGGGCGCTGCACGCCATCAGTCACCTGTTCAGCCCCCTGCGGCCGGACGACTATCTGTACATGTCACCCGTGCGTATCGCTGTAGTCGTGCTCCTCGCGTTCACCGGTCTCGCCGGCGTCAGCGGGACGCCACCTGGTGCCGCAGCCCCGCTGTCCACGTGCGGTAGTAGCACCCTCTCGCCCACAGATCGTGACCGGATCGCCTCGTTGTCGGACCGCCGCAACGACCCACCGGCCGCACCCCTGGTGCAGCTGCGCGACCACGTCGCCGATCTACAGGCCATCACCGACCTCCTCACCAAACACCGGGACCGGCGGGGACTGTTCGCCCTGGGCCTTGCCGCGGTCGAACGCGACGCGGTGATGCCCCTGCAAAACCGTCCGGAAGTGTTCAATGATCCGCAGTGGGCGCCAGTCATCAGTCTGCGACTGCTCGATCGGTTCCTCGACGCCCTGCACGCCGAATTCACCGGGGCACCCGCGCCGCCGCAATGGCGGTACTACTTCGACCTCGCCGCCGACTGCCACGTGCCCGGCGAGCGGGTCGCCCTCGCCGGATACAACTCGCACATCACCGTCGACCTTGCCTACGCCACCGCCGACGCCCACACCACCCTCGCCCAGGCCCGCGACTTCTTCCTCATCGTCGATACCATTGCCGCACACGCAGAGTCGATCATCACCTCCACCGACAACGCCTATGGCGTCGATCTTGGGCCGACGTTTCGTTTCTACGCGTTCGGCGAAGGGCTCGACCGCGTGGTCGGTGCCGGGCGCGCCACTGGGCCGATGCTGCGGGCGGGTGATGTCGGCTACAACGTCATCACCTTCAACAACGGCCTGGCATTACAAGACCCCACCCGAACCGCGGCGACGCGCACCGCAATCACAGAACTATGGTCGACAGGAAACTCGGCCTTGATCGCCGCCGAGGACACCGGACTCATCAGCTGACCCCCAACGCACCGATCCGCCATACCGTCCGCGTCGCTGACCGCCACCAGACTGCACGAAAGGCCTTGTCCGGCAATCACCTTTCTCTGTTCAGATGGTCCGGGTCAGGGGATCGGCCGCGGAAGGCTGGAGACTTAACTTCGGGTGGTGGCGGCTCCGCGGCTGCAACGCCCCTATCCACATATCGTCGATCACTGTTGCCACGAAGATGCTGCTGTCCACTTGCACGGTGGTGCCCAGATACAGACGCCCGTTGATGACCATGCGCCCGCGGCCCAGGACCGGCAGATAGTCCTCGGGCGGACCAGGGTTGGACACCACATCGGTGACATCCCAGGGGAACGGATCTGTGCCCAGAGCATCGTGGACCGTTCGTACCGCGTTCTCCAACAGCAGTGCCGGATAGACCCGGCGCTCGGATGGGTCGGCACCAGGCTGGGCGGAGGAATGGCTGGAGACTGCAGTCAGCCAGATACGGCCGGCGTCATCAAATGCCCATCGGGTCACATCGTCTACTCCGGTCGTGTGAGTGGGTCGCCAACGCGCCTGTTCATCGGTAAACCACACGCTGGGAACAGCTTTGACATTACCCATCGGAGGGTCACTCCTCTCCTCGCGCTCCTCTCCCTTTCCAAGACCACCAAAACACAGAGTCACATGACACGTCGTTGTCACCAGATGATGAGTGGTGGTGCCGCCCAGGTGATCTGGGCGGCACCACCAGGGTTGGGATGTTGGTCGCCGTGTCGACGACTAGATTGGTGATGGTGTTCAAGACCGGCAGGCCAGTCCCTGCTACGGGGCTGGGGCCGGCCAGGTCACCCAGTCCTTGACTCTGTCGATAGGCGTACCTCCTATAGGTCGGTTACGCACCATCAATCACCCCCGGGGCCACGCGTCCCTCACATTCGACCGCCTCGCGGGTTTGGCCAGCGAATGCTGATGGGTCAGTCGGTGGCGGGTTCGATGGAGCGTGAAGTGTCGGAGTGTTCGATCTCGATACGGCGAGGCTTGGCCTTCTCTGCGATCGGAATTGTCACCGACAACACACCATTGTCGTAGTGCGCGGAGATGGCGGCGGGGTCGATGCCCTCACCGAGGGTGAGTTGTCGTCGGTAACTGCCGAAGAACCGTTCATTGGTCAACCACTGCACACCATCCTCGGAGCGGGGGGTGCGCTGCGCGGACAGGGTCAGCACCCCGTTGTCGATGTTGACATCGACCGACCCCGGATCCACACCCGGAAGGTCAGCGGTCAACAGATAGTGACCGTCGAGTTTGCACAAGTCCATCGGCATGAACCGAGGAGTTCGAGTCGATCCTGCCGACTGCAGCAACCCGCGGGTCAACACATCGACGTCACCGAAAGGATCAAAACGAAGCACAGCACCCACCTCCTACATCGCTCAACGCCCGCCACCCTGGCGGGCGACAAAATCACTGTGCCCCACATTTTTAGCACTCCACCCACGAGAGTGCCAAGTACTTTTCGGAGAGTTTTTCGGTGGGACCTACTGCCTCACTGAACTATTGGCTCCAGGCTCCCGCTATCCGAACCAAAAAGGCGAACAGACCCCGTCCATCCGCACAGCCGATTACGGCCCCAAATTCTCCACTCCTTCCAGATCACCCGGTAGGTCTTCACGGGGCTTGCCGTTGGGGCGCTGCTTCGTCTCATACGCCCCCAGCAAGACCCTCCGATGATCCCACCAGCGGCGACGCAAGCTCGCGATCGGGGACACTGCCGATTCCGGGGCCGCCAAGTGTTGTGGGACTCTGCCCTGTCACCGGCTTGAGCGCCAGGAGAATGGGCGACCCCGACCGGATCTGTGGCGGCGCTTCGGCGTGGATGGTGCGCCGGTGGCCGGCCCCGTCGACCAGGGTGATATCGACGAGTCGGGCACCGCCCAGTGAGGTTCCGGGAAATGCGATGTCAGTGATGGCCGCGGCGATCGGCACGTGTGCTGCAATGCGGCATTCGAGGTGCTCGGGTGGGTTCGTCGCCACTGTGATCAGTCGGGTCGCCAATGTCGGGAGCACCAGGTCCGGCGGACAGAGTTTCTGGCATGTGGGCAGGCCCTTGTCATCGAGGTAGAAGGCATCCTTGCGCCGCGAGAACTCCTGCACGACAGAACGTCCGCCGATCTTGATATCGGTGCGGTGTGCTTGGACCGATGGGCCCCAGGAGTTGCTGTCGAATGTTCGGTTCACAGTCACTGCTTTCAACGAAGGGAGGATCTCGAAAAGAGTCACACCATCAGTGGTACTCCGATTTCGCAACTGCACCAACAGTTTTGGCCGCTAAGAACTCATCAAATCGCAGCTACGTATAGATTGTGTCAATATCGAGTTGTCTGGCGTCAAAAGGACGTTAGTGCCGCGCGGTAAGCTCCTCCGCCCGTGTGACCATGGGCAGATGAGTGAAGCCTGTAGACACGACAGCCATATCCGATTTCGCCGCCCATCGACCCCGCTGGATGTCCTAGGATCTACCGGCGATGCCGGTACCGACTGGTGGACAAGACTTATCGAAGGAGTTCATCGGTGGGATCGTTCGACGGGCGACGCGGCCGCCACTGGATCTCACGCACCCGATTGATCGTATTTGCGCCCCGGCACAACGGCCTTTCAGTGGTCACTTGACGAACCTGTACCCCATCCCTGATTCGGTGAGCAGGTGACGTGGATGGGTGGGATCGGTTTCGAGTTTTCGGCGCAGGCTGGCGATATACACACGGAGATAATTGGTTTGGGTCATGTACGAAGCACCCCACACATGGTTGAGAATCTCCGAGTGCACCACGAGGTTGCCTTCATTGCGCACCAGCAACTCGAGGATGCCCCATTCGGTGGGAGTCAGGTGAACGTTCGCCCCACCTCGAGTGACTTTCTTGGACCTCAGATCCACGGTGAACGCGCTGGTTTTGATCACTGGTTGCTCGGCGTGGACCGCAGCACTGCCTCGACGTACCGCCGCCCGCAACCTGGCCAGGAACTCCTCCATACCAAAGGGTTTGGTGACGTAGTCATCGGCGCCGGCGTCGAGAGCCGCTATCTTGTCGGAGGCGTCGATGCGCGCGGACAGCACGATGACCGGGACGTTGGTCCAGCCGCGCAGGCCCGCGAGGACGGTGAATCCGTCGATGTCGGGCAGACCCAGGTCGAGCACGATGACCTGAGGGTTTGTTTTGCCGGCGGCGGTGAGCGCGCCGGCCCCGGTGGATGCGGTGGTGACATCGAAGCCGCGGGCTTTGAGGTTGATGCGCAGAGTGCGCAGTATCTGTGGCTCGTCATCGACGACCAGTACCCGAACCTTGTCTGTCATGATGATGGGCTCTCTGACTTGGGCGTCGTGGGGAGATCGACGACCATGGTCAGTCCCCCACCTGCGGTTTCGTGGGGCGTGATGGTCCCATCCATGGCGTGCACAAACCCTTGTGCCACCGAAAGCCCCAATCCCACACCGATACCCACGTTCTGGTCGCCGAGTCGTTGGAAGGCGGTGAAGACCTTTGCCCGGTCTTCAGCGGGTATCCCAGTGCCGTGGTCTGCGATGGTGATGACCGCGCGCGGCGGATCGTCGGCGGTCAGGCGGGCGGTAACCAGTATCGGCGAGGAGGCACCGCTGTGGCGTAGGGCGTTGTCGATGAGGTTCGCCAGCACCCGCTCGAGCAGACCTGGGTCGGCATGAACAAGTAGGTGTTCAACGTCAACCTCGAGGCGGTTCGCGCCGGCCGGGTCGAGCCGCGACATCCCGACGCTGGCCCGGTCGACGATCTCGGTCAGGTAGACCATTTGCAGATCCGGCCGGACCGCACCGGCGGCCAGGCGCGAGGAGTCCAGGAGGTTGCCGACAAGCGCGGTGAGGTGATCAGTGGATTCCTCGATGGTGGCCAGCAATTCGGCGGTGTCCTCAGGTGAAAAAGCTACGTCGGTGCTCCGCAGGCTCGATACCGAAGCTTTGACCGCAGCCAGCGGGGTGCGCAGGTCGTGACTCACCGCCGAGAGCAAGGCCCTGCGCAGTTGATCAGTTTCAGCCAGCGCCCGGGCTTCGGCGGCTTCTGCGGCGAGTTGTCGCCGTTGTACAACCCCTGCCGCCTGGATGGCGACCGCAGTGAGCGGCCGTCGGTCCCGGCCCCCGAGTTTGATGCCGCGCAGCAGCATCTCGAACTCACCACCGGGTACGGGGACCACGGTGTCGGCGTCGCCGGCGCTAGCGGGCGGATTCTCCCCGACCGACCCTTCGATAATGTTGGGTTCGCGATGGCCGACCCGGACGATGGACACGGCCTGTTGGTCGTAGGTTTCGCTGACACGCGCCAGCAGACCGTCCAGACCTTCCCCGCTCAACACCGCGCCGGCGAAGGTGGCCATCAGCTCTGCGTCGCGGGTGGCGCGTTGGGCCTGTGCCCGCCGCACGGTGGCCGAATCGACCAGTGCAGCAACCGCTATTGCGATCATCAGCATCACGATGATGGTGATGAGGCTGTCAGGCTCATTGATGGTGAACGTGTAGCGCGGGGCGGTGAAGAAGTAGTTCAGGAGCAGTCCGGACACGATGGCTGACAATGCTGCCGGACCGATGCCACCGAGCATCGATACCGCGAGCACAACGACAAAGAACAGTGCGGATTCGCTGGCGATCCCGAGCCACCGGTCGAGCACCGCGAGGAAGGCCGCCGCGACGCACGGCACGAGCACCGCGAACACCCAGCTGAGCGGGCGGTGGAATCGGGTGTGTCTGATGTCCAGCGGATTTCGCGCCTTGGTCTCCTCATGGGTGACCATATGCACGTCGATTTTGCCCGATTCCCGAACGACGGTGGTCCCGACGCCTTCGTCGAAGAGTCGTTGCCACCGCGACCGGCGGGAGGTACCCAAGACCAGCTGGGTGGCGTTCACGCCGCGGGCGAACTCCAGAAGTGCGGTGGGCACGTTGTCACCGACTATGGTGTGCACCTGGGCGCCGAAGCCCTTGGCGAGTTCGGTGAGTTTGCTGATGTCCACCGTTGACGGGTCTGCCAGGCCATCACCGCGAACGATGTGCACCACAATCATGTCCGCGCTCGATCGTGACGCGATCCGGCTCGCGCGGCGCAACAGGGTCGCCGATTCGGGACCGCCGGTGATCGCGACCACCACCCGTTCGCGGGCCTCCCAGGTGGCGGTGATGGCGTGAGCGGCTCGGTAGTCGGCAAGATTGTCGTCGACCTGATCGGCCAGCCACAGCAGCGCGAGTTCTCGCAGCGCCGTCAGGTTGCCTTGCCGGAAATAGTTGGCCAGGGCGCCCCCGACTCGATCACCGGGGTATACCTTGCCTGCCGAGAGTCGTTGCCGCAGCGCTTGAGGGGCGATGTCGACCAGTTCGATCTCATCGGCGGCGCGGACCACGTCGTCGGGGACGGTCTCACGTTGCACGACACCGGTGATCTGTTGCACGACGTCGTTGAGACTCTCGAGATGCTGAATGTTGATCGTCGACAGGACGTCGATGCCCGCATCACGCAGTTCCTCGATGTCCTGCCAGCGCTTGGTGTTGCGCGATCCCGGCGCGTTGGTGTGGGCGAGTTCGTCGACCAGTGCCACTCGGGGTCTGCGAGCCAGGACAGCGTCGAGGTCCATCTCCTCGAGCCTGGTGCCGCGGTAGTCGATCGAGCGGCGCGGCACCGTCTCGAGGCCCTCGGTCAACGCCGCGATGGCTGAGCGTCCGTGTGATTCGACCACCGCGACAACCACATCGGTTCCCTCGGCAACCAAAGTATGTGCTTGGGCAAGCATTTCGTAGGTCTTGCCTACACCCGGGGCACACCCGAGGTACACCTCGAGCGTGCCCCGGCTTTCAGTGTTCGGCATGATGTGAACGTTATCCACAACTCGGCGCGGTCAGGCCCAAACCGAGGTTGACCTGAAGAACATTCACCGTCGGCTGACCGAGGAACCCGAACTGACGGCCGTCGGTGTGGGCGGCGATGACCTCGCGCACCCGCTCCTGACTGATCTGGTTCTCCCGAGCGATCCGGGGCACCTGCAACTCGGCGTAGGCCTCACTGATATCCGGGTCCAGACCCGACCCCGATCCGGTCACCGCATCGACCGGAACCTGTCCCGGTGCAACACCTTCCCGGCTCGCGATGATCTCCCTGCGGGCCTCGATCCAGCCGGCGAGCGTCTCACTGTTCGGACCCTGGTTGCTCGCTGCCGACGCGGCCGGGTCACCCGGGGCCATCGGATCGTCGGCCGATCCCAGCACCCGGGCATGCAGATACTTGTCGGGCTCACCCGCAGGCACCTGCGGATCGATCCCGATGAGGCTCGAGCCCACCACGCAGCCATTGCTGTCGGTGACCTGGGAGCCCTCAGCGGAGGTCGAACCGATGCGCGACACACCCCAGACAACCGCTGGATACGCCACCCCCACAATCGCTGTCATCGCCAGCAGAATCGACAGGGCCACCACGCATTGCCTGATCCATGCAGTCACAGTGTTCATGTCGAGCTACCCCATTCCCGGGAGAAAACGCACCACGAGGTCGATCAGCCAGATCCCGATGAACGGCGTGATCACACCTCCCAGTCCATAGATGAGCAGGTTGCGGCCCAACAGTTTCGACGCCGAACTGGGCCGATATCGCACACCCCGCAACGACAGTGGGATCAGTGCCACGATGATCAAGGCGTTGAAGATGACCGCCGAGACAATGGCCGACTGCGCCGAATGCAGACCCATGATGTTGAGCTTGTCGAGCTGTGGGTAGACCCCGGCGAACAGTGCCGGCAAGATCGCGAAATACTTGGCGAGGTCGTTGGCCAGCGAGAACGTCGTCAGCGCGCCTCGGGTGATCAGCAACTGTTTGCCGATGGCCACCACGTCGATCAATTTTGTCGGATCCGAATCCAGATCCACCATGTTGCCGGCTTCTTTGGCCGCCGACGTTCCCGTGTTCATCGCCAGACCGACATCGGCCTGAGCCAGTGCAGGTGCATCGTTGGTGCCGTCGCCGGTCATCGCGACCAGGCGGCCACCGGCCTGCTCTTTACGGATCAGCGCCAGTTTGTCTTCCGGGGTGGCTTCGGCGACGTAGTCGTCGACCCCGGCCTCGGCGGCGATCGCCGCTGCGGTGCGCGGGTTGTCGCCGGTCACCATGACCGTCCGGATGCCCATCTCGCGCAGCTGCGCAAAGCGATTGGCCATACCGGGTTTGACCACATCGGAGAGCGCGATGGTGCCCAGTACCTGCGCCGGGCCACCATTGGTCCGAACACCCACGACCAGCGGAGTCCCGCCGCCGGAGGCGATGCGATCGACCTCGTCGGACACCTCGACCGCCGCGTGTCCGCCGCTATCGGCCACCCAGCGCAGCAGCGCATCGGCAGCACCTTTGCGGATGCTCTGCGGTCCGTCGGCGGTGGTGATGTCCATGCCTGACATACGGGTCTGCGCGGTGAACGGCACGATTTCCCGATTCGCCCGGTCGGCACCCTCGAGCGCCTGCGGGTCCTGACCGTACTGTTCGCGGCACAGGTCGATGATGCTGCGGCCCTCAGGGGTGTCATCGGCCAGACTCGACTGACACGCCGCCCGCGCCAACTCCGCGACGGTCACCCCTGGCGCCGGCACCAGCGCGGTCGCGCGGCGATTGCCGAAGGTGATGGTGCCGGTCTTGTCCATCAACAAGGTGTCGATGTCACCAGCGGCCTCCACCGCACGGCCCGACATCGCCAGCACGTTGCGTTGCACCAGCCGGTCCATACCCGCGATACCGATCGACGACAGCAACGCCCCGATGGTGGTCGGGATCAAACAGATCAGCAGCGCAATGAGTTTCACCGCATCCGGGCTCTGCCCGGCATACTGCTGCATCGGCCCGACCGCCACCACCGCAAGCAAGAAGATGATCGTCAGACTCGCCAGCAAGATATCCAGGGCGATCTCGTTGGGCGTCTTTTTCCGCGAGGCCCCCTCCACCAGAGCGATCATCCGATCGACGAACGACTCACCGGGAGAGGTGGTGATCTGCACGATGATCCTGTCCGACAGCACGACCGTGCCGCCTGTCACCGCACTGCGATCGCCCCCGGACTCGCGGACCACCGGAGCAGATTCGCCGGTGATGGCCGATTCGTCGACGGTGGCGATCCCCTCGACCACATCACCGTCACCGGCGATCACCTCACCGGCCTCGACGACGATCCGGTCGCCGATCACCAGACTCCCACCCGAGATCTCGGTGATCGACCCATCATCGTCGAGACGGCGTGCCATGGTGTCCTGCTTGACCTTTCGCAAGCTCGCCGCCTGCGCCCGGCCACGCCCTTCGGCGACCGCCTCGGCGAGGTTCGCGAACAACACCGTGAACCACAACCAGAACACCACCGCGAACGAAAACCACGACGGCTGCCACAGCGCCAGGACGCTGGTGATGATCGCACCGAGATAGACCACGAACATCACCGGGTTACGGGCCTGGTCGCGGGGAGTCAGTTTTCGTAGAGCCTGCGGCATCGAAGTGATGAGCTGCCGTGGGTCGAATGCCCCGCTACCGGCGAGATCATCGGATCCGGTGTCGGTCGAAGGAGCCTCGTGCGCAACCCCTGTGGTCATGAGAGTGCCTCTGCTATCGGTCCCAGCGCCATCGCCGGGAAGAAGGTGAGTCCAGCGACCAGCAACGCGGTACCGGTCAACAGACCGCCGTAGAGCAGCCCGTGCGTCGGCAGGGTTGCCGTGGTCGTCGCTCTGGTCTTTTGCGTCGCCAGCAACCCGGCAAGGGCCAGTACAAAGATGATGGGCAGGAAACGGCCCAGCAACATCGCGAACCCCAGAGACGTCTGGAACCAGTCACTGGTGACGGTCAACCCGCCGAATGCGCTGCCGTTGTTGTTGGAGGCCGATGCGAACGCGTACAACACTTCCGAGAATCCGTGGACCGATTGCGGGGTGCCGGGATCGCCACTGTTGCCTTGGAACCCCGTGGTCGAAGACAAGGTCACGGTGATCGCCGTGCCGATCAGCACCAGCGCCGGCATCACCAGAATCGACAACGCGGCCATGGTGATTTCCTGCTGCCCGATCTTCTTGCCGAGGAACTGCGGTGTACGTCCCACAAGAAGGCCACCGACGAAGACCGCGATGATCGCCAGGACCAGCATCCCGTACAAGCCGGTTCCGACGCCGCCCGGCGCTACCTCGCCGAGCAGTATATTCCAGATCAGCGCGCCACCACCCGCGGCGGAATAACTGTCATGGGCCGAGTTGACTGCGCCGGTAGAGGTTCCGGTGGTCGAAACCGCGAACAGGGCCGATCCGGCGACACCGAAGCGTTGCTCTTTGCCTTCCATCATCGCACCGGCAGCCTGGGCCGCAATGCCATTGGTGTGAGACTCGAAAGCCCAGACCACCGCGAGCATTCCCGACCAAATCACCGTCATGACACCGAGGATCGTCAGACCCTGGCGTCGGTCGCCGACGAGGGTGCCGTAGGTGCGTGTCAAGCACACCGGGATGATCAGCAGTGCAAGGACTTCCTCGACGTTGCTCAATGGGGTGGGGTTGGAGAACGGGTGCGCGGAGTTCGCCGACAACGTTCCGCCACCGTTGGTGCCCAGTTCCTTGATCGCCTCCTGTGAGGCGAAGGGGCCGACCACGCTCGAACCGTGCGACCCGTCCAGACCAACGAAGTCGAAGCCGCTCTTGAACGACTGGATGGCGCCCTGCGTGAGCAGGAACACCGCGATGATAATGCTCAGCGGCAACAGGATCCGCACAGTCGCGCGGGTCAGGTCGACCCAGAAGTTTCCGAGTTGACCATCACCCTTTTTCGCGATGATTCCTCGGATCAAGGCGATCGCCACCGCGAGACCAACTGCTGCGGACATGAAGTTCTGCACTGCCAGTCCCAGCATCTGGGTCAGGTTGCTCATCACCACCTCGGGTGAGAACGACTGCCAGTTCGTGTTGGACACAAAGGAGATCGCGGTGTTGAACGCCATCGAAGGACTGACCGCCGCGCGACCATCACTCCACGGCAGTACACCCTGAAGCCGTTGCAGCAGATACAAGAACAGGACACTGACGAAAGAGAACGCGATGACTGCCATCGCATAGCCAGTCCAGGTCTGTTCGCGTTTCGGATCGACTCGAACAAGTTTGTAGAGCAGACGCTCGGGTGCCCAGTCACGGGCAGCGGAGAACACTCGCGCCATGTAGTCGCCCAGCGGTACGTACGCCGCAGCGAGAATGAAGACCACCACCCCGACCTGCAAGACGGCGGCCACAGAGGTATTCACGCGTCAGAACCTTTCGGGAAAGATCAAGGCTGCGAACAGGTACAGCACAACGACGACCGCAATGACCAGCAGCACCACATTGATGGCGCCGTCGGCGGTCACTGGCGGGTCCTTGCACCGACAGCGCGCAGGACAGCAGCGCAGAGCGCAAACCCGCCCAGTATCGCCAGCACGAACCAGAAATCTGCCACGCCCACTCCTGAAAACACCCCGGGCTACTCCGTCGAACCCAGCTGGTGTTCACAGCATGGCGCCCGCTGGTAGCCGCAGACCCCGGCGTTAACGACACCTATACGCCCACAGCCTGCATCTATACGAAATCTTTACGCCCGCCCCACATCCGCCCAAAAGTGCATGCCCACACCGCATCCGCAGCCCGCATTAGGAATCCATCAAAAATAAGTGCGGCGGCGTTCAAAACCCGTAAAGATCCGACCGCTCGAGCGGCCGGCGACGTACACCGGAACTATGAACATCAACCTCGCACCACCGGCAGCCACCCGCCGGGGACCGCGTTGGATTCGGCTTCTCGATGGCGACCAAAGCTGGGGATCCACCGACACCTGGTACTCCCGCCACGGCACGATCCGCCGCCGACTCGTCGTGTTCCCTCCCGGTTTCAGCGCGACAGAGCGCCGCTGCCTACGACTGTGGCGAGGCTGGCCGCTGTGGGGCTCGGGTTTGTGGCTCACCGTTGAGATCACCCTCAGCAACCCGATAGCGCCCATCGCGGCCCTCATCGTCTCCACCACAGTGGTCCTCCTCGCCGGCATAGCCGCGTTCATCCGGGCCAGCGGTGTCCGCCCAGGCGTTCGGACTCAAGACGTCCTCGTCGCAAGCGACGGCCTCGTAGACCTCGACACCATGCTCGAAAACGCAGAAATCACGCGCCAAACCCAAACCCTCATCGACGCCGACGACCAACACGCCGCCGGACAAATCAACGCCATCGAACACGAAGCAATCTGGAGCACCATCTACCACCAAATACCGGCAGCAAAGCCATCCATTCCCGGTACTCAGAGGGTACGCAGTAGTGCCGAAACCGCCCAACGCTGTCCAACGCCGCGAACGCGAAACATGCTCCCCCACTGAATGATTCATCAACACTGAGAATCCCCAACGATCAGCAAACATCCACAACCACGAGTTCAAAACCCGTCAAATGTCAGTTCAAGTCTGACCGGGGGGAAACCGCAGGTCAGAGCGGTATATGCAAGTGCATTAAGGAATGCTATGCGTTGGGTACGCGGGGTAGAACCCCTACGACTGCACTGCCCCCAACACACGTGCAGCTACAGTCCTTTCGACCAACGTGACAGTGCCCTTACACATCAGGTGTGCGCAGGCAACACGTGGTCGGCGATCTTGTCCGTGCTCAGGCACAGCGAGCACACGTACGCGTCGTGTGTGTCGCAGGCCGCCATGTCGGGCCGCTCGTACTCGTGATGGCAGACGTGGCAGCGCAAGTGCTCGTCGGAGGGGTTGCCGTGTTCGTCGTACATCGGCAGATCGATGCCGTCGTGGTCACGGCGCAGGTAGTACTTCCCCTTGGTTGCGATCGCCAGAATCGGCGGCAACACCACCGCAAGTCCGATCGCGACGAGCGGTGAGTAGGGCTTGATCGCCGAGCCAAGCACTCCGAAGAACGCAAGAATCGAGATGCCCGCTGCAACCAGCATGGATACGAAGCCGACCGGGTTGATCGCATACAACATGCCGCGACGGAACTCAGGTTCCTTCGGCGAGATCTTCAACAGGTACTTGTTGATCGCGATGTCGGAGGCCACCACGACCACCCATGCCATACCGCAGTTGGCGTAGAACCCCAAGATGGTGTTGAGGAAGTCGAACATGTTGGCTTCCATCAGAAGCAGCGCGATCGCCAGGTTGACGACGAGGAATACCAGTCGGCCCGGATAGTGTTTGGTCACCCGGGTAAATGAGTTGGTCCACGCCAGCGAGCCGGAGTAGGCATTGGTGACATTGATCTTGATTTGGCTGATCACCACCAGGATGACGGCGAGAGTCATGGCGAGCCAGCCGGGCATGAAGTTCTCGTAGATCTCCAAAAACTGATGCACCGGCTGGTTGGCAATCGCGGCACCGTCGGCGACGTTGGCGATCAGGTACACCGCCAGAAACATCCCGACGACCTGCTTGATTGCGCCGAAGATCACCCATCCCGGCCCGGCGAGGACCATCCACGTCCACCACCTGCGCTTGTTCTCCGGGGTGCGCGGCGGCATGAAGCGCAGGTAGTCGATCTGCTCGGCGATCTGCGCGATCAGCGACAGACACACGCCCGCGGCGAGCAGCATGGACCCGAAATCTGCTGCGCCGTTACCCTCTTCACCCTGGTAGGCGAAGAAGTCGCCAACCGACTCCGGATGGCTGATCACCAAGTATGCGAACGGAAACACCATGAGGAACAGCCACAGTGGCGTCGTCCAGACCTGCAGCTTGGACAGCACCTTCATGCCGTAGATCACCAGAGGGAAGATGATCAACGTCGAGGCCGCATAGCCCACCGGCAACGGGATATTCAGCCCGAGTTCGAGTCCTTGCGCCATGATCGAGCCTTCGAGCGCGAAGAAGATGAAGGTGAAAGTCGCGAAGATGACATTGGTGACGACCGACCCGTAGTAGCCGAAGCCGCTGCCGCGGGTGATCAGATCCAGGTCGATGTTGTAGCGAGCGGCGTAGTACGCCAACGGAAATCCAGTAACGAAGATGACCACTGCGAAAATGAGAATGCCCCACAGCGCATTGGTCGTTCCGTACGACATGCCGATGTTGGCACCAATGGCGAAATCGGCGAGGTAGGCGATACCGCCGAGGGCAGAGATCCCGACGACGCCCGTGGACCACTTGCGGTAGCTGCGTGGAGCAAACCGCAGCGTGTAGTCCTCCAAGGTTTCCTTGGTGGCGGTCATCGTGTCGAGATCGGCTTCCACCGATCGGTTTTCGATATGCTGCGACATGTGCAGTCACACTAGGACTGCCTTGTTTCTAGCTCGTTTCCGTGCCGTTCCGGCAATATGGCACTAGCCGTATTACGTGACGTCCTCAGGTGACGGGGTTGGTGGGGCCAGGCCTCGCTCACAACATTCGCGTGCTACCAGGCACGGGCCGCCCGCCGCACGGACTGATGGTCCCCCATGCCTTCGGGGCCGACGGAGGGCCAACGGCGACGCCACCGCCGCGATCGATGACTTGCGGATGCGCCGTGCGGAATTCTCGGCTGGCTGTGATCCGCGTGACCCGATGCGCGATGCCCGTCGTCATCGAGGCTCGGTCGTGTTGGTGGTGGCGAGTACGTCGGAGCCGTATTTGTTGGCGATGAGAGTCCACGGGTCGGCGTAACGTCCGCGCCGTTCCCGGCGCCGTTGCAGGCTGAGGACCGACCTGAGGACGACACGCAAGACCGGGCCGAGCAACCTGAGGACTCGACGTGTCGCCGGGCTCTGTGATTCGGCCACCCAAGCAACGGTCTGGGACCAGTCGTGGTGTTGATAATCGAGCAGGGACTGCGATTCTGTGGTGTCGAACCAGCCGGTGAAGCTCCAACCACGCTCGTCCTCGGGATCGCCGGGCAAGCTTGCGGACGGGCCGAGCCGGCCGATGCCCATTGCCTCCATCATGTCGTCTTCGACGTCGCGGTGGGTGTGCCTATAGCTGTCGTTGCCGGCGATGAGCAGGACCTTGCCATTGATGGCCTCGCGTCGGTCGACGGTGTTGGCGAACGCCATACCGACGTCGCGCGCGTCGACACAGTGTAATCGGTTGTCGCCGGGGCTGGCGCGCATCAGCAAGAGGTAGTCGCCGTTGACGTTGCTCGCACCATCCGGAGACAGCACGCCGCCCAATCTCAGTACGGCGTAGGGCAATCCACTGTCGGCGATGACATTTTCCCCGAGCACCTTGTCCTCGCCATACTGGTCGATCGGGTTCACCGGGGTCTGCGGCGTGATCAGTTCGGGGTACCGGTGCGGGTTGCGCGACCCATAGACCGCGGCGCTCGAGGCGAACGCCACCAGCGGGGGGTCCGATAGCGCTCGAGCTGCGCGGACCAGGTTCGCGGTGCCCTCGACGTTGACCTTTCTGGCCAGGGCCGGATTGCGGTACGAGAGTGGGGAGAATACCGCCGCCAAGTGAATGATCGCGGTGGGGCGGTGCTCGGCGACAATGCTCTCGATCGCCGCGGCGTCGAGAAGGTCGGCGTGCAGGACTCGCAGGGTCCCCGGGTGCCCGGAGTCATTCATCGAATCGGCAACAGCCACGGTGGCGTCGGTGCGCAGGTCCAGGGCGATGACAGTGCGTCCCCGCGACAGCAGGATCTTGGTGCAGCGTCTGCCTACCTGACCGAACGCCCCGGTGACCAAGATCGGGTCGTTCATTTCTGCTGCTTTCGTGCCATGGCTGCACCTGCGTTGCGCAGCCACTGGGGAACCCGGAACGAGATCAACGGGTTGAAGATGTCCTCACGAAGCCGCGTGAGTTTCGACGTCTTGATGTACCAGCGGCCGTCGATCTTCTCGTATGTCTCGTGGTAGTGGCCATAGCCGAGCAAGTTCAGTCCCGGCGCCAGGCGCACGACGTCTTGCAGGCCCCAGATCCCGCGGGCGGTGGTGGGTCCGGTGAGCTCGATCTCCGGTGCGTGTACATGATGCACGGTGGGCTGAGTGGGTTTGCCCAGTTGCGTGCGCAGGTACGCCACGAACGCGTCGGCACCGGAGATGACGCGACCTCCGGACTCGGAGGTGTCACTGACGAAGTCATCGGTGAAGATGCCGCGCCAGGATTGCCAGTCCTTGGCATCGAGATGGCGGCAGTAGCGGGCTTTGAGCTGCTTGATCTCCTCGATGTCGTGAAAGTGCTGTAGATCAACGGCATTCGAGACCGATTGATCGTGGTTCGCTGTCTGCATGTGGACCCCTTCGAGGCGTCGGCGCAGGACACGCCTCCGAGTGTTCGAATATTCAAACTCTATGGTTGAATATTCAGAATATGGTCGGTTGTGACCGCAGTCAACCGACCGACCCGCAGGGAAGGGAGCAACTCGTGTCCAGTCCGTCTCCGCCGACGCGGCGCGTGGTGAACGTCATCGGACTACTCGCCGAACGCCATCCTGCGCCCACCCGACTCAGCGACGTCGTACACGCTCTGGGCCTCAACAAGGCGACGGCGCATGCGATCCTCGCCGAACTCTGTGAATCGGGATGGGTCACCCGCGACCCGGCAGACAAGGCGTTCTTCATCGGCAATGAATTGGGCCGGATCGCGGCACAGTTCGATCAAACGCGTTCGGTAATCCACGCCGCGCAGGCGGCGGCCGCGGCGGCCGGGCGTGAGTTCGGCTACGCCGCATCGGTATCCGAACGTGTCGCAGACTCTCTGGTCATCTCGGCATTCATCCCCGGAGGCGATGGGCAGTGGAGCGTGACCGTGGGCGACCGCCTGCCTTTCGCGGCCCCCTTCGGGCCCGCATTTGCCGCATGGGAATCAGACGCGCAACGTCACGCCTGGGTCGAACGCAGCGGGGTGGACATCGCAGGATTCGCAGAGCGCCAAGGCGAAAAACTCGGACAGATCCGCGTCGACGGGTACAGCGTGGAACGGCTCAGTCCGGAAACGGTCTCGGCCATACCGGTGATGACAAGACTTCACGCCGACGCAGCGTCCTCCTCGATGCGCCAAAATCTCAACGAGATCCTGATGGAACTCAGTGGCACCGCGCCGACCTCGAGGTCGGCGCAGACTCAGCCGCAACAGGAGTATGTGGGAGCGATCACGGCACCGGTCTTCGACGACCGCGGCCGCGTCACGTTCAATATCTGCGTCCATCCCTTCACGACGTTGTCTTCCCAACGCATAGTGCACATCGGGCGGCACCTCAGCGAGGCCGCCACTGCCATCACTCGGCGCGACTAGACAATTCTGGATTCGCTCGAAGTGGTGAGGAAAGATAGGTTCGCTCGGCTTACCCCCGCGGCCGGCTGCCTGCGGTGCTAGTGGCCCTTGATGACGGCGCTCGACGATCGGGATGCTTAGCCCGACCAACATGAGATGTCATTGACCACGGACCTTCTGGCCGCGTAACCACCATCCACTATTCGAGGGGGTGCCTCATACCTACCGAATCGGCTGATCGTTGCTGCAGAGCGGCGGCAATGCTACGACCTGGCCGGCATAGGCCAGTCCGGCGCCGAAACCCAGTAACAGCGCGGTGTCGCCGGGCTGGGCTTGGCCAGACCGGATGATTTGTTCCATCGCCATCGGAATTGATGCTGCGCTGGTGTTGCCTGATTCGACAATGTCCCGAGCGACCGCGACGGTTTCAGGCACCCGAAGCACCCGGATCAGCGCGTCAGTGATGCGGCTGTTGGCCTGGTGCGGTACAAAAGCGTCAAGATCATCGACCGTGATGCCGGCCTTCTCCAAGACATCCCGCCCAGCCTTCTCCAAAAAGGTCGCCGTCCAACGGAATACAGCCTGACCCTTCATACGGATATACGGGCGCTCCGCTTTTGGGCCACCGGCTGCAGCAGCATCGACCTCAGAGAAGTACTGCTGAAAATCTTTGTCCTGCTTGATGGCATCGGTCTGGCTTCCATCCGAACCCCATGCTGTCGGACCGATACCCTCCGAATCAGAAGGACCAACCACGACAGCGCCGGCCCCGTCGGCAAAAATGAACGCACAGGACCTGTCGGTGGGATCGAGAAGATCGGACAACCTCTCCACTCCGATCACCAGCACATGGCGCGCCTGTCCTGCCCGAACGAGGCCTGCAGCGTTGCCCAGGGCGTAACAGAATCCCGCGCATCCTGCAGAGATGTCGAAAGCCGCGGTGTCACTCATGCCGAGTTCCGTCGCGACTACTGCTCCGGCAGATGGGCCCAACACCATCTGCGATGACGTCGCGAGTACAACCGCGTCGATCTGATCGGCCACCAGGCCTGACGCGGCAAGCGCATCCGAGGCAGCGGCAACGCTCATCGAGATGATCGTCTCGTCGGCCTGCGCCCAACGGCGAGACTCGATGCCAGAACGCGACCTGATCCATTCGTCAGTGGAGTCGATACTGTCGACCAGTTCCGAGTTGGGTACGACTCGACGTGGTCGATAGACCCCGAGACCCAGGAGCGCGGCGTGGGCAACGGGGCTAGCTGTAGCGATGTGTGCTGGCACTTACCCTCTTCGAACTAGTCAATTGGATTTAGCTTGATCTAACATGAACCGATTGGTCCATGCAACGAAACGATGCACTGCGCGTGTCCTCCTTGATGCCAGGCCGGCCGGCCAGGACCGCTCGGCGACCTTTGTCGAGGACCGTGCTCACTGACATCGGGACGGCTGACGATAACAGAAAGACCATCCCATGCTGACAGCATTTCTCTACGGAATCGCTACCGCATTACCACTCGCGGTGGGCGCAGCAATCGGCCTTCGCTGGCATCTACCGAAGGCAGTTCTGGCCGCTCTCATGGCTTTCGGTGCCGGCACCATGATCGCAGCAGCCTCGTCGGAACTATTCGAGCCGGCCTTCCAACAAGCCGGCGCCGTGATCGCCGGCATCGCCTTGTTTGCCGGCGCCGGCGTGTATGTCGTCGCCAACCATCTGATCGAAAATCGACTGGGACCTGCCGCGATCGGGTGGGCACTGATGCTGGGCACCGTACTTGACGGCATCCCCGAGAACACCGCACTGGGAGTGTCCTTGACGACCGGCGGTGGCCTGGTCCTCGTTGTCGCGATCGCCGTGGGCAACGTCCCCGAAGCAGTCAGTGGCGCCGCACTCATGCGCCAATCCCACGGATTCAATCAGATACGGGCGCTGACATTGTGGGTCACCACAGCCGTGATCCTCGTGGCAGTCACCGTCGCCGGTTACGCCCTGTCCGACGCTATTCCTCAAACAGGCATCAGCACAGTGCAAGCATTCGCCGGCGGCGCGACGATCGCCGTTCTCGCTGATTCACTGATGCCAGAGGCCTACCGAGAAGGTGGCTGGTGGGTAGGACTGAGCACCGCCGCAGGATTCATGCTGGCGTTCGTCCTCGGCTAACCACGATCGCAAGACAAGTCAATGGCTACCAATAGATTTCGCTGATAACTACGTGCTTCGCAGCGGGCGGCCTCTTCGTCGCTCTGACAGTGCGATCATTGGCTGCCACCAAATACGTCGTAGGTCAGTGACTGGCCACCACTTGCTTGCGCTCGCCTTTTGTCTGCGCCGAGTACGGCCTGGACGCACCATTGCGACTGAGAACCTCGTTCGTTCGTATTGTGGTGTGGTAGAACCAGGTACGCATGATCCCGGGGCCAGTCGGCTCGGCGCGCGCCTGGCGAGCCAGCTGCTCAGACCGCCGGCGGTCCGGTGTAGGTGATCACCGCACCAGCCAACGCGCGCTCAGAAGCGTTGGAAGAGTTCGAAAGACCGTCGACGACGCTGATCTGGTTGCGTTCGGGCTGGTTCTGGGACATCTTCGCTTTGCCTTCCCACCGGGTGATCACAAGCTCGATGCCCACGATGGCTTTGAGCTGGCCGGCGATGAAGTGTTCCGGTGCATCAGCAACGGCCCACGGCATATCGCGGGCGTGTTCGTGGCGATCGCTGAGCACACTCACGTGCTCGAGGAGCCAGTCCGGGTCATCGTGCACTTGCAGCGAACCGTACACATTGATGGTCTCGTAATTCCACGTCGGCACCACCTTGCCGCCCTCGGCTTTGGTGGCATACAGCGACGGCGAGATGTACCCATCCAGACCGGCGAAGATTGCCACCGAGTCACTCGCTGCGTCCGCCGCGTGCCAGTGGGGATTCGCCCGTGCCATATGGGCGACCAAGGTGTTGCGGTCGGGGTCGAACATCATGGGCATCGGCGTGATCTGGAACCCGTCAGCACTGGAAGTAATCAGATGCGCCATCCCGGAGCTGCGCAGCGCTGTTGCGATCTGCTCATCGGTCAACTCGAACTTGCGAGGAATGTACATGGCTCGAGTCTCCAGTCGTCGACGGTGGGCGGTCGGGTGCCACGCAGGCAGCGCAGCCAGGCTAACATTTGTCCTAGGACAATAGAAAGGCGGTTGATGTGCAGGGCCAGATCAGCGGTTCCACGGCGGCAGCGATCGCCGAATGTGTACGCGACCTTGTCGCAGTGGGGCACATCCAACCCGGCGATTCCCTGCCGCCCATCCGTTCGCTCGCCGACGATCTCGGCCTCAACCGCAACACTGTGGCCACCGCCTACCGCCAGCTGGTCTCCATGGGTCTGGCGGTGACCCGTAGCCGCGCCGGCACGGTGATCACCACACTTCCCCCGCCAGATACTGAACTGGACCCCGCCCCCGGGGCGATGGATTTGGCCAGCGGCAACCCCGACCCCGCGTTGCTTCCTGACCTCTACGCAGCGGTGAGCGCCTCACGCACCGACCCGGCGTTATACGGCGCCCCCGCGGTGCATCCGAGCCTACGAGTCGCGGCGCACCAACTCTTCGCCGACGTACCCGCCGGCGAGCTTGTCATCACCCACGGCGCGGTTGATGCGGTCGAACGCCTGCTGGCCGCGTATCTGATCCGCGGCGACCTGGTCGCACTCGAATCGCCGTGCTTTTTGGCCAGCATCGGCACCATCCGCCTCAACGGCTACCGCACCGCCGCAGTTGCAGTCGACGAATACGGAATGACTCCTGACGGCCTGGATCGAGCGCTTCGTGAGGGAGCACGCGCTGTCATCATCACCCCTCGCGCCCACAACCCCACCGGGGCAAGCCTCAATACCGAACGAGCACAGCAACTCTCAGACGTCCTGGAGGGCTATCCCGAAGTTCTCGTCCTTGAAGACGACCACCTGTCGATGGTCGCCACCGCCGCCTATCACCGGGTCACTGCAGCCACGACGCACCGCTGGGCACTGATCCGATCGGTAGCCAAGTTCCTCGGACCTGACCTACGGGTCGCTCTCACCTACACCGATCCTGCCACCGCCGACGCCCTGGAAGCTCGACTGCGGGCCGGGAAGACCTGGGTCAGCCACCTACTGCAAGGCGCAGCTGCCTACCTTCTCAGCGATCCCGACTCCATAGCCCTCGTCGCTTCCGCACGCCAAACATACCAACGCCGACTCGGCCACCTCACCGCAGAACTACTGCAGCACGACATCACTGCGTTCGGGATGCCAGACGGCCTCAACATGTGGATCGACCTACCCGCCCATGTGGACGCCGACCGCCTGCACACCGAACTCGCCCGCGCAGGTTGGGCAACCCAACCCGGACGCATCTATACCGCCGGCGATTCTCCCCCACCGCACGCCCTCCGCATCACCACCGCCAGCCTCACTCAGTCCACCGCTCACCAGTTCGCCGCAGCCCTGGCAGGCCAACTGCACGCGCCATGACCGCGGACCTACCCCCTCACCTCCCCCACAGAGCGCGTCGACCTTACGCATATCTCGTATTCGACCGCCTCCGGGCGGCGTCCATTAGTGCTGGTCAGCGGTAGGTCCCGGTCTAAAAAAGTCTTGCAGAACAGGTGCTTGCACTGGGTGGGTGCGGATGTTTAATATCTGTGACTGAAAATTGGTTGGGTTCGACATGGAGGATGGCCATGAGCGAGTACGTTTCGAATCTTTCCGAAGATCTTGCTGCGATTGCCGGTGAGCTCTCTACCGCACGCCATGACACGGTCCTGCTCGCGGCGGCGATATCGAAGGCGGCGACACGCCTGGTGCCGGCCGCAGAGTATGTCAGCGTCGTCGTGGTGACCAATGGGACGATCGAGTTGACAGGCGCGGCCGATGACCTTGCCGAGACCTGCGACAGCCTGCAATCGGACCTCGGTGAGGGCCCGAGCCTGCATGCCTCAGTACACGGCGGCACCGTGGTGATCAATGATGTATCGCGTGAGAAAAGATGGCCCCGCTTCATTCAGGCGGCGGCCGAGGTGGGGGTGCGAGCGATGATGTGTGTGCCCTTCGATGCCGGTGAAAACAAGTCCGGGTCGGTGAACATGTACAGCTCCTCTGCGGGCGTGTTTACCGGCCAGTCCAGGGAGGTGGGTGAACTGTTCACCGCGCACGCGGCGGTGGCTTTTACTGCCGGCCGCGAAAATGAGCAACTCCACCAAGCTGTGCAGGGACGGGACGTCATTGGGCAGGCCAAAGGCATGATCATGGAACGCTTCAGTGTCGACGCCGACCACGCCTTCGGCCTCTTGCGGAAGCTGTCCCAGGATTCCAACGTCAAACTTTCCCAGATCGCACAGCGGGTCATCGAGACAGGCGCCGACAACGCCGCACCGACGCCGGTCCCCAGACGGACATCGGATTCGAACGGCAACAATATGGACCCCGACGTCCACCGTCAGGCAGGATAACCGGCCGGCGGCGCGTTCCACCAGGTCGAGAAACTGTCTATGGCAGGCAGACCTGCTACGGCCGCGAACGGCGCGACTCCTCAGTTGAAGCCAGTAGGTGGCTGGGATCTAGCAGGAAGAACTGCCCGGTTCGGTGGCGGTGCAGAGTGGTTCGTCCGACGCCGAGGACTTCGGTTATCTCTGTCATGTGTATTCCGTTGTCTCATTCATTCTGTTTGACGAATCTTGGCGCTGGACATGACTAGTGGGGCCTCGCGTGCGGCCTCGGGCACGAGTTGCTGTAAGTCCTGATGATCCGTGTTTCCGGCCAAACACTCGAGGCCGTCTTCTAGCCTCATACGTGACCCACAGCACAGATGACGGGAAAGCGGGAGGGAACGAACATGAAAGACGCCACACGCGCGCGGATGACCAAATTCGGAATGACCACAGCTGCCCTCATGGCAGCGGCCACCATCGGAATCTGCGGTGCCGGTACCGCGTCGGCGGCAACCACCGAGGACCTTGCCGCGGTCATCGAGTCCGGTCTCAAACAACCGGCGAGTGATGTCATCCTCAACGGAAACAGCACGTGGACAGCACCTGTCGGCAATGGCCCGAGCAGCAGCTCATTCTTGCCGGCCTTCGCCTACGGACTGTTGAATCCTGACGTTGCACCGCCCGGTGCCAACGACTGGAGTTGCATTCCCAAGGAAGGCCAGGAGCCGGTTGTTCTCGTCCATGGCACGTGGGAAAACGCTTACAACAACTGGGCATTGATGTCACCGTCTCTGAAAGCTGCGGGACTCTGTGTGTACGCGTTGAACTACGGAAAGTTGCCGCTCCCGAACGGCGGTGGACTCGGGAACGTCATACCCGGTGCCAACGGCACCGGCGACATCGGTCAGTCGGCAGGGCAACTCGCCACATTCGTCGATCGCGTTCTGGCGTCAACCGGTTCGGCAAAAGTCAACATCGTTGGTCATTCACAAGGCGGCCTGATGGCGCGGCAGTACCTCACGTTCAACGGCGGCGCCGACAAGGTCGACAATCTCGTCACACTCGGCGCCACCAACCACGGGACCAGTCTGCTGGGGATCGGCGCGCTGGGCCGGACCATCAACAACCTCGGGATCGACGTGCTCGGGCCGGTTGCGCTCGGGGTGGGGGTCTCCGGTATCCAGCAGGTCTACGACTCCGAGTTCCTGAAGACACTCAATCGAGGCGGTGACACCGTCCCAGGCGTGAAGTACACGGTGATCGGTACGCGATACGACGAGATCACCACCCCATATGCGTCGACCTTCCTCACGGCGGGACCGGGTGCGACCGTCAACAACGTCACCGTTCAGGACGGCTGCGAAGCCGACACCTCTGATCACCTCGCGCTGAGCTATTCCCCACGGGCGGTGTCCATCACCGCGCGCGCTGTCGGCGCAGAGACCGCCGGCGGGGTTCCGGTGCCGGTCGTCTGCGAACCCAACGCCTGGCTCTTCGGCTGAGATTCGCGGAATCGGAGCAGATCAGGCGTAAGTCAGTACCTTTTGTACCCACGAGAGGTCGACCCGGTCTGGCGCCGTCACCCTGGCGTTGTCCGGCGCATCCTCAGGCATCGGAGATGGCCTGATGCCGCAGTGTGTTGGCCGGGGGGCGTCAACCAGCGGAGTCAATTGCTCGGCGCCGGAAGAATAGTGCTGTCTCTACACGCAGACCCACGCAATAGGGCTCACCGGCGTTCAGTCCCGAGGCGGCGGTTCCACATCGACCCCACCGGCCTCGTGTTCAGGTCCGGCGTCGGGGTGGCCGGCCGGGACTCGCTGCCGAAATCGCGCGGCCTCGCTGACTCGTTCGGGACCCGCCGCGCTGTGCGGGGCCCGGTGATAGGGATCTGGCTTGGGTCGCGGACGTCCACCCGGCAACGCCAGCCGGACGATCGTGCGGTGCACTTGTCCCCACTGCTGACCGAAAGGCCCTGAGTTGTACGGTAATTCGTACCGCTCGCAAATGTCCTTCACCTTGGGCGCGACCTGCGAGTACCGGGTACTGGGCATATCCGGGTACAGGTGGTGCTCGACCTGGTAGCCGAGGTTGCCGGAGATCACGTGGAACAGCGGACTGCCCTCGATGTTGGCCGATCCCAACAACTGCCGGACATACCAGCCGCCGCGGGTCTCGTTCTCGGTTTCGGCCTTGCTGAACGTGTAGGTCTGGTCTGGGAAGTGGCCGCAGAAGATGATCGCGTGGGCCCACACGTTCCGAATGATGTTGGCGGTGAAGTTCGCCGCGAATGTGGCCAGGAATGTTTGCTCCACCCCCGGCAGGACTCGATCCATAAGACCGGCTGCGGTATTCGCACGTGTGCCCGCACCAGGCGCACGTCGCAACCGGCGCGCCAGACGCGAGCTCTTCGGCTGTTTGATGTTGCCCCCGGACGCGAGCTGCGTCAGCGCGAAGGCACCGGCGCTGATCACCGGCCAGCCGATGTAGTCCTTGATCACCTGCCGCCGCATCTTGACACCGATCCCCTTGAGGTCGTGCCAGAGGTCCGCCGCCGATTTCTCGCCTTTGCGAAGGGCATCGAGGTCGAGATCGTGCAGCGCGACACCCCATTCGAAGAAGGCGGTGAGCAGGACGTTGTAGAACGGTTGTGCCAGGTAGACCGGGTTCCACGGCTGATGCGGATCGATCCGCATGATCTCGTAGCCGAGGTCCTTGTCCTTGCCCCGGATGTTCGTGAACGTGTGGTGAATGTAGTTGTGTGAGTGCTTCCACGCCTCCGCTGTGGAGGCGGTATCCCAGTCCCACACCGAGGAGTGGATGTCAGGATCGTTCATCCAATCCCACTGCCCGTGCATGACGTTGTGGCCGATCTCCATGTTCTCGAGAATCTTCGCCATACCCAGGCACGCGGTACCTGCAACCCAGGACACCTTCGATCTCGACCCCAGCAGCAATACCCGGCCCGCCACGGCGAGATTGCGCTGAGTGGCGATCACTGACTTGATGTACCGGCGGTCGGCGTCGCCGAGATCGCCGTAGACCTCATCGTGGATGGCATCGAACTCTTTGCCGAGCTGATCGATTGTCTTGTCGGAAAGATGCGCGAGCGGGCTTTGCACGTCGTTGTGCCTGTTGTGACGAGTCTTGCCTTCGGCTTCGTCGATCGTCATGACTCTCCCTTCGTCTACAGATCTATTTCGATATCGCCTTCGGCACTGTTCACACAGATCCGCACCGAGGCTCCAGCCGGCTCGCTGACTTCACCGGTGCGTAGATCTCGCAATTGCCCCGACTTGAGGGTTCCGACACATGTATGGCAGATACCGATCCGGCACCCGTACTTGAGTTCGAGGCCGGCATCTTCTCCTGCAGCCAAAATGGTCTGTCCAGGTTCGCATGTGGTCGCGGTCTTGCTGCGTACAAACTTCACCGAGCCGCCTTCCCCGTCGCCGGCGCCACCGCCGATGATGGGTTGGAACCGTTCGAAGTGAATACGGTCCGAGACGTCATTGCTCTCCCAATGCTCAACGAGGGCATCGAGCAACTCCCCAGGGCCCGAACACAGGGCCTCTCGTTCGCGCCAATCCGGGCAGAGCTCGTCCAGATCTTCGGGCTTGATGCGCCCGTCGTCACCGGTCAGCCGAATGGTCACCTGCAGACCGTCCTGCCGCCGGTCCATCTCCTGCAGGTCCTGGTAGAACATCACCTGATCTTCGGTCCGCGCCGAGTGGATCACCACCACGTCGTCCATGGCATCGTTGTGGTCGAGACTGCGGAGCATGCTCATGATGGGCGTGATGCCGCTACCGGCGCTGATGAAAAGCAACTTGTCCGGACACGGGTCGGGCAGCGTGAAGACACCCTCGATCTCGCCGAGCCGGATGACCTCCCCCGGACGGATCTTCCGCACAAGATAAGGCGAGACCACCCCGTTCTCAACGAGCTTGGGAGTGACCGCGATCAGCCCGTCCCTCGGCTCAGGGTC
Organism: Nocardia sp. 348MFTsu5.1; assembly: GCF_000383535.1. Lineage (NCBI taxonomy): Bacteria > Bacillati > Actinomycetota > Actinomycetes > Mycobacteriales > Nocardiaceae > Nocardia > Nocardia sp. 348MFTsu5.1. The sequence continues at coordinate 183,241 of NZ_KB911517.1, forward strand.
GGACGTCAAAGAATATGCCCGCCAATGGAACACACCGTCGATGACCACTCCGAGCCGGACATACTGGCCGGGCATGTGCCCCGGCCACTCGTACCCTGGCCGAATCCACACAGTGGCAGCGTCGGACCCTTCTGGACGGACCTCTTCGATGCGGCCGCGCAACTCGCGCGTGGTCCACAGTGGGTTGATCATCTCCAGATAATCATCCGGCTGCAGCGGGCTGAACAGGTGACTGATGGCGCGCAGCGCCCGGCGCCGCAACGTGGGCACGGCAGGCTTCGCTCCGCGCTCAGCCACCGCGGCACCACACAGTACTAGACAAGGTCGTACTCACTGGAACGCTCACGTCGACAATCCCCCGCGGCCGATCCGCGCATCTGTCGATACGCGGTATGTCGGACACCTGCATCGTGGCTTGACAGGTTTGGCTAGCTCTCAGCACCCACTCGTCGCGGGCTAGGTGTGACCTTACGACTCACTAACCGCGTCGGCAGTCAAATTGATGAATCAGCACTGAGACTTTGGCAAGCTGGTTGAGACCTGGGCTGCGCCTACGGGGTCGACGGTTCGCCGGTCACGAGGAAGATCACCCGGCGTCCTACCACGACGGTGTGGGCGCACCGAGAACCTGTCAGACGGGGATGATCGGCGGCGGCGCCCAAGCCGTGTTGGTCGGAATGTATTGCCGGAAGATGAGCTGGAAAGGCCCCGCCGGTGCCGGAATCCAGTTGGCAACGGGTCCGCGCGGACCCACTGAGATCGTGACGTCGGCCGAGCCGTCCGGGTTTCGCACGAGCGGGCCATCGAGGTCGGTGCCCACGGAGTATTTGAATATCGGGTTGACGATCGGGAACCCGTCCATGTCGTAGACAGTTACTGACCACCAGCCCGACTTCGACTTGTCCACCGGGACCGACGCCGGAACATGGATCACGTAGGAACGGGCACCTGTCAGCGTCGCCCCCGCCGAATCCACCGTCGCACGGAAGTACCGGGACTCCGCGAGTTCGTTGATACCGAGACCGACCTTGGTCAGAAATGCGCGCAACAAGTAGTCGGTGCCCCAGTGCCCGGCCGTGTCGGTCGTTCGCCACGGGCCTCTCGCGGGCAGCACGCCCTCGGAGTTGTCCACAACGGCGTTCCCGTTGACCACCCCGGCCGACAGTGCCGCCGCGTCCGGGCCGGCGCTCGGCGTGGCCCCCGGTCGGACACCAATCGACGACAGCGAGGCGACAATCGCCGCGTCCGCCGGTGGTGGCGGGTCGGCGGCGATGACGTCAGCAAGCTCATCGAAGAATCCGGCTTGCGCCGACACCAGGTTCTGCGGACTCGATACGGTACAGCCCTGCTGGCGCAGCGGCGGCGGGGTAGGTCCCACGTTCTCGTTGTCCACCGACATCCGGTAGCTGCTTTGCAGGGTCCGGGCGTCGGGAATTGTCGTGCCGGACAACAGGGTTCGGCCGAGCATCCACACATCCCAGGTACCGGACCGGATTTGCCGTTGCCCACGCACCGGCCCGTGGTATCCGGGCGGGACGATCGTCACGCTGTGCCCAGCCGGCCCGTCGACGCGGGTTCCGGCGTTGCCGATCACATTCGAGTACATGTCGAGGAACTGAAACACCATGTACCGGCCGCCGGTCGGTGGGTAGGACACCGTGACAGGACCCTTGCGTAGATCGAGAAAGGAATTCGTGTAGAGCGTCTCGGTGTTGGGCGCGACGACCGCCCGGAACAGCGGGTTCGCCGTCACCGGAAGGTTCAGCATGGTGTTGACCCCGGTTGCGCACAGTGTGAGCGCACGGGTGCGGGCGAGCGCGACCGGGGCGTAGCCGTAGACGAAGCCGTCCGTTGCGATCCGCACCTTGTCGTCGTTCGGCGCTCCGACCGCCGGTCCTGGTGCGAGCAGCGATGTCACCGCCACCGCGACGGCCAGCGCGCCAGTTATTGCACCCCGGGCGAACTTAGGCATTTTGCCCCCCTCATCGATCCTCGGGCCTGCTGCACTCGACAGGTAACAATGTCGGTCACGCAACCTGGTTGGCCGGTGCGGTCATGATGGCTTCGATTTCGATCCTGGTCAACCGCCTAGAGGCGATCTGGCGTCGACGGCGGTGGACTCCGATGAATCGGCCCGCCCAGCGAACCCTCGTAACACCAGAATCACTAAATAACACCAGCATCACCAAATTCGTGCTAGGTCATTCCCGCAGCGGTTAGGATCCCGGGATGGATGGACGCAACGCTCGGCGGCGAGCGCCGGCTTTCAGCGAAACAGTCCGATGAGGGCGCGCCGGCGGGGACTACTGTGGATGGCCGTCTGCGCGTGGACGGTGGTCTGCGCGTTGGCCGCGTCTTCCACGGTTGCATTCGCGGCCCCTAACCCCGCGGGACCTGTTGCGTCGGATGGATCCGCTGTGGTGTCCGTGGCGCCACTGGGTGGACGCCAGTTCGCCGTGACGGTGTATTCGGCGGCGATGAATCGGCGGATACCGCTGTGGGTGTCGCACCCGAACGCGTCGGCACCCGCGCTGTATCTCCTCAACGCCGTCGATGGCGGCGAGAGCGGGGGCGCTTGGACCGGGCGGACAGACGTGGCCTCGTTTTTCGCCGACAAGAACGTCAACGTGGTGATCCCGATGGCCGGCCGCGCCAGCTACTACACCGATTGGGAGCACGACGATCCGGTCTTGGGTTCCAACAAATGGGAGACGTTCCTGACCCGCGAACTGCCGCCATTGCTCAATGCCAGATTCTCCATGACAGGCCGAAATGCGGTTGCCGGATTGTCGATGTCGGCGACCTCCGCCTTGGACCTGGCGGGCCATGCCCGCGGCCTGTATCAGGCGGTCGGTTCCTACAGCGGCTGCACACGCATGAGCGACCCGCTGGTGCAGGGAACTGTGTATTCGGAATTGGCGACCTTCGGCGCCAATGCAGCCAACATGTGGGGTCCACCAGGGGATCCCACGTGGGCCGACCACGATCCGACGCTGCACGCGGATCGACTGCGTGGCACCCACGTGTATGTTTCGGTCGGCAGCGGCCTTCCAGGCCCGCACGAAACCCTGAATGCGCCGGGAATCGGCGGCAATGTCGGCGCGCTGGTCGATCGAGGTGTTGTCGGCGGAACGTTGGAAGCCGTTGTCAATCAGTGCACGCGGCCGTTGGTGGACCGTCTGCATGCCCTCGGCATTCCGGTGACTGTGAGCATGCCTGCGGCCGGCACACACTCGTGGCCGTATTGGCAAGACGAGCTGCACAGATCCTGGCCCACGCTGGCTGCCGCGATCGGCGCATGAGCTGCGACCACACAATGTGTCGGGAATGTAGGTGACTTCGACGTGTCCATTTCACACATTCCGGCCGGCATCGCTGGTTTAGCCGGACGACCCGCCGGGTATCGCTCGTTCGAGGGTGAGTTCGGGTGTGTTGCGAGTGTGATCTGTTCGGATGGCGGGTGGCGGGGGTACCGTTGATTGTCGTCGATCGCGTGAAATGCAATTGTACTGGTGGTCGCCTGGCCGAAGTTGGTCAGAAGACGGGGAAAGCCACCGCAGACACGTTCGAGTGAAGTCTGACAGGGGGTAGCTGAGAACTGGCAGGGAATTCCAGCGACCAGAAAGTACCGAATGTGATGACAGTATGTCTCGATGTCCGGGCCGAGCGCAGGCGGGTTGCCGGCGCGTTCCGTCCGGGGCAACCGTTGCCCGATTTTGGCTACAGCAGCGAAGAGGACGCTTTGTGGTCGCGTGTGTTCGCGACGCTTCGCGGCATGCATGAGCACTTCGGTTGCGTGCAATATCAATTGGCCGCACAACGCGTGGAGCTGCCCACCGGCCGGGTCCCGCAACTGCGTGAGGTCTCGCGCACGCTTCGGTCCTTGACCGGCTTCGAGCTTGCACCGGCGATGGGAGCCGTACCAGGCCCGCTGTTCTACGGCCCACTTGCCGAGGGCATCCTCACCTCAACCCCGGATCTGCGCCCGGTCACGGAGCAATTGTTTTCGCCGGACCCCGATGTCATTCATGAATTGGTCGGCCATGGGGTGATGCTTGCCGATCCGGATTTCGCGCAGTTGTATCGCTGGTTCGGACGAGCCGCCGTACATGCCGCCTCTGACGAGGTGCGGACGGCGATCTCACGGTTGTTCTGGTTCACCATGGAGGTCGGCCTGGTCATCGAGAGGGGTCGCCCGCGAGCGTGTGGTGCCGCCATCTTGTCCTCGGTTGCGGAGATGGAATCTTTCGTGGATGCGGAGTTGAGAGACTTCCGGGTCGAGGATGTCATTGCCAGCGACATCGACGACAGTATTTGTCAGCCAGTGCTGTTTGTCGCCGATTCGGTCAGCCAGATGATGGATGACGTAAAACGTTTCCTCGCGACAAGTGTCGACTGGTGACAGTTCACTTCGGCATGGTTGCCGTCGCTGACACCCTCGCGGGCGAGCGTTAAGGTCTTTGCGGTGCTGGATCTACCTGGCAATATGCGCCGAAATGGCAGCACAGTATCGCAGGCGGGCACCTTCGAATTGTCGGTCGCGCAGTCCGAACTGTGGATGGCGCAAGAACTTCACCCGAGCGTGCCGTTCTCCATTTCCCAGTATGCCGATCTGCACGGACCCGTCGATCTCGCACTCCTACAGGATTGCTGGCGACGGGCCGGTCACGAATTACAGTCGCCACACGTGCGATTTGCAGTGGTCGGTGGCCAGCCGTGCCAATACGTCGACGATGACCTGCCGACGGGGTTCGACTGCGTCGATGTGAGCGATCACCCCGATCCAGAGCACGCCGCTCGTGTGTGGATGAACCACGACCTTGAGGCCGCCATCGACTTATCGGGTCCCGATGTCACCAGGACGGTGATGTTCACCCTCGGTCCCGACCGATACCGCTGGTACGCGCGCAGCCACCATATCGCGGTCGACGGCTTCGGCGCCGCGCAATTATCGCAGCGAACGGCCGAATTGTATTCCGCCGCAACCGAAGGCAGGGCCGCTCCATCGTGCCGGGCGATGCTCCTGACCGAGATTGTGGCGGCCGAGCAGCGGTATCGGTCCTCGCCGCGATTCGACGCCGACCGCGAATACTGGGCTGAGCAACTCGTCGGCCTGAATCACATCACAAAGCTGACCGATCGGTACGCAGGACCGTCGGCACGGCCGCATACCGCGCACGCAACGGTCGATGTAGCAGCAACGGCGCGGCTCGACGCCGTGGCCGGCCGGTTCGGCACCGGCATGGCGGAGGTGTTGGTCGCGGCAGTGGCCGGATTCCTGGCGCACATGACCGGTGACCGCGATGTCACAGTGTCACTGCCGGTCGCCGCCCGCACCACCGGGGCATTGCGGCGATCGGCAGGAATGGTCTCGAACGTGGTGCCGTTACGAGTGCGGGACGTAGCCGAGAGTACGGTCGCTGACCTGGTGCAACAGGTGCGCCTGAACATCATCGGGGCGTTGCGCCACCAACTGTATCGCCACGAAGACCTGCTCCGCGACCACGGTGTCGGTCTGGCCGGTCGCAGTGGCTACGGTCCGCTGATCAACGTCCTCACCCTTCCCGACAGCATCGGCTTCGGTGTCGCGCGCGGGCGGGCGCACCTGCTCTCGGCCGGGCCGGTGGAGGATATGTCGGTCAGCTGCTACCGAGTCGGTAGCGGACCCCTCAGCATCGATTTTCATGCGAACCCCGACCTGTACACCGCAGATGAGCTGGATCGGTATCGAAAACAGTTCATGGACTGGTTGTCCCGATTCCTGCTGGCTTCGGCCGAGGAGAAGGTGTTCGCACTCATCGCCGGCACACGGAGCATCGCGGCCGCGCAGGCCCGGCGTCGGTCGCGGTTGCTGCCGGAGTTGCTGGCGGCCGGGATCGGTGCCGGTGAACGGATTGCGCTGAGCGGGCCGGACCGGGCGGTGTCGTATCGCGAACTCGACGAGGTGTCCGCGCAGTGGGCACGTGAGCTGATCGCACGTGGGGCGGGGCCGGAAGTTGTTGTTGCGGTGGCGTTGTCCCGGTCGGTGGAATCGGTTATGGCGTTGTGGGCGGTGGCCCGAGCAGGCGCGGTGTTCTTCCCGGTGAATCCCACCGATCCGCCGGCGCGGGTCGCGAAGCTGATTGCAGATTCAGGGGCGATGCTGGGAATCACCCTCACCCGATGGTGCACGCTGCTGGACGCCACGGCGGTGAATTGGTTGCTGCTCGACAGCGACGAGTTCGCCTGTGCCGCCGCATCACACCCGTTCGCGGCGGTGACCGATGCGGAGCGGACACAGCCACTGCGTGCCGCTCACCCCGCGTATCTGATCTACACCTCCGGATCCACCGGGGAGCCGAAGGGTGTGCTCAGCACTCACGAGGGCCTGTCGGCACTGAGCGACGAACTGCTCGCCCGTGGTCGAATTTGCCCGGAATCGGTCGTGCTGCTGGCACATTCACCCTACTGTGACGCGTCGATGCTCGAATACCTCTCCGCATTCGCATCCGGTGCGAAGCTGGTCGTGTTGGCACCGGACATCGTGGCGGGCGAACAACTTTCCCAGGTGATCGAGCATGAAGCGATCACCCATTTGAACGTCACGCCGACCATTTTGGCGACACTCGACCCGCATCGACTGACGTCGCTGCAGAGCGTCACCGTCGGCGGCGACAAATGCCCACCGGCCCTCGCCCGTCGCTGGGCCACCCGGGTGCCCATGTTCAACTCCTACGGCCCGACCGAAGCCACTGTGATCGTGACCCACAGCGGTGCGCTCGACCCCAACGCGGCCATGACGATCGGCGGGGCACTCCCCGGCGTGCAGATTCTCGTGCTGGATGCCAGGCTCGGCCTGGCACCACCCGGGGCCCGCGGCGAACTCTATCTCGCCGGTGACGCGTTGGCGCGAGGGTATCTGGGACGGCCCGCGACCACGGCACATTGTTACGTGGCAAACCCGCACGGGCCCAAGGGAACCCGAATGTATCGCACCGGTGATGTAGTACGCGAGCAGCCGGATGGCACGCTGGAGTACCTCGGACGCAGCGATGTCCAGATCTCGCTACGCGGGCAGCGCATCGAACCGTCCGAAGTCGAGCGCGCTCTGACCGCGGACGAGGCAGTCGATCAGGCCGTAGTGCGGATATGGACGTCCGAAGCACTCGGCGACCGATTGATCGGCTACGTCGTCGCCGCAGATGGCGACGGCTTCGACCGCACCGCTGTATTGGCGCGGTTACGGACGGTGTTGCCGCCTGCCATGATTCCGGCAGCGTTGATTCAGCTGACCGCGATACCGATCAACCCCAGCAGCGGTAAGGCCGACCGATCCGCACTGCCCGATCCACAGGTGCTGGCGCGTCCCGCATTTCGCCCGCCGCAAACACAGATCGAGCACATGGTGGCAGATGCGATCGCCGACGTGACCGGACAGTCGTGCATCGGCCTGGACGACAATTTCTTCGAACTCGGCGGCAACTCGTTGCTGGGAGTGGACCTGTGTCAACGGTTGTCGGAGCAGAGCGGCACTGCGGTGGCGATGTCGTGGTTATTCACCCCGACGGTGCACACCTTGGCAGCCGCCATCGAATCCGCGGCTGCGGTCGGTGCGAACGGTGATGTGACGGCAGGTGTATCGGCGCTGGAGCCGATTCTTCCGTTGCGTGGCAACGGTTCAGGGACGCCGTTGATCTGCCTACATTCCGCCGTGCCGCTGTCGTGGTGTTACACCGGCCTGCTGCAATACGTCACCGACCGGCCGATCTACGGGCTGCAGTCCCCAGCCATCGCTGCAGGAGGGCGCCGGTGCCGGACCGTCGAGGAGTTGGCGCAGGTGTATCTGGACGAACTCACCCGTGTGCAACCACTGGGGCCGTACCACCTGTTGGGCTGGTCGCTGGGCGGGCAACTCGCGCACGCGCTTGCCATTGGGCTACGCGCGCGTGGGCATGACGTGGATTTGCTCATCATGCTCGACAGCGTGGCATTCACCGACGGTGCACCCCAACCGTTATCGCCGACCATGCGCGATCTGGTCACCCACCTAGAGGGCAATGAGACAGACACTCCAGACAGCCGGCCGCTGGCCATCGACGATGCTGTCGATGTGCTCGCCCACACCACCGGACCGGGCCGCGGGTTGACCCGTCAGCAGCTCGAACGCCTTCACCAGGGATATGTCGACTGCGTTGGCATGTCGGCACGCTACCGGCCGGAATCCTACGACGGGGACTTGCTGTATTTCTCGGCACGCGAAGGAATAACCGGCGAACTCACCAGCGACATGTGGCGACCGTACGTTTCCGGACAGATCACCGAACACTCCGTCGACGTCACGCACGCCCAAATGGCGAACCCCGCGGCCCTCGCGGTCATCGGACCGATCTTGGAGGCCGAATTGAGTCGACGACAACGTATCGACAGGCGACAGTAAAGGCACACGGCACGTAGAGGGTTTCGCATGACGTTGGCGGCAGGGTAAGGGAGAGACACGTGAGCAAACATTTCGCTGCGATCCTGGCAGTCACGGTGTCGGTCGCTTCATCGGTTCTGCTGGCCACACGTCGGCCAAGACTCTTCGGGCGCCGTCTGCCGCGGGTTGTGCTGGCAGCCATCGCGGCACTCGGTCTGGCTATCGGCGCCAACGAGTGCACCGGTAGGCCGGTGATGTTTCTGCGATGGTCGTATGTGCGGTTCCTGTTCGGTCTTCGGCACATGGGCGCCACCTGGCAGGTCGGTGACGGCCGCGAACAAGCCTTGGCCGACTATGTGTGCGCGCATGCGCGCAGAAACGACATCGACGACGTCATCCGGGCGATCGACGAGTTCTGCTACACCAAGAGCTATCTGATCAACATCGGTGACGAGAAAGGCAAGCTTCTCGACCGCGCCGTCGCAGCAGCGCAACCGCACCGGCTGCTGGAACTCGGCACCTACTGCGGCTACAGCGCACTGCGCATTGCGCGTGTCATGCCCGCCGACGCCGTTTTGTACTCGATCGAATTCAATCCGGCGAACGCCGTCGTTGCCCGACGGATCTGGGATCACGCGGGTATCGGCGAGCGCATCGTGGTGATCGTCGGAACGTTGGGCGATGACGGTAGGACCCTCAGCACACTGGGCGACAAACACCAGTTTGCCCCCGGAACCCTCGACTTCGTCTTCATCGACCACGAAAAAGACGAATATCTTCCCGATCTCCACCGGATCCTGGACCACGAATGGCTGCACCCAGGCTCGGTTGTCGTGGCAGACAACGTCAAATACCCAGGCGCCCCACAGTATCGAGCATTCATGCGCAGCCAAGAGGGCCTCGACTGGCGTACCCGAGAACATCCGTCACACGCCGAATACCAAAAGATCATCAAAGACGTCGTGCTCGAATCGACCTACCTCGGCCGACCAGACAATGCGCAATCAGGTCAGCGGCCCGTCACACCTCACGCGGGATGATCAGCCGCACCCTCGAAAGGCAGATCGTCGACCCCCGCTGTCACGAAGACGGTTTGGCGCTCAACGGGTGGCGGTGCCAGTGGGTGCGGGCGCCGGGCATGAAGTGCACCAAGTTCGCCGACATCCGCAACGGTGCAGGTGCGGCGGCGACGGCATCGATGTAGACGTTGTGATCGTTGGGTGTTCGGGGAAGGTCAGGGCTGCGCGGCGCTGTGTTCGGCCGCCCAGGAACCGAGCAGTCTCAATCGCTCTGCGCTCGGCGAACCGGGTTCTGCGGTATAGACCATCATGATCGAGCCGGGGTCTGCGGTAATGACGAGTTCCTCATACGCCAGACTCACCTCCCCGACAATAGGATGGTTGAACCGTTTGGTCCCCGACCCGTGGGTCCGCACATTATGCGCACCCCACAGGGTCCGGAAAACGTCGCTGCGCGTAGACAGTTCGCCAACCAGATCCTGCAACCCCTTGTCGTACGGATCGCGGCCGGCCTCAGCCCGCATGATCGAGACACACATCTCCGCGAACAGGTCCCAGTCGGGGTAAAAATCACGGGAGGCGGGGTCCAAGAACTGGAACCGGGCGAGGTTGGGGACACGGCCGCCGTCGCCGATGACCGGTGAGTAGAACGCCGCGCCAAGCTCGTTGGTCGCCAGCAGATCCTGGTGCTGATTCCTGACGAACGCTATGGCGTCGGTGATCGAGTCCAGCGCCCACTGCAAACCCACCCGGGCCGGTGATGGTTTGGAACTGCGCCGGCGCGGACGCCCCGAGGTGGGGATGCCGTCCGCGGCGCGGGCCAAATCAAGCAGGTGCGAGCGTTCGGTTTCATCGAGCTGAAGCGCACGTGCGATCGCATCGAGCACCCCTGCCGACGCACCGGCGATCGTGCCCCGCTCGAGCCGGGCGTAGTACTCCACACTGACACCGGCCAGGGTTGCGACCTCGCTACGACGCAGACCGGCCACCCGCCGGTTCAACCCGGCCGGCAGCCCGGCCGCCTCGGGGGTCACCTTCGCCCTCCGTGACATCAAGAACTCACGTACCTCAGCGCGATTAGCCATGACCCTCAGCGTAGGTCCGGATCGCCCATCGAGGGGTGCCCTGTCAGTACACCTCCCCGCAGGGACTCCCCCGCCCCCGGATTTGTTGGTTGCCTGGTACAGACCAACAAAAAGGAGACGTACATGCGTGGAGTCATGCTCAACAAGCCCGGTGACGTGCAGGTTGTCGATCGCCCCGACCCGGTCATCGTCGAACCCACCGATGCCATCATCAAGATCGCCGCCACCTGCGTGTGCGGATCGGACCTGTGGCCCTACCGCGGCGACGACCCCGCCGATCACATCCCCATGGGACACGAATACGTCGGCACCGTCACCGCGATCGGCGATGCTGTGAAGAACCTCGCGGTCGGTGATTTCGTGGTCGGGTCGTTCTTCGCCTCGGACAACACCTGCGAGATCTGCCAGACCGGATATCAATCCCGCTGCGTGCACGCCCACATCATGGGCGAGATCGGCACCCAAGCCGAATATGCCCGCGTCCCCCTGGCCGACGGCACCCTCGTCGCCACTCCCGGCCGGCCCGACCCCGTCCTCATCCCATCCCTGCTCGCCGCCTCCGACGTACTGGGAACCGGCTGGTTCGCCGCCGTCGCCGCCGAGGCCGGCCCCGGAAAAACCGTCGTCGTCGTCGGCGACGGAGCGGTCGGACTACTCGGTGTGCTCGCCGCCAAACAACTTGGAGCCGAACGGATCATCGCTGTCAGTCGCCACCCCGACCGTCAAAAACTGGCCCTCGAGTTCGGCGCCACCGACATCGTCGAAGAACGCGGAGACGACGGCGTCGCGAAAATCAAGGAGCTCACCGGCGGCCTCGGCGCCCACTCGGTCATCGAAGCCGTCGGCACCCAGGAATCGATGATGCAGGCCATCCGCTCCACCCGCCCCGGAGGGCACGTCGGGTACGTCGGGGTCTCCCACGACGTCGACCTGCCCGGCCTCGAACTGTTCTTCTCCGGCATACACCTGCACGGCGGGCCGGCACCGGTACGACGCTTCCTGCCCGAGCTCATCGATCTGATCTGGAACCGCACCATCGACCCCGGAAAAGTCTTCGACCTCACCCTTCCCCTCGAAGAAGCCGCCGAAGGCTACAAAGCCATGGACGAACGCCGCGCCACCAAAGTTCTTCTGACTGTCTGACCCACTAGATAGGAACTACACATGCCTGATACTGAATTCATCGACAAGGTCGCCTTCATCACAGGCGCCGGTAGTGGAATAGGGCGCGCTACGGCGTTGGCATTCGCCGCCGCGGGAGCCACCGTCGTAGCCACCGATCTCGACAACGAAACCGCCACAGCCACCGCCGATCTCATCGGACAACAGGGCGGCCGCGCCCTGGGTCTGGCCTGCGACGTGACCCGCAACGACGACATTGTGGCCGCGCTGAACGCGACCGTCGACACTTTCGGTCACCTCGACATCGCATTCAACAACGCCGGTATCGAACAACCCGTCGCACCTTTGGCCGACATCAGCGAGAACGACTGGGATCGCATTGTCGCCGTCAATCTCAAGAGCGTCTACCTGTGCATGAAGCATCAAATACCGCTACTCCTCAAGGCGGGAGGCGGTTCGATCGTCAACACGTCCTCGGGTGCCGGGGTCATCGGCATCCGCGGCCAAAGCGCCTATACCGCAGTCAAACACGGCGTAATCGGGATGACGAAATCGGCCGCCCTCGACTACGCCGCAACCGGCATTCGCATCAATGCCATCTGTCCAGGCATCATCGAAACCCCGATGATGGGCCGATTCTCCGGAGGCACCCCCGAAGGCCGCGAGCGCGTCATCGCCCAGGAACCAGTCGGCCGCATGGGCCGACCCGAAGAGATTGCCTCGGCCGTTCAATGGCTCAGCTCAGACCTGGGCGCATTCACCACCGGCCACGCCCTCGTCATCGACGGCGGACAAACCGTCGGCCTATGACATACACAATCGTGGGCCACGGAACAATCCTGCTCTTCAATGGATTGAGTCCGATCACACCCACCAGCAACGTCGCCGGCTCATCGATCGCGTTCGCCGGCGAATCCGCCTATGGGACACTGCTTCACGAAGCCCTCGCACCCCGAAACATCCACGTCCGCCAAATCCCTGGTTGCCATCGACGGCGGCGATCACCGCTACGCACCCGACGCACTCGCCGAGCGGCTGCGGACCATGCATTCCCAGCGCCATGCATCACGACACAGGGCGGTTCTAACGCAGTAACGCCAACGATCTGCAAACGTCCACAATCGTTACGCGGGCATCCCGGCGAACTCGGTCAGCCGGCTCATTCCCAGCGCCGCGTACTTCCTCAATCGCTCGACCGCAGCGACGAGTTCATCGGACTCCATCAGGTCCGGTGGCGTACGCGAAGGGTTCAGCGCGACCTGATCAGCCCATGCCTTGATGTCAGGGTTCGCGCTGAATGCGGCAGCGGCGCGGCCACCGGTGACCTGCATCCGCGCCCACTCGGCAAGACCGTTGGGATAGGTCGACGACGGGCAGATCGCGTTCTTCGCAGCATTTCCCGCGTCAGCGTCCGCTCCGACAGCCACGGTCGCCTCGACATGGCCCGATAGCGCCGCGCCGAACAACGGGAAGCCGGCACGTACCGGTTGCAGCGTGATCGTCCGGTTCCCCCAGATAGGCACCTGCGGCTGAGTGCGTAGTCCCCGCGCAGCACAGTGCACGATCACCGCGTCGGGGTCGACGGCCACCGCATCATCAGCCTCTCCGTTGTCGAACGTGAGGCGCCCGGGCGAGACTGCGCGCAGGTGCCCCCGGCGTACGACATTCTCGATCATCCGCAACCGGTCGAGCTCCCACTGCGCGATCGTCGGAGTCCTTGCCATCGTGGGCGTCACCGAACCGTCGATCCGCAGCATGACGCCGGCGTCCTCGAGGCGGCAGAACATCTCATCGGCCGAGACGGACTCGGATGCGGCCTGCATGGTGTCGGCCGCGGCACCGATGAACGTGGCCGGTTCGGGCTGGATGACGGCACGGTTCAACATCCACGGATCGCGCGGCCGCACCCAACAGATCGCGTCGGGGTCGACCCCGTTGTCGATCAACCACACGCAGGCGTCGGTCGCGGTCTTGCCCGCACCGACGATCACGTACTGCGATGCGGCACAACCGAGGCCGACCAGATCGTTGATGGGTATGACGTGCGCGCCGTCGGCCACCTCGAACGGCGGCGGCATCAAGGAGGGGATGTCCGGGGTGAGATAGCGGGCATCGACCACGCTGCGACGTACCCGCACCTCGTGCTGACGCCCGGAGATCAGTGACACAAACCGGCCTCCACCGAGGTAGTCGCAATTCGAGTGGAACGACACCTTGCCCGAAGCGAGCAGGCGGTCACGCAGGATGCGGTCGTAGTAGGCGCAGATCTCCGGCGCGGTCGCCCGCTCATGCAGACCAGCCTCGGGCCCGCGCTCCTGGATCCGTCCACCTCCCAACGGCGTCGAGGCCACACCGTAGAGAGCAGAGGCCTGGTGGAGCCGGACGAACGGATAGGCATCGAGCCAGTGACCGCCGACTCCGTGCCGCCGATCGACCATGACCACGGAGACGTCGGCGCAATCGATGAGGGCGTCGACAAAGCCCATCCCCATCGCACCCGCACCGACGACCAGGTAGTCGGCCTCCAGCACCGCCATCTCCTCAGACTGACCCTGGCCACGGGGAACGTCAATGACCTCTTGGGTGTCAGCGCAGCACCGGCCAAGGTCAGCACCGCGAGAACGAGAACCGCCACGGTAAGCAGTTCACTTCCGAGGCGAAGGGTGCTTGACCTAGGTCCCCCATGGCCAGAAGGGTTCAATCACCGCCGTGCACAACCCAGTTCACAGAGCGCGGTAACGGTCGTTGGTATGGCAGGTGGCGGTCTCAAGCAATTCTGCGAAGCCGCACCGGCAACCCGTCGGCCGGTGTCGGACCGGTCCCCCAAGCCATCACCGGGGTATACGACGACGGCACCGTCCATTCGAAGTCGATCAGTATCCGATGCAGAATGGCTTTGACTGTCAGCCCGGCGAAGTGCATGCCGATGCATTTGTGTGCACCCGCACCGAACGGCGACCACGCGTAGCGATGCATCTGCGCGCGTGTTTCCGGGTCGTCAAAGCGATTGGGGTCGAACATATCCGGGTGGTTCCACCAGCTGTCGAGACGCATCGAAGTGTGCACGTTCAGCGCTATCTCGGTCCCTGCGGGGATGAAGTGACCTTGAATGCTCGTATCCGCGGTGCTCTGGCGGAACAGGGTGCCGGCCGGCGCGTACATCCGCAGCGACTCCTTGAAGGCGTTATCGAGGAGCTGTGCAGAGTTCAGATCGTCGATCGACGCCGCGTCCGGGAGAGCCCGCACTTCCGCTCGAAGGCGTTGTTGCAATTCTGGATCCTTGCCGAGGTGGTACATCAGCATCGACAACGCGATGGTGCTGGTGTCGTGGGCCGCCATCAGCAGAAAGATCATGTGGTTGACGATGTCCTCGTCGGTGAACGTGCTGCCCTCGTCAGTCTGCGATTGGCATAGCACGGTGAACAGGTCCTCGCCGGCGCCCTCGCGTCGCCGGGGTATGGCGGCGCGGAAGTAGCCCTCCAGGAAGCGTCGGCCACGGAGGCCGCGTGACCATCGTCCAGGAACGCCGGGATGTCGGATCACGGCCTGCGCTCCGAGAACAGCATCGTCGAAGGCGTGAGACAACTGTCGAGCTGTCTCACCCTCGGGTGATTCACCGATGAACACCTGACTTGCCATCGTCAACAGCAGCGCTTTCGTGCGGTCGTACAGCAGAACCTTGTCACCCGGGGTCCACGTTGACAGCGTCTCCGAAACCAGCGGACGCGTCAGCGCGAGATACCCGTCGAGTCGCGGTCGGGTGAACGCCTGCTGCATGATTCGCCGGTGGAAGAGGTGCTCGTCGAAGTCCAGAAGCATCAGCCCGCGGTGAAAGAACGGACCGATGATCGGCTTCCACCCAATTTCGCTAGAGAACACTTTCTTCTTGTCGAGCCACACTTCCTGCAGAGCGTCCGGACCCGTCACCGTGACCACCCTGAATCCGAGCGCACCCGTCCAGGAGACCGGACCGTGCCGGCGATAGCGTTCACGACCGAAGTCCAATGGTTGAGCGACGCTCTCCAGAACGTGGCCCAGCACGGGGAGCCCGTAACTGCCCATGACCGGCTTCAGGTCACTACCGGACGCCGGTACGGCCAGCGGCTGCACCGGCGACGGATACAGGGAGGCAACGTGAGCAGCAGCACGTTGGCACACGCCGGTGATCGTCACCCGCGACGGCACAAGTGACGGTGTCACGGCGTCTGCGTCCTTTCAAGATAGGCCCGCCGCTGGTCGGGATCGAAGGCACCGGGTTCGCGCCCACCGACCAGACGTTTGGCACCAAGTAGCAATCTCTCCGGAACCCCTTGTTCCACAACCCCCATCGGCGCCAACCAGCGCGGCACGGTTACCTCGTCGCGAGTGTGCGCCGCACTCGCGACGATGGCTGCGGCGACGTCGGCGGGATCCAAAGTCGGCTGGAATCGGAGAGTGACCCCGGAGGTGAGGTCGGTGCGGGTGGCGGCCGGCATCACGGTGGTGATGGAAACCCCCGTGCCCACGAGCTCGGCACGGATTGCGCGCGAGAGCGCGACCACACCGAACTTCGATGCGCAGTAGGTGGCCATGCCGGGGGTCGAGACCTTGCCGGCCATCGACGACACGTTGACGATATGTCCGCGACCGCGTGCGATCATCGAAGGTAAGGCCAGGTGTGTACCTGTGACCACCGCACCAAGATTGACCGCCAGTTCCCGATGCAGGGCGGCGAGGTCGTTGTCGACGAAACGCCCCATCAGCTGGATGCCGGCATTGTTGACCAGCATGTCGACGTCAGCACCGTCCCCGCCGGCATGCAGATAGTCTCTGAAGCTCGTCTCGTCCGTGACGTCGAGATGATGTGCGCGGACCCCGAGTTCGTCGGCAGTTGCCTGAGCGGCAGCAAGATCCAGGTCACCGATGGTCACGAGTGCACCCTGGGCTGCAAGTGCGGCAGCGGTGGCCCGACCGATTCCGCGTGCGCCACCGGTGACACAGACCCGGGCACCGGCCAGCTCGATCACAGTGGACTCCCGATCGGTTCGCGCAACGCGAAGTGCGCGATGAGGCGAACTTCCCCGTCCGGCATGGTCAACAAAGCCCGGCCCAGGTAGACGCCGGGTACGACCTCCACGATTTCGTCGCGCGTCCTTTTGATGGGAAAAGTACGGACACTGGGATTTTTGTACTCGGGCACGCCATAGTCGAGCGCCCGAACCATCACCCTCGGCTCGATCGCTCCCCTGTCGATCGAATGTCGAAAGTCGAAGCCCTCCATCTCATTTCCCGCGCGCCGCAGACCGCGATATCCGAACGCCACCATCGGCATCGCGAGACGCGCGATCATTGCCAACCGGTTGAATCCGGTCCCGGCCTTGAGGTCGAATGTCTTGCCGCGCCACGTCGGATGGACACGCATCAACGGATTGGCCAGGTGCGCTTCGGGTATACCGAACAGTTTGCCGACGATGAGACCCTCCATTTTGCCGTCCGGACCTTCCGGCGCGGTTCCTTCGGCGAACATCTCTTCCAAAGCTCGCCGATCGTCGCTGCCGCCCAGTTCTTTTATGTACTGCCACGCGGCCCCACGCGCGACCGTGGGATGCTCCTGCGCCAGCTCGCGTAGTTCCGCGACCATGGCCTGAACCGCCGAAATGTCCTTCTGACCCGTAGACACTTCATTGATCTTCTGTGCTCCAGTGGTCATACATTCCCCCAATTGGTACGGTTTCGTGCCAGTTCCTTCTGGCACGAAACCGTACCAGTCTGTGCCCGTAAAGGAAATGGATCCGCTCGGATGGAAGACTGGCCTCGTGACGAATGCCAGTGAGCGCAGCTACGCAGGGGCGACCATGTCCGCTCGCGTGGCAAAGCGACGGGCAAGCCTGCTGGACGTGGCACTGACAGCCATGGCCAAGAATCGCTGGCGGTCGACGACCGTCGCGAGCCTGTGCTCCGAAGCAGGCCTGAACAAGAGGTACTTCTACGAGAGTTTCGACGATCTCGATCAGGTGGCCGACGAGACCATCGACGAGGTAGCGGCAGAGGTAGGCGGTGCTGCAATCACCGCCTACGTCTCGACACTCGGAGCAACGCTCGAGCAGCAGGCACAGGCCGCGGTGGAAGCGATAGTCGACGTCCTGGGCACTGACCAACGAAAAGCATTGGTACTGCTCGGTGGCGTCCCGACTTCGGTGGACAAGGAGGGTCATCGCGGCGCCGTCATCGCAGGTTTGACCACTGTGCTCACCGAGCACGCCAGGAAGATTCACGATGTCGAACTCGAGCATGATTCTCTGGCCGCGACCGGTCCGGCTTTTGTCATCGGCGGTACCGCTCAAGCCATTCTGTCGTGGGTGAACGGAGACCTCGCTGTCAGTCGTGAACAACTGATTGACGACATCACCGCCCTGTGGTTGGCATTGGGTCAAAGCGCAGCGGAGATCGCTCGCTCGAGACTCGACGGCAACATTCCCTGACGTGCTGGGTGAGAGTGGTTGGGACTCAATTCTATTGCGCTTCACGCCATCACTGCACCCACAACACCACCACTGGGCACGCATCCGGCAATTCCAACAGTTCACGTCTTCTTCGTTCTACCCGCACCCTGGAATCGACTCCAACTCGAGGAATGCGGCATCTGCGGCACGTCGCCCAGATTTGAGCGCGTCTTGCCTCCATTCCCTCGGTCGGGCTCGCACATTGATGCCGGTCCGGAAAGGACTGGGGTGAGACGCCTCATATAGATGTATGAAAGGCCGGCCGTCGTCTATCGGACTCGCGGATAGCCCGCACACGGCGTTCAAGCGAGGGTGATCACAGTCACACACGGCCTGTCTGTTGATTCTCTCGATTCATATGGCATGCCCTCGACCACACGAAGGGACCACCCCGATGGGCACTATCGCCGATCCATCCAATTCTCTCAAACCCGGTCTGAAACAACGCCATCTGACCATGCTGTCGCTCGGCGGGGTGATAGGTGCCGGGCTGTTCGTAGGGTCGAGCGCCATCATCAGCCAAGCCGGCCCACTCTCGTTCGTCACCTACGCCATCACCGGACTGCTTGTCCTCTTCGTGATGCGAATGCTCGGCGAGATGGCGGCAGCCAAACCCTGCACGGGGTCATTTACCGATTACGCGCGGATGGCCTACGGCCGCTTCGCCGGCTTCTCCACTGGATGGCTGTACTGGTACTTCTGGGTCATCGTCGTAGGTTTCGAAGCCGTTGTCGGTGGTCAGATGATCCACAACTGGATTCCCTCCCTGCCCGTCTGGGCGATTGCACTGGGCTTGATGATCATCATGACCTGCGTCAACATGTTGTCAGTAGGCTCCTTCGGCGAAGCCGAATATTGGTTTGCGGGAATCAAGGTCGTCGCCATCGTTGCTTTCATCGCAGCCGCCGGCCTGTTCGCATTCGGAATCTGGCCGGGCGCATCACTGACGTTCGACAACATGACGCAACATGGCGGACTCCTACCCGACGGACTCGCGACGCTGTTCGTCGGAGTGGTAGTTGTCATCTTCTCGATGACCGGGGTCGAGGTGGTCACCATCGCGGCCGCAGAGTCCGCGGAACCAGCCAAAGCCATTCGTAAAGCAGTTAATTCGGTCGTGTTCCGTATCCTCGCGTTTTTCGTGATCTCGACATTTCTCATCGTCATGATCGTTCCGTGGAACACCATCGTTCCGGGTGAGTCGCCATTTGTTGCAGCGATGGACCGCATCGGCATTCCCGGATCGGCCAACCTGCTCAACCTGGTCATCCTCGTCGCCGTGCTGTCGGTCCTGAACTCCGGCCTTTACACCGCTTCGCGACTCCTGTTCGTCATGGGGGCGCGTGGTGATGCACCCCAGTGGATGACCACCACCAACAACCGCGGAGTGCCGGTGAAAGGCATTCTTTCGTGCACAGTGATCGGTTACGGCTGTGTCGTTCTGTCGGCGCTGTACCCCGACACGGTGTTCTTGTTCCTCATCAATGCCTCCGGCGCTGTGTTCCTGTTCGTGTACTTCATGATCTGCATCTCCGAACTGCGGCTCCGTCGCCGGTGGGAGAAGCAGAACCCGGGAATCCTCGAGTTCCGTATGTGGCTTTACCCTGTCCTGCCGCTACTGGTCACCGCCGCCATAGTCGCGGTCCTGGTGAGCATGGGTCTGAGGGAGCAGAATCGCATCGAACTGTTCCAAGGCATCGCCGTCTGGATCGCGCTGTCGATCATCTATCTACTCCGCAAGAAGTTCGGAAATGTGAGCAACAACGACGTGATCGACGGCAACCTGATCACGCCGATCCCGGCTTCGTCGTCGACAAGCACTCCCGGAACCAGCAGCGCGCCAGCCTGATACAACTTTCATGACCACTGGTCGGCCAACAGTGCGCCGGTACTCGAAGCGAGCATCGAGTACCGGCGTCGTTGTCATTCCTGGACCAGGTCGATCAAGGGAAGGTGCGCTTGATCGACGGCTTCGAAAGCGAGCCACAGCATGGCGACCCCCTGAGTTGTCGTAGCTTTCAGACCGGTCAGTTGTTCAACCTTGCGCAGGCGATAAACGAGGGTCTGGCGATGAATTCCCAGGGCGTCGGCGCTGCGTTGCCAATTGCCGTCGTTACGCAAGAACAACCGTGCCGACTCGACGAGCTCGCCCTCATTCTCCCGGTCATACTTCAGCAGCGGACCGAGGACCTTGGTGACGAGGCGTCGGGTGTCCTCGACACTGCGTGGGAGTACCCCGGTGCTTCCGTCGAGCTCGTCATAGGTCAGCACCGGTGCAGTGTCTGACAACGCGCGCGCGGAGGCCAGTTGGGCCTGTCGAATCGATTCCGACACATCGCCGTTGACCTTCAGCGGCGCGCTCACGCCAACCACGCACCCATCCCCGAGCTTGCGTGCCAGCGCCACCAGGAGGTCCGGATCGTTGGGCGCAAGTCCGATCAATACTGATCCACGGTGGGTCAGTAGTGGGGCGCAATGCTGCAGCCGCGCATCTCGGTGAATCGTTTGATGCGACAGTGACTGGGCTCCGGGCGCCGTCCAGCACACCGCGACCACCGCGCCGCCCATACCGCGATGACGAAGTTCGGGCCACATCGCAGAGATCGGGATGGTTCCGTCGAGCAGGCCCAAGAGCAAGTCTTCCCCCGAGGCACGGAGATGATCGCGCCACACCGCATCGTGCTCGAGTTCCAACGCGATCAAACCGCCGACATGTTGCAGCAGGGCACGATCGGACGCCGGGTCCGACCGGGCTGCACGCGCAATAAGCACGTTGTCACCGACTCCGGGTATCGGTATCTGAACAGATCCGCCGGGCTCGCCCCCCGACTTGGATCGCGCCGCCTCCCGACCGCGCACAATCGACTCTTCGGCCGCGGAGTCTCGCACTTCCAACGCGAAACCCGTTGCACCCTCCAGTGCGGACACCCTGTCGACGAAATCGCCCCGAGCATGCAGCGACTGCCAGTAGACGTCGTACAGACGTGTAATCGTCGATACCCGATAGCGCTCGGACTCCACCGCACTCTCGATGACGGTGCGCGCCAGATCGACGAAGTGCAGATCGAAATCCGCTGCGAGAACGGGGAAGTTCCGTTCCTCTGCCGCCGCCAGCATCCCGGCGCTCAAAGCCGGCGCATTGGGCTCAGGAGCAACCACCAGTGCACTGACCCGACTATCGATGAGCTTGACGATCCACTCGACCTGATCCGGCTCGTCAGTCGGCAATCCTCCGCCTGTCGTCATGACCAAATCGCCGGACTCGAACCATTCCCAGGGATCAGGAAGATCGCACGCGTGGGCCCAGGTCACCAAGCGGGCTCCGCCGGCCACGCCGGCCAGATATGACAAACCCAACGACGGTACGTCCGTCAATCTGTCTACCGAGATCACCGCATCTCACCTCCTGCGCACCGGAGCTGCCGATCGTACAAATGTACAACGGCTCAGAACAAGACTATGCGGCTCGCGTATGTCGCGGCTCACATTTCTCCACAACACTCGACACCAGTGAAGGAGCGTATCTCCGCTTCTCGAGACGCTCGAAGCCGCAAGGAGGCATTCAATGGTTGTGAACGATGCACGCGCGGGAGGGAAGACCTCACAGGGAGTGCCCTTATGGCTCGACGATCGAGCGACGATCACTCGCAGGGCGCCGCTGGATTCGAACATCACCGCCGACGTCGCCATCATCGGCGCCGGATTCACCGGCCTGTGGGCCGCGTACTACCTCCTCAAAGAGAATCCCGCACTCAAAGTGATTCTCCTGGAACGTGAATACGCCGGATTCGGTGCATCCGGCCGCAACGGAGGCTGGTGTTCGGCGATCTTCCCGGTATCGCTCGGCCGAGTCGAGAAACTGTACGACCACAATGCGGCAATCGAACTCCAGCACGCGATGAACGACACCGTCGCCGAGGTCGGCCGGGTCACCGCAGCCGAAGACATCGACTGCGACTTCGCCCCGGAAGGCTTTGTCTCGCTGGCACGATCGAGAGCGCAGCTCGAACGCGCTCGAGCTCAGGTCGCCAGCGCCACCGCCTTCGGGATGCCGGGCCAATGGTCACTTCTCGACGCCGAAACCGCCTCGGAGAAGATCAACGCGGACGGAGTGCGCGGCGGCGTCTACACCCCGCACTGCGCACTGCTGCACCCAGATAAGTTGGTACTCGGGCTTGCGTCGTGGGTGGAAAGCCACGGTGGCGTCATCTACGAAGACACCGCTGTCACCGATTTCGGCCACGGCACGGCCACCACGGCAGGCGGAACGGTCACCGCGTCCGTGGTGGTCCGGGCAACCGAAGCATTCACACCCGAGTTTCCGCAATATCGCCGCAATGTCGCACCGCTGTACTCACTTGTTGTCGCCACCGAACCGCTTCCCGAAGCGACTCAGTCAGCACTGGGCCTGAACACGCGTACCGCGTTCAACGACCTGCGCAACCTGCGCATCTACGCCCACGTCACCACCGAGGGAAGACTTGTGTTCGGCGGCCGCGGTGCGCCCTACCATTTCCGGTCCGCCGTATCGCCGGAGTTCGACGTCAACACCAAGATCCACAACAAGATCGTCGCGACGATGCATGAGTTCTTCCCCTCGCTCGCCGACGTCGAGATCACTCACCGGTGGGGCGGGCCGCTCGGCGTACCCCGCGACTGGTTCCCCTCCGTCGGATACGACCGCTCGGCGAAGATGGCGTGGGCCGGACCCTATGTAGGCGACGGTGTCGCAACCAGCAATCTCGCGGGGCGCGTCCTGCGCAATCTGATCACCGGCGCCGACGGCGAGCTCAACAGACTGCCCATCGTCGATCACCGTTCCCGCAAATGGGAAGTCGAGCCATTCCGCTGGATCGGCGTCAACTCCGGATTGCAAGCCGCCACAGCAGCTGACCTCGAAGAACGCATCACCGGCCGACCCTCCAAGATCTCGGGAATGCTCGAAAAGCTCACCGGGGCGCACTGACCCACATCCATCACTCACACAGAAAGACACACCAATGCCCGCGCTCATCCACCTCCACAACACCGCGGTCACGGGCGACCTGACACCTGCAGGGCAACGACCCGGCGCCGACAGCGGGGACCCACAACTCGCGACCCTGACCGTTGAGAGCGGCACCGCTGCACAGGTCGGCATCTGGGAATGCCGACCCGGCGGCTGGCCGGTCGTGAACCGGCCGAACACCGAAACCTGCTACATCATCTCCGGCCGCGCCACACTGACCGACGACCAAACCGGCACGTCGGTCGAGATATCCCCCGGCGACTATGTGACCCTGCCTCCCGGATGGAGCGGTCGCTGGGACGTCACAGAGACATTGCGCAAGGCCTACACCATCTTCTGAAGACACAAGGACTGAAACATCATGAGCGAAACCATCATTGGACACTGGATCGACGGCAAACCATTCGCCGGAACGTCCAGCGAGACCGCACCCGTCACCAATCCGGCCACCGGCAACATCACCAGCCGGTTGACGCTGGCGAACACCGAGGACGCCCGCGCAGTCATCGATGCAGCCGCGACGGCATTCCCTGGCTGGCGCGACACCTCACTGGCCAAACGGACACAAATTCTCTTCACCTTCCGAGAACTGTTGAACGCCAAGAAGGGTGAGCTCGCCGAGATCATCACCGCTGAACACGGAAAGGTTCTGTCGGACGCTCTCGGCGAGATCAGTCGCGGCCAAGAGGTCGTCGAGTTCGCCTGCGGGATTCCGCACCTTCTCAAAGGCGGCTTCACCGAGAACGCGTCCACCAACATCGACGTCTACTCCATCCGCCAACCCCTCGGCCCCGTCGGAATCATCTCCCCCTTCAACTTTCCCGCGATGGTCCCGATGTGGTTCTTCCCTGTCGCCATCGCGGCCGGCAACACCGTAGTCCTCAAGCCCTCGGAAAAGGACCCTTCCGCCAGCATCTGGCTCGCCGAACTCTGGGAAGAAGCCGGCCTTCCGCCGGGCGTGTTCAACGTCCTGCAGGGCGACAAGCTCGCAGTTGACGAACTCCTCACGAACAAGACCATCAAAGCAATCTCCTTCGTCGGCTCCACCCCCATCGCCAAATACGTCTACTCCAACGGAACCGCAAACGGCAAACGCGTCCAGGCGCTCGGCGGCGCGAAGAATCACGCCATCGTGCTACCCGACGCAGACCTCGACCTCGCTGCGGACGCAATGGTCAACGCCGGCTTCGGCTCCGCCGGTGAACGATGCATGGCCATCTCCGCACTCGTGGCCGTCGGCGACATCGCCGACCAGCTCGTTCACAAGATCGCCGAACGCACAACACCTCTCAAGACCGGCGACGGCACTCGCGACGCCGACATGGGCCCGTTGGTGACCAAGGCCCACCGTGACAAGGTTGCCTCCTACGTCGATGCAGGTGAGGAAGCGGGCGCAACCATCGTCGTCGATGGCCGCAAGGTGATTGCTGACGGCGGCGCCGATGGCTTCTGGCTCGGACCAACACTCATCGATCACGTCACCCCCGACATGTCCATCTACACCGATGAGATCTTCGGTCCTGTCCTCTCCGTCATCCGCGTCGACAGCTACGACGAAGCGCTCGAACTGATCAACTCCAACCCGTACGGTAACGGCACGGCCATCTTCACCAACGATGGCGGAGCGGCACGTCGATTCCAGAACGAAGTCGAAGTCGGCATGGTGGGAATCAACGTACCCATCCCAGTCCCCATGGCTTACTACAGCTTTGGTGGGTGGAAGAACAGTCTGTTCGGCGACACCCACGCGCATGGCACCGAAGGTGTCCACTTCTTCACACGAGGAAAAGCGGTCACAAGTCGCTGGCTCGACCCAAGCCATGGCGGCATCAACCTCGGATTCCCGGAAAACTGCTAGCTCCGCAGTTCCACCATTCAACGGACCCAGAACGACAGGACATCTCAATGCCACTCGTCCGCATCGACATCATCGAAAACCGCCGCACTCCAGCACAAGTGAAAGTGTTGGCCGACGCGATCCAGCAGGTCATGCTCGACACCTTTGACGCTCCCGTAGGCGACCGGTACCAGGTCATCACGGAACACAAACCCGGACACATCATCGTCGAAGACAGCGGTCTCGGCTTCCAGCGATCGGTGAACATAGTCGTCGTACAGATATTCCAGCAGGGCCGCGACGAAGCAAAGAAAGTCAAGATGTACCAAGCACTCGCAGAGCGCCTAGAACAAGAGACCGGACTGTCGCCGGAAGATTTGATCATCTCGGTCACGGCGAACACCCGCGGAGACTGGTCATTCGGGCGAGGAACCGCACAATTCCTCGAAGGCCACCTCTAGACGAAGTACACCAAGATCAAGAAGCTCGTTCAAAATGAGGTGGATCTGATAGCCGGGCCCACCGGCCGCAGGCATCTGCTTCCACCGAAACGTCCATGCCAGGTCGGAATCACTCGTCAGAACATGTCGACAACCCAGACCTCCATGTCGAATTGGGGATTACCTGGATTGCTCGGATCGGCAATGCGGTGTTGCTGGATGACGGTGCCGAGGCTGAGGATGTCGGCGCGCGGGGTCGCGAACTTCTCCTGGTTCGATGCGTATGTGAAGCGACATCCACCGACCAGGGCCGACTGAGCCAGCCGCCGAATCTCGTTGAGCGTGACCGAGTTGATGGGCGCACTTCGCATACAAATATCGCTGGCGCAGCCACTGGCCAATGTCGAGGTCAACGGTCGCCCGTTGGCGTGCTGCGCTTCGGTGGCGAAGTCGGCGAAGCCGAGATAGTCGGTTTCGCCTTCACCGAAGATGTTGATCCGCATGGCGTTACCGATCGGATTGATCGGCGTGCCTCGATGCTGGGCGCGATTGTCCGCACCCGGCGCGGAGACCCGCGGTGGAGTAGGACACAGCGAATGATTGTGCGGGTCACCCGCTTCGGTCGGCGATACCAGCCCGACACTCGGCGGAGTCAGGTTCTCGAATTCGAGGACCTCGTCGTCAATGCTTCTGATCGTGCGTTTGCCGACAATGCGGTCGGCGGTCACCTGGCCGGGACCCAGAATGCCGCGCTTGTTCTTGTAGTCTTCCACCGCGTCGCCGGTGTCACCTCCGTAGACACCGTCGACCTCGAGGTCGGCTTCGTCGAGTTCGTTGAGGGCAATCTGAATCCGCCACACGTGCTCGCCGACGTCGTGAATCCCCTCTCCGATATGTGCTGGATCCGACACCAGGCAGCTCTCCAACTGCGGATCGGGGGAAGGCGAGGTGAGCAGCATGCTCTGGAGTCCCATGATGTAGTTTCCTTTCAATTGGTTGCGGTAGGTGACGGGCCGTCGAGGTCGATACCGAGGAACCGACCATGCTTATCCCCCACAGTGTTTGGCTCTACTTCCGGTTCAAAGATGCAGACTGTCGGCGTACACGATGCGGGACACACTCTGCGGTGTCACCTGCCCGGGATCGGGATCGGTCGGCAACAGTTCCCGTTCCTCCACCAGAACTCGGATGTTCGCGCCTTCGCCCGGCGTGGCCAACCGAATTGCCGGGTCCAACGGCAACTCCCCACTCCACGTTCCTGCGAACGACACCGGATCGGCACCTTCGACCACACAATCGACGCTCGTGACGGTGACCCAATCCAGGTCGGAGGTGGCGCGATCGGGACGGGTCTGCAGGCTGGCTCGGAACTTCCTGCTGTGCTGAAGTTTTGCGAGGTGTGCGGCGGTCGCATCCAGGCCCGCCGCGGCTGCCTCCGCTCCCGGTATGTCCGTGACCGCGAATGTCCCGCTGACGGTCACCCGGACCGCGCCGTCCTCGGGTCGGCTCAGGGTGCAGATCCGTTCCGGCAGGAGCTGCACGAAATCGGTGTTGGTATCAGCCGAGAAGTGACACCCGTCAATCGCATTCGGTTGGTAGCGCGCAACATTGAGCCGGACGAAAGGCCAGGCTTGGTCCTCTGCGTCGAATCGCACATCGACGAACCAGCGTCGGCGACCCTCGTCGTATTCCGGGGTGAACAGGTACCCGCTGATCGTGCTGTTCGCGGCGACCCGGCCATACGGGCGCCCGGCAGTACCCTGCAGGTCCACCTTCAGATCGAGGGCGCGCTCTTCCCAGGCGGGCAACAACGGGAGTTCGGTGGCGGTGGCCGGACCGGGTCCCTCCGCAG
Source organism: Nocardia sp. 348MFTsu5.1 (assembly GCF_000383535.1). Lineage (NCBI taxonomy): Bacteria > Bacillati > Actinomycetota > Actinomycetes > Mycobacteriales > Nocardiaceae > Nocardia > Nocardia sp. 348MFTsu5.1. The sequence continues at coordinate 210,481 of NZ_KB911517.1, forward strand.
ATGGATCCCGACCCCACAAACTGACGATGTCGCGCTGCGTCTCGGGTGTGTCGCGGGGCCCGATCATGACCGCAAGCACCTCCCCTTCACCGCTGGCCAGCCATGGCCGCTCCAACCAGATCCGCAGACCGCTGCGACGAATACGCCGGACAGCAAACGGGTGCGCCGGCTCGCGGTGTTCTTCCCAGAAGAACACCGGGAGAATTTCGTACACAACAGGTTTGGGTGGCACAACTGAGCTCAGATGGCGGAGCTGGACAACGTTACCCGCCGACTGAGCATCGTCGACGGGTGGCAGCTGGGTGGGCTCGAAGAACTCGCGGTACCGCGACGATCCCTGCAGGTGATAGTTGACCACCCGAAACTTGCCATCGGGCAACGCGTGTACGGCCGGTCGTTCCGGTACCCCCACCGGACGAGAGCCGGCGGCAGTGGAGATGGAGAATATCGACACCGTTTCCTGTTGTCCCACCTGAAATTTGGTGACCACCTCGGAACCGGTCACCGCTGCAGGCGCCGGGAGCGCGGGATCGTCGACAATCTCGGACCATGTGGCCCGCAGCTCGACATTGTCGGTGCTGGCACCGTGGATGTTGACCGTGCCGATGATCTCGGCACCAACGTTCCACGGCGTCCTGGGTGTTGTGGTCAGCGCGGTGATCGCCGGGGGCACCGCGGGCCGTGGGGTGGCGTTCACCAGCCGCAGATCCGTGCTCGGGGTCAGCCACCACAACCACCCGTCTGTCGCCGCTGCGGTCAGGATTTCACGATCGGCTTCGGATACAGCCGGATCGTGCACCGCGTGAAATCGCCACAGGCCCAACTTCTCCAGATCGTCGGAATCGACGATGGACGAAACGGCAACACCGACCTGTTCCCCCGGGGGTAGACCCACCCGGACTTCGTTTCCGTTCTGCTCCGCCGTCAGTTGGTCCGCAGTGTGGAGCACGAACCGTAGTCCCGTGATCGTGGGCCACTGACCTGGGTAGCGCAGTGTCACCGACTGGAGGATGCGCCGGTCGGCGAGATGGTGGTCGCTGCCTGCCTCGTAGAAGATCAGCGCGATGCCGCGTGCCATCGGATCGGGCAGGTACGGGACGATCAGTTCGTTGGTGTCGTGGACGACGTATTGTCCTGCTGCGGGCTGGACTTCGGGTGGGAATGGGTCGTCCTGATTGTTCCGGACACCGCGATGCTGCAACTCGTCGAGGGTGACCGCCGCGTCTGGATTCACCGTCGGCGCCGATTCCAGGGTCACCGGCCATGGCACCGGATTGGTGCGCTGTGGATCGTCGAGATCCTGGACCGTCGTGTGAAAGAGGTTGCCTCGCTCGCGCAGTGCGGTGGCGTAGGCGCGCCGTCGTGCTGCCGGGTCCCCCGAGGTCATCAAGTGGTCGAAGAGGCCGTTGTGTTCGGCTTCGATCTGGCTGGTCTTCGGCGGCAGCAGGTGACGCTCCGTGGTACTCGACCCGCCACTGTCGGTCCGGATCACCAGGCGGTTCAGCGATTCGGCGAAGGTGAATCGGCGGCGCGGCACCACGGTCGGTTCAGCGATGGGGTCCCAGCGCAGGAACGGTCGCGGTGTGGTGACCGTGTTGGGGCTGCCCGAAAGTGCGAACAGTGCCGCGAAGTCGGCGGCCGCGTACCCAAGTGCGGTCGGACCTTGAGGGTGGCCGCTGTTCGTTCGATCCGTGCCATCGCGTCATGGACACGCCCGACGAGGCCGCGAGGCGATTGCCCCGGTGCGGTCGCCGGCCTCTGCGCCATCAATAGCCCGGTGCTGTCACGGTTTTCGGTCTCCTGCCGTAACTTCTTCAGATGCGCGTCGGCCGCTGCGACCGTCGCTGCATCGATGACTGCAGGATCCGTGGTCTCGGTGGAATGCGCGACCACGTTGCCGGCCAGATCCACGCCAAGAATCCGGAACGCGTAGCGACGGCCGTACCGCAATGCGGGCAATGTCCCGGGAGCCGCTGAACTCTGCACCCTGAAGGTGCCCGGGCGGTCCTCGACCCCGTCGGTGATGACCTCACTGCCGGGATCGGCACCCTGGCCGCTGTCGTGGACGATGTTCAGCCCGGGTCGGGCCGCTGACAGACTCCAACCATCCCAGCCGGCGACAACCTCGTGCAGGTAATAGGGATTGGCCGCGGCGCCAGGGACACGACTCGGCGCCGCGCCCTGGAGCATGCCCGTGTCCGGGACGGCGCTGAGCACCACGGTCCCGTTCACGTCGACGGTCACTCGTCGTTCGTGCAGGCTGTGCCATCGGCGGGTGTGGTCGTCCCACACCTGCACCTGGAGTCCGCGGACGAGTTCGCCGAATCCGAAGCGCTGCGGCGTCGCGCCGGGGTCGGTGGCCAGGACGTCTGTCCGACGGGCCTCGGCGGCGCCCACCGTCCCCCGCACATTTGTCACCCGGCGGGTGTTGGCGATCGCAAAGCCGTTGGATCGCAGTGTTGCCGGTGCGAAGTTGCCGCCGTCACCATTGAATTCGGCGGCCTGCGCGCGGGCGACGCCACGAAGGTGTTGTTCGAGTTTGAGTCCGGCCGCGTCGGGGTCGAGGTCCAAGACCCGGTATTCCGGCAGACCGACCGTCAAGAATCCCGACTCCCAACGGGTGTCGGCGCCGGTGGTGGCCATGAATGCCTCACCGATGGTGGTGCATTCGGTCAGCGGCGACAGTAGGGTCTGCACCCCGGGGATCGTCACCTCACAGGAGATGCTGGTGGCACCTGCCAGCAACGACGGGTCCTCCAGCTTGACATCCACCACGAATCCGAGGCTGCGTGCCAGGGCCGGGGTGTTTCCGGCTGCCGCAGCCAGCGCATGGAACTCGACCTGTTGCTTGTCCGGTCGGGGTCGTTTCTCCCCGGGCGCCAGCGGCAGCGGCGCCGGTTGCTCTGGGCGACGGTAGTATTCGGCGGCGGCGTGACTGTCCAGAAGCATCTTCTGAACCGGGCTGTCGGCGCGACGGGCGACATTCGGTCCGGCCGGCCCATCGGGCGCGGCCGGATGCAGCAGACCATCCAGGTGTGCGGTCACTGCCCGATCGAAGGTCTCGAACATCGGCGGCTGACCCGCCGGCCGGTCAAGTAGCTTCCCCAGCAGTGAATCCTGCTGCGGGAACAGGGGTTCACCGTCACTGCAGTCGCAGCCGTCCCGCGTCGCCTCGGCGCGCTCTCGACCGGCCCGCTCGATATTCCGGCGGTGACCGTCCGGGTTGCGGCGGTGTTTGACGAACTCGTCGACCAGAGGTCCCGCGCCGTCGATCGTGCCGAAATATTCCAGGACTGCGGTGGCCAGTCGGCTTTCACCGACCGCGGGCGGGGTGACGGGTGACGAAAATACCGACGAGTAGTGCGCGTCGAGTCCGTGATCGGGCATCGCCGACGCCGGAAACGATCGCCAAGGCGCGCTGGACGCGAGTGTGCTGCGCGGAAACCCGGTGACCAAAGTGGTGGACGGAAACGCCGCGGCCCACGCCGCCGGGTTGATGGCCGCGGTCTGCAAGGTGCACGCCACCGGATTCGGTGAATTGTTGATGCGCAGCGCGACATTCGCGCGACTGAGCGAGCCCGGCCAATCGACGATTGCCGGGAAGTCGGCCAGCGTGCCCGCCGCCTCGGCACCCCCCGCGACAGCATCCGGGACGAGTCGGTGGGTGAAGAACAGCGAAAGGTGGTACGCCGCGCCCGCTGACACCGAATGCGGAAGGACGGTTGTCATCAGTCTGGTGGTCGCCATGGCTCAGGCCCCAATCGCAAATGCGTCGAAGTAATTGTCCCACATGTTGTTACCGCCACGTTCGGGTGGCATGATGTCCCGCAGGCTCGGGTCGCCGCGCGAGCCGGCGAGGCGCCGTTCCACGGTCACTTCGACCGATGCCGAGAAGAACAAAACCTCGACTTCGAGCACGAGACTTGCCCGCCCGACGAGTTTGCCCGTGAAGGTGTCGTATGTGAGTGACAGCTCCAGCGTCAACGATGCCGAGGCCAGACCCAATACGTCCACTTCACCGCGGATCCGGAAGTAGCCGGTCAGTTGGCCCCGCTCACCTTCGAGTCGCAGATAGATGCCGATCATCACCGACACCGACCCGGAGGCGACTCCGAAATCCAGGCTCAGGGCGGCGCCGGCTTCCAAACCCATTTCCAGGAGGACCAGGCCGGCCGGACTCAGCCGGATACCGACCCAGCCGCCGCCTCCGATGGCCATCACCGTGAGCCGGAAAGGTGCTTCCTTGCGGCAGAATCCGAAACCCACCGTCACCGCTTCGCCGATGAACGGGACATGGCAGTCAGCAAGCAACGCAATGTTTTCCAGGTTGAAGACGCCGAGCGGAATAGACGGTAGCGCTAGTTCGAACCCAGCCTTGACCCCGCCGGGTGAGATATCCACAAAGGGCGGGTCGGAGAATCCGTCGAAGGGGATGACCTGCCGAAGCTTCTCGATGAACTCGAGCGGTCCGCGGAACTCGAGTCCACCGAACACCACATCGATCTCGGGTTTGCGACCGCTTGCCACCCGAAAGCCCATGCGCGTGAACCGCATCGCCATCAACTCTGCACCCGGCAGCAAGGCGAGTTCGAAATCGGTGAGCTGGGCACTGACGTCGATGCCCGATCCGGGTGCATCCCCGGTGCGTACCTCGGCGCTGATCGTCAACCCGTTCGGGGACGGGATGAACACTCGTTGGTTGCCGGACGAGTTCTTGGGCCACGGCCCAAGTGGCGGTGTCCAGTCGAATCGCAGGACACCGGTGGATGTCGCCGTCAGCGCTTTCACCAACATCACGACGTCGGGGTTCGAGGCGACATCGATGATGTGCTGGACGGCGTTGTAGGGCTTTTCGAGCATCGCCCGGGACGCTGCGGGCAGGTGCGGGCTGGCAATCAGCACGCCCGCCGTGCTCACCCGAACCTTCAGACGATCTGCTGCGCCGATGGCGTCTGCCACCTTGCCGGCCAGCAACGCTTCGAATGCCGCCGCGAGTTCCTCGGCGGCGCCCGGTAGTTGGGTCTTCAGTGCGGCAGTGGTGTCGGCCAGCACCTGCAACTGGTCTTTGCCCGTCGCCGATGTGTCCTTGGCGATGGCGACTGCCAGATCAGCTGTCAGCGAATCGGTAGCGATGGAGAGCCGACTGACCTCCGACCGCAGACCACTCACGAGATCAAGCGCTTCGGAGACCAATTCGGGGGCCCTGTCGAGGCCCGCCCCCTGCACGATGTCAAGGAGGGAGAACAACCCGAACAGCTTGGCCCCGGCCCCACCCAGAAACGCTGCCGGATCGAACTTGCCGTTTGCCAGCGGGCTTCCGGCCGTGACGTTCTTGTCGCCGATCGCTCCCAACGTTCGCGAGAGTGCCGCAATCCCCACGTTCGGCTGGACAAATCCGCCGCCCTTGTCGCTTCCCCCGCCGAAGTCGAGGCGGGTCGGGGTGACCAGGGTCAAGAACACCTCCGCGGGGCCGCCGGCCGCGAAACCCTTTGCCGCGTAGTCATCGTCATACGTCACCGATACCGGCGCGGCGCCGCCGTTGAGTGCGCTGAGCGCCGGGACGACCAGGTCCGCCGCCGCCAACCGAGGAGCCACGATCCGGGCCGCCGCATCGGCATCTGCCTCGAATCCGAGTGATTCAGTTCGAAATGTTGTGTCGCCGGCCGTGGTCTGCGGCGCCATCGCGATGTCCTTGTCGAGAATCGCGAGCTCTGATCGCACCGTCGGTGTCCAGGCCGCGGCGGCCGCCGTCATCACCGCGGTGAACTTCGCGTCGGTGTCGACGTGCAGGAGCGGCACGAACACCAGCGGCGTCTCCATTTCGATGATTTGCTTTGCATGATCAATCGCAGACATACGCCAGCGGAAGTTGCCGAACCCCTCGACCTCCGCGACAAACGGTGCCACCCCCGCGACCGGTTTGATATCCGGCGTGACCAGCGGGCGCACCGACATCTCGGTGAACGGCATCGCAAAGGGCTTCGTACTCCCAGCTCCCCGATACGTGCGAGTCGGCTCGCGCACCACGATGAACTGCCTCTTGATCAGGGTGGCCACCGGGTTGGGTCCGGGTTTGATCTGCCGTTCGGTGATGTCGACGAGCGTCGCGGCGTGCCCGAAAGGGTACAGTAATCCTGGAATATCCACGCGCACATAGGCATCGCGTCCCATCGGTGCCAGGTGCCGGTAGGCGAGAATCCTGTTCGCCGGAGTCGGATCCCACTTCGCCGACCAGTCGATCCAGGCGCCGACCGCGCTCAGCACCAGCTTACGAACCGCCAGCGGCTCGGGTTCAACCGCAGCGCCCTGCTCATCGGTGCGGTGCGAGGTGAGCGCAACAATGTCAGCGCGGTACTCGGGCTTCAACGATCCCTCGAAAATCGGCGGTTGCCCGGGATCATCGTTGCGAGTGTGTAGTGCCCGGACAATCCGCTGGACCTGATCCTTCTGATCGATCTCGGTCAGCACACCGTCCACTTCTCGACGCACCGCGAGCCGAGTGGTCCACAGTTCGATGCGCGCTGAATCATCGAGCGCGGCATAGGGTTCGATCGGGTGGTGGAACGCACCGCGAGGGCTCGGTGACACGATCAACCGGAAGGGTGCCTCGATCGCGGTTTCCCGTTCGGTCAGCGGTGCCGGACGATCCGGCAGCTCCACGGGCGGCGCACCGTCTTCGGGCCGTGCACTCGCCGACGGTGACACGTTGAGTGCGAACAGCGGCAATGCCCGCAGCACACCGGCCGTCGAGAACTCGATCCGCGTTCCCACCGGCACGCCGAACACCACCCGGGACTCCCGCGCAGCGAAGATCTTTGAGGGCTGTCCAGCCGGCGTACCCGGGAATCGCTCTTCATAGATGTTCTGTGGCCCGAACCGCACGACGATGTGGGCGTCGTCGGCGACCGCCCGGAGATGTCGCGTCGGGTCGACCACCGGGACTTCCGGCGCCGGTCCGGGTGGCCCGGCGATCCCTGGGATGAGAAAGACCTGACCGGGAAAGATCAAGTCGGGGTTGGGTATCGCATTGGCTGCGACTATCTCCGGGTACCGGCGAGGGTCACCGTAAAACCGTGCGGCGATGTCCCAGAGTGTGTCACCGGGGACAACGGTGTACCGGACCTCCGTGGGCGGGCGCGGCGGCTCGGGCACACCGGGGCCCGCGGGTGTCTCGATCACAAACCCCACGGCGGTGCAATCGAGATCGACCAGATCGTCGGTACGCAGCAGCCGAAAGTCGATCGGTTCCGCAGGGAGCTCCGGCGGCTTGGGTTCGGTCGGCGGGTCCGGCGGTGGTGGCACCGGTGGGGTCGGCGGCGGCGCGAGGTCGGGAATGAGTAGTTGTTGCCCCGGAAATATGAGGTCGGGGTTGGGCAGATGATTGGCGTCGGCGATGACCGGGAACAGCTCGCCGCGTCCATAGAATCGGATGGCTATGTCCCAGAGGGTGTCACCGGGGACGACGGTGTAGTTGGTGGCCATCCGCACTCCGCTCCTCGCGTCTGTGGTCGGCCGAGACACCGCCGCGACCGTGATTGAAATCTACGATCACGTCAGCTGTGGGCGCACGAGTAGTCGACTACCTCAATGACTCCGTCGCAGTACCTTGATCCAATCAACGGCCACTTCGCGGCGGCCAGGTGGGCGTGGCCGTTCGGCCAATTCAATCGCCTCAACCGGAGTGTTCGCCGGGTCTGCGCTCTCAAACCGACCCGAAGTGCCGCAACTACCGCCTGCGATCGCGAATATCCACTACTCCATCGGTAATCGGCAGGCGCCCAATATTATTGACCGATCGCACGTGGAATGAACGAGCTTTCAATCCAACAGGGTGTGCCGCGCGTTGTTTGCTACATCCGGGTCTGTTGTTTGCGGTGCCAGGCAGTCAGGGGTCCTACGGCTGGCAAAAAACGCTTCCGGAAACGTCAAAGACGATTTCGCTTCCCGCGAGCCGCTGTCCGCAGACCGCTACCACGATATTGGGAAGGCCAGGCAACCCCCTGCCATACGCGAACGCCTGGGAGCCATCCGGGTAGGTGGCAATGGGCAGGTTCGAAACCGTGCTGCCTGAGACGTACACGTTGTTCCACTCACCGTGAATCGCAGCGTTGCCGTTGGTTACCACCACCAGATTGTCGTGGTCGCCGGTATACGGGTCTATGTAGTCTTTCAGGAACCCTGCCGTGCCATCGAGTGCGATCACCGTGTTCCCAGTCCTGTTCTGACCAACCGCCGTAGCCGCGGCAGGTCGGAACACGCTGATCGCCAACGCCCGGTTGTCGTTGGACGCATCGGCCTGCGCACCGGTGGCCGAGTTGTCGCCGATTCCTACCGGGTCACCGGGGCCGCCGTCGTAGGAGATACCCGGCGCCGCGCTGACTGCGCCCGCTCCGATCATCCCCGCCACACCAACTCCAACGGCCAGCGCCGAACCGACCACAATCCTGCGAACGTCCACCGTCACTCCCAACTCGTACCGATCCTGCCCGCGAGCGCGTCCACGACATCTTTTCATTCCCCCCAACGATTGTCATGGGAAACGATGGTCGCCGCGTCAGGTCGAGTTCCGCGATACGAAGCATCGTCCGCGACGGCAGGGACGCACGCAGAAGCGCTACTGCAATCCGCCGATTGTCAACGCCTTGCGCCAGCCAGACCTACGGGGACGCCGACCACGCTGGGTACGCGGAAGGTAAGCAGTAGTGCCGAAGTGTCCGTCATCCCGATGCCGGCCTGCGCGCGATCAGCAGCTGTCGTTTCGTCCTGACATACAGGTCGCTCCGGTAACGGACGTCGCTCGGTCCGCCGTCGAGAAGCCGATCGAGATGGTCGAGGTCGGCGGCGCCGAGTCGCTCGGCGACTGCGCCACGGATGCGCGTCAGGACGGCAAAGGCATACGTGCCGACCACGTCCGGCAGCGGTGGCGGAAGGTCGACCACGATCGGACGGTCCAACTCGACGACCAGGCCTGCCCGGGCCAGACGCGCTCCCCAGTCGCTGCCCATTGCGGGCATGTCCACGGTGCGGTCGACGGCGAGCAAGGTGTGGGCCTTGGCCTCCGCAGCGGCGCCCGATGCGCCGTCGGTCAGGAACCGGGGATGTCCGGTGAGCTCGACGATCGCCAGCAGACCACCTGGTCGGATCGCGGCCGCCACCTGAACGAGACTGCGGTCGGGATCAGCCAGGTGGTGCAGCGAGCCCGACGCCCACGCGAGGTCGACCAGGTCGAGCTCAGGCACGCCCTCGTCGAGGTCCGCGTGCACGGTGGTGACCCGGTCGGCGAGACCGAGGTGCTCGGCACGGCGCTGCAAGTGCTCGAGCATGTCGGTGGACCCGTCGACAGCCACTACGTGCGAGCCCGCGAAGTGCTGCAGGAGCCCGAATGTGCCTGTCCCCGTACCTGCTCCGAGATCGAGGATGCTGCGTACCGGCTCGTCGGCCAACACGGCGATGTCGGCGCGTACGGCGCTCAGCGGCCCGTCGAGAATCTCGGCGTCGAGGTCGAGAATTTGGGGCAGAGCGTAGTTCGGCTCGTGGCTGTCGCCGGCGTGCCGGTGGTTCCCGTGGGCACCGTGGTGATGGTGGCTCATGGTCGATAGCCTAGATCTTCCATCGCCCGCACCCTGTGCACCTCGACCGACCAGCTGGTCGAGCCCGAAAACGGCCACGACGTCGTCATCCGGCCACAGCCGAGTTGGGCGAGTGCTCTGCAGGTCTGAGCAGATGTGCTCTCGGGTACTCTGAATTCCGTGCTGGGCCTACCCGATTCGATCACGGTCGTGTTGTTCGACCTGGACGGCGTGCTGGCGAGTACCACCGTGGTGCACCGCGAAGCCTGGAAGCGTACGTTTGACACTTTCCTGCGCGCGCAAGCCGGCGAAGAGTACCTACCGTTCGACGAGCAGGACTATCTCGATCACATCGATGGCCGCCTGATCACCGATGGGGTACGCACGTTCCTGCGCTCGCGGCACATCGACGCGTCCGCGGAAACGGTGCAGATGATCGGCGCCGCCAAGAATGCGACATTCCTGGCCGCGCTCGCGGGCGGCGCGGTGGCGGCGTATCCGGGTTCGATCCGGTACTTGGCTGCGGTGCAGCGCCGCGGATTGCGGATCGGAGTGGTGACCTCGTCGATCAACAGCAAGGCGGTGCTGGACGCGACTGGTCTGAGCCGGTTCGTGCAGTACCGGATCGACGGCATCGAGATCTCCCGGACCGGCATGCGGGGCAAGCCCGCTCCGGATTCGTTCCTCGCCGGTGCGGCGGCGTTCGGTGCGACCCCACCTGAGACCGCGGTGTTCGAGGACGCGTTGTCGGGGGTGCAGGCCGGGCGTGCCGGCGGGTTCGGGTACGTGGTCGGGATCGACCACGTAGGGGGAAATCAGGCGGCGGCGATGCGAGTGGCCGGGGCGGACGTGGTGGTGCGCGATCTAGATGAATTGCTGACCGCCTGAGCCACGCACGGTGAGCGAAGGCGAACCGGTGGCCACGCCCGGGCACCTACCTGAATGTCTTCTACAAACAGCGAGGGCGCCGTCGCAGAATTTGAGCACCTACTCAACTGGGCTGTCACCCAGGCGATGTCCGGTTTACTTGATATCTTCTTAAACCACTCCGTACCGTGCGGCACTGATCCGCCGGCTCGACCGAACGGAAACGGTGGGTAAACAATAACTTTCGGAGATGGCCGCTCAGGCGTGTGCAGAACGCGTACGAGTGCAGCCGATACCTGGCAGGGCTGCGGGCCGGATGTTGAGCTGCTTGGATCGCAATTCGTTACCTGTACAAAGGATCTGAAGGTATGGAGTCCATCTCATCCGTCGCCCTCGAGACAAACTTCCCTCAACATCAGGCTGAAAGTTGTTGCAATCTAACGTGAATCGTCGGCCTTGTCGAATATTTGGGAAGTATTCGCGCAGAAGGCTATTGGTGTTCTCAATTGCTCTCAGAGTGTCTGCACCGCGACCGATATCTCCGCCAGCAGTTCAGCTTTGCGGGCATCATTCGCGAATGATCCGGTGACCGAGTTTCTCGCCAACGTCGCAAGATCGTCAGCATTGAGGTCGAGCGCGTCGCGGACCCCATTCAGGTTGTCGTCGACGTATCCGCCGAAATATGCGGGATCGTCAGAGTTTACGGACACGTTGAGGCCCTTGCGGAGCATTGTCCGCAGGGGGTGGTCAGAGAGCTGATCAACCGATTTCAGGCTGACATTCGACAGCGGACATACGGTCAACGGAACACGGTCCTCCACGAGCCGTTTGACGAGCGCCTCATCCTCGAGGCACCTTATTCCATGGTCGATGCGTTCGACACCGAGCAGATCCAAAGCCTCCCAAATGTATTCCGGCGGGCCCTCTTCACCTGCATGCGCGACGAGGTGCAAACCTTCGGCGCGCGCCTTCGCATACACGTCCACGAACTTCGATGGCGGGTATCCGACCTCCGCGGAGTCGAGTCCGATCCCGAGCATCGGAGTTCCGAGCGCAAGCACGTCTTCAAGGACGGACATGGCCGACGCCGCACTATGGTCGCGCAGCATCGAAACGATCAGACCGGTGCTGACACCGTGACTTTCGAGGGAGGTACTGAGCGCCGAGCTGACTCCCTCCATCACCTCTTCAAGTGCGACTCCCCTGACCAGGTGGGCTTGCGGGTCGAGGAACACCTCCGCGTGTCGTACACCGGCGAGCGCTGCTCGCGCCAGATAGGCATTGGTCATGTCGGCGAAATCGGCCGCGGTCCGCAACGTCGACATGTTGGCGTAGTACAGATCGAGAAATGACTGGAGATCCGCGAACTCGAACCGACTCCTGAGTTCATCCACGTCGGCGTAAGGCAGAGTGATCTTGTTTCGTTCGGCGAGACTGAAGATGGTCTCTGGCTCGAGGGTTCCCTCGAGATGGAGGTGAAGCTCGGCGACCGGTAGGGACGTCATTTTGCTGGTCCAATCATGTTGTACAGGTGTCGAAGTGACTGAGCAAAGTCCGGGCGTTCGGTCATCCGGAAGCCGGTCGGAGGCCGATCACTGGAAAACCGCTAGCGCGGGGCCAATGCTTTGAGCATCGCAGCGGCCTCGTCTTTGCTTCGAACCACAGGATGGATCATCGGAATGTCGACGCCGGCATCGGTGAAAGCCTCCAGCCGTTCCCGGCATTCGGCTTCGTCACCGACGATGGTGAGGTCCGCGATCAGTTCGTCGGTGACACCAGCAGCCAGATCAGCTCGGTTCCGATTCTCCCAGCCCGCCTTGATCTTCGCGGCTTCGGCTTCATATCCGCACGAGGCGAGAAAGGAGTTGTACGTCGGGGTTGCCAGATAGGGGCCTATCGACGCTCGCAAGGTCTCCAGCCCGGACGCCCTGTCGTCGGTCACGATCGTCTGCAATCGCACGACCAAAGGGAGCGGATCGGTCTTCCCCGCCCGCGCGGCACCATCTGCAACCGTCTGTTTGAACATCTGGATCGAAGAAGCCGGGATGAAGTTGCACGCCACACCATCCGCAAATTCGCCGGCTGTACCCGCCATCATCGGCCGCTGCGCACCAATCCACAGTGGGATCTCACCGGCGGACGGCACGTTCAGACGAAAGTTCTTCACACGAAGGGTATCCCCGGAGAATGTGGTCTTGGGCTCGGAGAACATTGATCGGAGCGCTTCGATGGTTTCGCGGACACGGGTGACCGGGCGTTCGAAGGGTATTCCGCACCAGTCGTCGACAATCGCCGGTGACGACGATCCGAGCCCCAGGATGAATCGATCCGGTCCAGTGACCTGACTGACCGAGGCCGCCGCCGCGGCGAGAAGCGCGGGTGGCCGGGTGAACACCGGTATGACTGCGGTCCCGATCCGCAGAGCCGCGGTGGCCGACCCAACCATGGCCGCCAGGACGAACACATCGATCGTGGCTGTATCGGCGATCCAAACATCTTCGTAGCCAAGCTGTTCCCCGAGTTGGGCGAGTTCAACGTTCTCTGCGATCGAACTGACCAAAGGCAGGCTGAAGGCCGACCGTGCTGCCGTCATCAATGAACTCCTCACGTTCACACCGACGGAAGCGATTGGGAGGCGGCGTTACCTTCAGCGGTACGGCGGCACCGGGTCGGGTTCGCCGGTCATCTTGTCCTTTTGGGCAGCGTAGACGGGAATGCCGAGTAATAGGGCGCCCCCCGCCAAAAGGAACGGAGCCCAATACACAAAGGTGCTCTGTCCGGTGTTGCGTGAGTACCAGATGAACAGAATTGAGAACACCAACGAGATGACGGCGACGACCATGTCACGCGCGAATCGTGCGCCCTGCATGGCGCGCCGGTCGGCGAGACGCCACTTCAACTGGGCCAGCGCCGAAAACCCATACGGAATGGCGGAGGTGATGCCGGTCATCAACACGAGCGTGGTGAACACGGTGGCTCCGCCAGAGCCCAGGTAGTTGACCCCCACGGCGATCGATGCCAGAACGGTGGATGAGATGATGCCGAATGCCGGTACCCCATGCTTGGTCAGTTGTTTGAACCGCACTGGGAAAAGGCCGTCTTTAGCAGCTGCGAGCGGCATCTCGGCGCAAATCATGGTCCAGCCGTTCAGCGCTCCGAAGCCCGAGACGATGACGATGATCGACATGACGTATCCGGCCCAGGAGCCACCGAACATCTCGTTGACCGCATCCGAGAACGGTGCGGTGGACTCCTGCAGCACGGAGTTCGGCAGGATGCCGAAGACGGCCGTCAGAGACAGCATGTAGACGACGGCGCAGGCGAGGGTACCGAGCACCGTGGACCGTGGAACGTTTCGGTCAGGATCGCGGACTTTGCCGGCCGCGACCGATGCGACCTCGACGCCCAAGTAGCTGAACAGTGCGATCGCCATGCCGCCGCCGATGGCTCCGATCGCGCTTTCGGTGCTGACGTTCCAGGGCGTGTAGTTGGCGCTCTTGATGAAGAACAAGCCGACGATGGCCATGAAGGCGAGTCCCGCGAACTTCAGGATGGTGGTCAAGAGCTGGACCGATCCCATGTTCTTGACGCCGGACAGGTTGATGAGCGCGGGGATCCAGAGGCCGATCAGCACCAGCAGGACCGTGAACCACTTGCTGTGGTCCGTGTTGATGAACTCCTCGACGTACAGCACCCAGCCGACGGCGATACCCGCGTTGCCGGCCCATGCGGTGATCCAGTAGGACCAAGCGTTGAAGAAGCCGACCGGGTTGCCGAATGCGACCCGTGAGTACGCGTACGGGCCGCCGTCCGCCGGGACGCGGCGCGACAGCGAAGCGAACAGCAGAGCCAGCGCGATGGCGCCCACCGTGGTGAGCCCCATCGAAACCAAGGTGATCGGTCCGTAGCCGGACAGCGACGTCGGCAGATTGAATATTCCGACGCCGATGATGCTGCCCATGATGAGCGCGATCGCCGTCGGCGGGCCGAAACTGCCCTTGTCGGATCCAGCCGCGGACTCTTCGGGCCGAGGCGCGAGAACGTCTCCGCTCGGATCGGATGGCACGTCAGCCATGGCTCATCCTCCTTAAATGCCGAGCGTTGCGACGAGGACTGCCTTGATGGTGTGGAGGCGGTTCTCGGCTTGGTCGAAGACGATGCTGGCCGCCGACTCGAAGACCTCGTCGGTGACTTCGAGGCCGGAGCTCATGCCGGTGTGCTCCATCATTTCCTTCCCGACGGTGGTGTTCGGGGCGTGGAATGCCGGCAGGCAGTGCATGAACTTGACTCTCGGGTTGCCGGTGGAGGCCGTCAGCTCGGCGTTCACCTGGTAGGGAGCAAGCAGCTTGACCCGGTCGGTCCACACATCTTTTGGCTCGCCCATCGATACCCACACGTCGGTATGGATGAAGTCCACCCCGCGGACCGCTTCGGTTACGTCGTCGGTGATGGTGATCTGCGCACCCGTCTTCTTCGCCACCTCGTGAGCCAGGTCAACGACGTCCTTGGGTGGTTGCAGGTCCTTCGGGCCGCCCAGCCGGACATCACTGCCCATGAGCGCACCCATGATCAGCAGTGACCGTGCCATGTTGAACCGGCAGTCGCCCACAAACGCGTAGGAAATCGCGTCGTAGGGCTTGTTGCTCGATTCGTACATCGTCAGGAAGTCGGCGAGCATCTGCGTCGGATGCCATTCGTCGGTCAGGCCGTTGTACACGGGCACGCCCGCGTACTCGGCGAGTTCCTCGACTTCCGACTGCTTGCTGCCCCGGTATTCGATCGCGTCGTACATCCGGCCCAGAACCCTCGCAGTGTCGGCGATGGACTCCTTGTGGCCCATCTGCGATCCGGACGGATCCAGATAGGTCACCTGCGCGCCCTCGTCGTAAGCGGCCACCTCGAACGCCGACCGGGTGCGGGTGGAGGTCTTCGCGAAGATGAGCGCGATCTCCTTTCCCTGTAGCCGCTTGCCCTCCGTGCCGATGTACTTCGCGATCTTCAGCGCCTCCGACAGCTTCAGCAGATACCGCAACTCAGCCGGTTCGAAGTCGATCTCTTTGAGAAAACTGCGATTTCGCAAGTTGAATGACATTGGATCTCCTGATTCAGAAGGCCGAGTCGCGCTCAATGGGACAGGTCATGCAGTGAGATCCGCCGCGGCCACGGCCGAGTTCGAATCCTTCGATCGTGATCACTTCGATTCCGGCTTTCCGCAGTGCGGTGTTCGTCCCGGTGTTTCGCTCGTACGCAATCACCACCCCGGGTTCCAGCGCGACGACGTTGTTGCCGTCGTCCCATTGCTCTCGCTCGGCCCCGAATGTGTCCCCGCCGGTTTCGATGATGCGCATCTTGTCCACCCCGAGCGCCTTGGCCATCAGTTCGGGCAACGACCCGTTCTGCTCCTCGGTCACAAGGTCTTCGGCCGACTCACCCGGGCGGATCGCCCAGGTGCGCGCCCCATTCACAACCTGGGGGAACAATGTGACGAGGTCTCGGTCACACATCGTGATCACGGTATCCAGGTGCATGTAGCTGCGTGACTTCGGCAAATGCACCGCGAGCACCTGCTTTGCTGCACCTGCCCGAAACAGCGACCGGGCGATCCAGACCACCGCCTGGGGCGTCGTCCGCTCGCCCATGCCGATCATCACGGTGCCGTTGCCGATCGGCTGCACGTCACCGCCCTCCACGTGGCAGCGTCCCCAGTTCTCGTCGGACCCACCCAGCCAGATCGGGAAGTTCTCGGCGGCGAACATCGGATGGAAGCGGTAGATCGCCTCCATGATCATCGTTTCCGGCATTCGGGCCGGCTTGGTCATCGGGTTGATGGTGACCCCGCCGAAGATCCAGCACGACGGGTCGCGCTGGAACAAGAAGTTGGGCAGCGGCGGCACGAGCATGCTCGTCGGATCGGACGACTTCCACTCGAGGCCAACGTCTTTGGTGACGTCAGCTCTTGTTATTCCGCCGATCAGAAACTCGGTCACCAACGCCGCGTCCGCGGTCTCCAGCCATTCACGGGCTCGCAGCGATGCGGCGATACCCACCTGGCGCTCGCTCAGAACATGAGTGCTGACCCAGTCCGTCGCCTCGGGCTTGACCAGTGCCTCGGCCAACAGTCGCTCCGCCAGGAAAACCTCGACGCCACGCTCCCGCATGGCTTCACAGAACATGTCGTGCTCGGCTTTTGCCCTGCTGACCCACAAGACGTCGTCAAACAACAACTCCTCGGCATTCGACGGAGTCAGACGGGTGTGCTCGAGGCCGGGCCGGTGGACCATGACTCTGCGCAGCTTGCCAACCTCGGAAAACACTCCCAACGGCATTGCGATCTCCTTATGTTGCGTTGACTAGATGGACGGTTCAGTCAATTGGCCGTCGGTGAATGTGACGCCGGCGCGGGCGGTTGAGATGCGGGTGCCTGCGCTGCCGGCGAGCATGGCGTCGATGTCAGCCAGCGCACCGATCATGGCGGGATTGCCCGTCGTCTTCGCAAAGTCGCTCGCGGCAATGACCTTGGGCAGCATGGACCCCGCCGCGAACTCCGATCGGTACTTGGTGAGTAGCAAATCGGGATCGGCCTCCGCGACGGCCCGTTGCGCAGCAGTGCCGAAACCCACGTAAACCGCAGGTGCGTCGGTGGCCATGATCAGGATGTCGGCCTCGATGTCGCGTGCCAGCAAGGCGCTGGCACTGTCTTTGTCGATCACCGCCTCGACGCCGATCAGCTGCCTGCCCGCTTGATAAGCGGTGGGGATCCCGCCGCCTCCGGCGCAGATCACCACGCAGCCCTTCTCGAGCAGCCACTGGATGGGCTGGCGCTCAAAGATGCGTTGCGGGACCGGCGATGGCACGACGCGGCGCAGGTGATCGCCGTCAAGCTTGAATGTCCAGCCCCGTTCTGCCGCCAGCTTGTCAGCCGTGGACTTGTCGTAAAGCGGACCGATCGGCTTGCTCGGGTCAGCGAATGCCGGATCATCGGGATCGATCTCGATCATGGTCAACAGGGACGCCAGCGGCTTCTCGAAGGGAAGCCGATTGCCGAGCTCCTGTTCGATGAGATAACCGATCATGCCCTGCGTTTCCGCCCCCAAGACATCGAGCGGCGCCTCAGGCACCGGCTCGTACGCCGCTTCTTCCAGCGCCAGCAGGCCAATCTGTGGGCCGTTTCCGTGCGAAATTATGAGCTCGTGCTGTTGGGCGATCGGCGCGAGATGGTCGCACGCCAGCTGGATGTTCTTCCGTTGATTTTCGGTCGACATCAGCTGTCCACGACGTAGAAGCGCGTTCCCGCCCAAAGCTACGACGACTCTCATACTGCGCACCGCTCCCGCAAATAGGAAGTATTCGTGACGGACGAATTGTCGCAGTCCGTTTACAGCACCGCAGGAAAATTGATACTTCTTAACGAAATCGTGGGTCCGTGTTCATCTTGGTGTGGTTGGACTGACTCATGCCAAACTGCCGGTGGCGGTTACACGCGGCGATCCGAGAGCTTAATTCGTCCGACACCGTGTATTCAGTTGCAATACCAATTGTTCGAAACATCCAGGAAAATGACGACGGCTTGGTCTACTCGCTCACTGCGCGGGAGTTGTTGATCCGCGCCGCCCAGAAGGATGCCACCACGCGGGCCAGGGCGTCCGGTTGTTCGATCGCCGGAATGACCCGCGAACCGTGGATGGTCACTTCCCGCGCATTCGTCATCGTCGTCGCCACCGCGCGAGCCTCCTCCGGTGTCCATTCGCCACGATCATCCGTCGTCACAAACAGCACCGGGCAGTCGATCCGCGCGGTCGCCCAGCTCAGATCCGTGCGGTTGAGGATGGCGGTCTCGATGGCGCGAACCATTGCCGCCTTGCCGGATCGGCGCATCGAGGTCCGGAGCAATTCGAGCGCACCGGGATCGTTGCTCCGGGTGTCATCGGTGAACAGGGTCTCCTCGATTGCCCTGGCAGGCAAACCCCGTGGACCGAACGCGCGGTAAAGCGGCTTGAGTGCAGCAACTTTCAAGCGCTGGCCCCGATCGATCGGACGTGTCGGCGCGCTGATTGCGACGAGACTGCGAACATACTCGGGGCGAGTGGCGGCGAGTTCCATGCCGACGTGCCCACCCCAGGCGTTTCCGATCCAATCCACGGGACCGTCGAGTTCTGCATCGAGCGCCTCGAGGACCTCGATAGCCGCACGAGTGCATCCTGAAATATCGGTGGCCTCCTTCAGCGGATCACTCAACCCCGCTGAGGGCGCGTCGATCAGGAAGAGGCGTCGATGCGCAGAAAGGGCCGGCACCACGCGGTCCCAGCTGCTCGCGTCGACGAACATGCTGTGCCATGCGACAGCGGGCGGCCCCTCTCCCACAACGCGAATGTGCAAGTCTCCCAATGATGTCAAGACTGTGCGACTGCTTTCGGAAGTGAACATCAGCTCTCTTTCGTCGGTGGATTAATTCAAGTTACACAGAGTAATTTCAAATGGGTATACGCTGTTCGAATGGCCCGGACCTACTCGTCGGAACTGCGGACGGAACGCGCTCGCGACAACAGGCGCTCAGTCCTTCGTGCTGCGCACGAAATGTTTGTCTCGGTCGGTTGGGTGGCAACGACGATGGCTGGAGTCGCACACGCCGCGGGTGTCACGCGGCAGACCGTGTATCAGCAGTTCGAGTCGAAGCTGGAACTGCTCGATGCATGTATCGACCTGGCTTTGTCGGATGGCCAGCTGGTTCCGGTCCGCGACATGCCGGAGTATCGACACATGGCGGTGGGAGACAGAGCGTCTCGACTTGCAGCTGGTGCGCAATGGCTTTGCGGAGCCCATGAGCGTTCGGCGGAGATACAAAACGTGCTCGATCAGGCCGCCGTCACCGACACAGAGGCCGCAGCGCGATTGGTCGTTCGTGAGAACACACGCTGGGATGAAGTGCGATGGGCAGCATCGTTGATACTGGGACGAGAACCCGACGGCCACACAGTCGACGCCCTGTGGACACTCGCCTCACGTCGGGTCTGGTTGATGCTCGTACGCGATCGCAACTGGGATGGGCAACAGTGGCGCACTTGGTTCGTCGCTCAGGCAGGCGTACTTCTCGATTCGCCGTAAATGACTTTGTCCGTTTGCGGTGAGAGCCACCGCCAGTCAACCCGGAGGTGCAGTACATGAGCACACCATCGATCCCCGATCTCTCACTCCGGCAGAAATCTGCCCTAGGTAGTGGAGCTGACTTCTGGACCACCAAGGCGATCGGGACTGTGCCATCGATGGTGCTCACCGATGGCCCACACGGTGTCCGCAGGCAAGCCGGAGCGACAGACCACCTCGGCCTCGCCGGGAGCGAGCCCGCGACCTGCTTTCCGCCGGCGGTAGGGCTCGGACAGAGTTGGGACCGGGACCTGGTGCACCGAGTCGGCGAGGCTCTCGGACTCGAGGCCCGGAGCCTTGGCGTCGACATCCTCCTCGGCCCCGGGATCAACATCAAGCGCGACCCACGCTGCGGCCGGAACTTCGAGTACTACTCCGAAGACCCCATTCTCACAGGCATTTTGGGTAGTGCCTGGGTCGATGGTCTCCAAGGCACCGGCGTAGGTGCATCCCTCAAGCACTTCGCCGTCAACAACGCCGAACACGATCGCATGCGGGCCAGTTCGGATGTGGACGAACGGACATTGCAGGAAATCTATCTCAGAGCCTTCGAACATATCGTCCGCACCTCTGCGCCGTGGACTGTGATGTGCTCGTACAACCGCATCAACGGTGTCTACGCCGCTGAAAACCACTGGTTGCTCACGTCCGTCCTTCGCGAGGACTGGGGATTTGACGGTGCCGTGGTCAGCGATTGGGGTGCCGTTCGGGATCGGGTAGCCGCAGTCGCGGCCGGCCTCGACCTCCAGATGCCCGGCGGCAGTGACGTTCCCGATGCAGCCGCGGCAAACGCAGTAGAGGCCGGCGCCCTCGGGTCGGCGGCTGTCGACCGAGCCGCCACCGCCATCGCTGAACTCGGCGCGAAGGTACTGCGTGGTCGGGACGCTCCCATCACCAACCCCGACCTGAGCGCCCACCACGCGCTCGCTCGCGAAATCGCCGGCCGTTGCGTGGTTCTTCTCAAGAACGACCGGGATCTACTACCGCTGTCCGGCGGCCAAAACATCGCAGTGGTTGGCGATTTCGCCGAGACTCCCCGCTACCAGGGTGGCGGCAGCTCGCATGTCAACCCGACCCAAGTGGATTCTCCCCTGGAGGAGATCCGGGCCCTGGCAGCTGCGGGAACAGTGTCATTTGCCCGCGGATTCACCACCGACGGCACCGAGGACGCCACCCTGCACCCGGCAGCCGTCAAAGCTTCCACCGAGGCAGACGTTGCAGTCGTGTTTCTGGGCCTGGCGGCCACACAGGAATCCGAAGGCTTCGATCGCAAACACATCGAACTGCCGAGTGAACAGCTCGATCTACTCACCGACATCGTTCAGCAACAACCCAATACAGTCGTCGTGCTCTCCCATGGCGGTGTCCTACGGCTCGCGCCGGTTACCCGGGCAGCCACCGCCCTCCTCGACGGCGCCCTGCTCGGCCAAGCCGGCGGCGGCGCCATCGCCGACGTGTTGTTCGGCAAAGTCAACCCATCGGGCAGGTTGACCGAAACGGTGCCCATCCGTCTACAAGATGTGCCGGCGTACCTCAACTTCCCCGGCGAGAACTCTCATACGCTTTATGGTGAAGGACAATTCGTCGGCTATCGGTGGTACGACGCGCGCGCCAACGACGTCACATACCCGTTCGGCCACGGCCTGTCGTACACGACCTTCACCTACTCGGACCTCACCGTCAGCACCGCCGATACCACCGTCACGGTGAGTGTCACCATCACCAACACCGGAGAACGCGCCGGTCGCGAAGTCGTTCAGTTCTATACGTCAAAGAACGACTCGGCCGTCATCCGCCCGGTTCGCGAACTCAAGGAGTTTGCAACTGTGGACCTGGAACCCGGCGCCGGCGAGAGTGTCTCGGTGCAGATCGAACGCCGTGCGCTCGCGTACTGGGATGTCCGCACCCACGAATGGCTGGTCGAAGACGGGGACTACGACGTCAGCGCAGGAGCGTCGAGCCGCGACATCCGCGCGACCACGACGTTCACGTTGTCGGGCGACAAGCGCGACATCCCGATCACGATGGACACAACCTTCGGTGAGTTGATGGCCAATCCAGCTGGCCAGCCCCTGCTCTTGCACCTGGCCACGAACGCTCCTGGCGGAATGAATGCAGAAACCGACGGTGCGTCGATCGGCATCGACATGGCCCAGATGATGGCCTCGATACCCATCGGCCGAATGGCCGCCTTCGGCATGACAACTGACGAACTCGACGCGATGCAGGAAGTGATCGACTCCATCAACAATCGTCCCGGAGTCGTCTGACACCGGTCAACGGGCCAGGTGGTCCACACCGATGGCGACCAACGATTCGACCTTTTCGGCAGCCACTGTCGCCCAAACTACTATCAGCCCAATACTTAATCAGCGGTTCTGTGATACCAATTTAGGAATTATCGCAGGATGGAGTCAGAAATGGACATTGATCAGCTTCGATCATTTCTCGCCGTCGCTGAAGAACTCCACTTCGGTCGCGCGGCCGAACGGCTGCACATTGCCCAACCGCCGTTGAGTCGAACCATCAAGAACCTCGAACGCGAGCTGGGGACGCGATTGTTCGACCGCAACACCCGCTCCGTACGCCTCACCGCCAGCGGACACGCGCTCATCGGTCCGGCGCAGGAGGTCCTCGAAGCTCTACGCCGGGCCGAGGGTGCAGTGCAATCGGCAGAAGACGGGGAGGTCGGGACCGTGCGAATCGCGTTCGCGGGAGTATCGACTCACCGACTGGTGGCCCGATTGGCCCGCGTCGTCCGATCTCAGAGTCCGGGTATCAAACTCGAATTGTCGAGCCAGAACTTCGCTCAGCCGGCGATGAAAAAACTGGTTCAGGGCGAGACCGACCTTGCACTCGGTCGCTGGGACGTCATTCCCGCCGACGTCCAGACGCAGGTGGTGATGACCGACTCGCTCGTGGTGGCTCTGCCGGACTCCCACGCTCTTGCCGGCGCCCAGCACCTGTCGATCGCCCGGTTGGCGGGCGACGGCTTTGTTTCCCTTCCTCCACACGAGGGTGCAGTTCTGCCTGATCGCCTCAGACGACTGGCCAGCGAGAACGACTTCGTCGCCGAGGTCGTACAGATCGCCCCTGACACGCAGACTGCACTTGCACTGGTGAGCGCCGAAGTCGGTTGCCATCTCACTGTGGCGTCGGTGGCAGAGAACGTCACCGATCCACACATCGTGTTCGTTCCGCTGGAAGAGCGCAGTCTCGACGTCGACCTCCGCGTCGCCTGGCGACGCCATGACCCGAGCCCGGCGCTGCGGGCCGTGCTCAATGAAGTGCTGGCACTGGATAATTCAGAAGATCGCTGACACCTCAGCGTAGTGAAAGGTTTGTCAGCACGAGTCGGCAATGTCACGGTGCCCGTCGATACCAACATGGTGCAGGTTTCGGTACCCAAACGGTACCGGTTGTCTTCGGCTCGCCCACACAAGTTCCCTCGACCGACGATTGAGGTAGTCGACTACTCGGGACCAATGGATGCGGGCCTTGCATCATTGTGACAAATGGTTGATACCCAGATCGTCTGTTGAACGGAGCCAAGCATGTCTGAGTTTGATGAGGACAGTGAAAGTGCCAATGTAGGTGACCAGGTCGATCGCGTGGAGGATGTCCAGGTCGCGAAAGACGTTCTCACTGGGGATGTCCGGGGCCCGGATATCTCAGACCAGCTACGCTCCTCGGACCTCGTCGCCGATGTCAGCCTGGCTGACGGTGTGCGTTACACACCGGAAGGACTGGGCGTACTCAGAACCAGTTATGTGTTCAGAATCAACGAACTTCTTCGCGGGCAGTCGGCAGGTGAGTTTGTCACCGTCAAAGACACGGGCGGCGTATATCCGGACGGCTCGAGTGTCTCGACCGAAGATTCGTTCAATTTGATCCCCGGCGAGCGCTACGTGATTTTCGCCGACCGTGTCGGAGAGGATTTGTGGCTTCGGCAGGTCCTGCAGGTCCACGACGACGGCGACGCGGTAGCCGACGCCGCCGGCCGTGTTCTGATCGAAAGTCAGCAGGGTCCCGTCGCTCAGGCGTCGCCGACTTACGAGTCGCTTCGCTACGTGCGGCCAATCGCGAGGCCAATCGAACCGATGGAGGGCTCTCCAGACGAGGCATCGGAACCGCTGCCTGCGCCTCCGGAGGCGTCCGTCGCGCGACAGCGTGCGCTGAACCTGCAAGCGGTCGTGCAGTATCTCCGAGCCCGCAACAGCCGGCTTTCACCGTCGGAAGATCGTTCGGCCGTCGAAGAGGAAGAAGACCCTGCGGCCCCACCGCTGACAAGCCCGCCGCCGACGAGCACTCAGAGGCCGGGTCAGGAGTCGGAGCGTGGCACCGTGAGCGAAGGCCCTCTCCGCGCGGTCCTCATAGGCAGCCACGTCACTGCTTTCCAGAGTCACTTTCATTTCATGCCTGATGACAACAACTGGGCCTGGACCAGCCACTGCCGTGGGAGTTGGAACACCCTGGTCAACAACAATCTCGGCCTCTTCGCGTACAAGATCACCACAGCCGACGGACAGCCAATACGCAACCGGTTGCCTGTGGCCAACAACAACCAGAACAGTGTCGGTGTCTTGACCAACGCACAGATGACCGCTGGCGGCTTCGACACGTGGAACGTGCTCTCCGCCAACGGTGTCTGCTACACCTGGGTCGACAGCAACAACAGGATCCGCGAGACCGACATCCTCATCAACCCGGCTATCGCCGCAAACGAGGCCCAGTTCCGCAAATCGCTGACTCACGAGTTCGGGCATGCATTGACGCTGAACCATGAGACCGCGCGGATGGCGCTGCTATATCCAGGAACGTTCCGGCAACCCCCAAACTATGGCTCCCTGTGGTACTCCAGGCGGGACGACCATCAGGGAGTGCGGGCCATGCTGCAGTGGGTGAATTCCAACAAAGGTGCTGGGACTTGGAACATTGCCCAATTCACCGACATGGCAACCTGGTCACAGGCGCACGACAACCCCGGTACCGCCGGGAACCTCGTCATGACCCGCATATCAACCGAGGCGGTGCGCCGTGGCGATACCGCCACAATCAGCTTCGTTCATGTAGAGAACCGGGGCAATGTCGCTGCGCAGAACGTCCGGTTGAAGTTCTACCTCTCAACAAACGAGGTGATCACCGCCAGCGATCACGAGATAGCTTCCTTCACCTGGAATACATTCACCAGCTGGTGGAGCGGTTCGCTCAACGTGCGGATACCCAATTCCGTCCCGGCAGGCCAGTACTTCGTCGGCTGGATCGTCACCACTGACACGCCAGAACGATCGACGTCAAATAACACCGCGATCCTGATGCGCGACCACAACGCAAACTTCGCGAAGGTCCGCATCACCGTCAGCTGAACAGGAGCATGACTGCAGCGGCCTGAACTCTTCGTCATAGAATCCCGCTGACGCGAGTGCAAATCACCCATCGAATGCCTGACTGTCCACAACAACTCGACTTGACAACTGCCGAACACCCAGCATCAACAAACGCGAATATCGCTCCTCCACTGTATGATTCGACAAAACAGCAGCCCGGGACTGCGAAGCCATCGCTTCAACCTTCGCCTCGACGTTGCCCAGCGCACCGGCGAACGCACCGGGAAGGTCCGCTCGATCTTCTACTTCCCCTTCGATTCGGTCTGTTCGAGGGTGACCACCACTCCGGTCGGTGACCAGGTCAGCCGACCATGCTCGAAGGTTTGGGTGATGTTGTCGGTTCCCGCGACTGACTTCTCGTCGCACGTGGGTAGCCCGAGCGGCCCGGTTTCCCAGCCCATAGCGGCGTAGCGCTTACCGATCTCGCCGTGGACCAGAAACCCGGCCGGGTCGACGTCCTCGGCACGAACAGGACACCGCCCTCGAAAGAGGGCACACCGCCCCAGCTGGACGTCGTGATGTAGCACGCGTGTTCCTGAATACGTGTGCTACGCGGCAGGGTCGCCAGGAAATCGGGTATTCAACTACTCGTGATGTCTCGCGCGTTCACTCGTAGTTTTGCGGTCATGAGGGGTCCGGCGGGACCGGGCACCTGAAGATCGAATCTCAGGGAGTGGTCGAAATGACCGAAATAGCAGCGAATCTTGGCGTGCAACCGCGCCGCAGCGCCCGGCGAGGCGAGCCAGCCGGACCCGCGGTGTGGCGCCACCGCCTTCTGGCCGCTGTGCGGGCCCAGTTCGTGGGCGCCGAAAAGACCGACCGGCCAAAGCATTACCCCAGCCACTACTCATTCATCGAGCATGCAGCGATGTGGCGTGAAATGGACAGGCTGTAAGCTTCTGACAGGATCCCGCAGCTGCCGACGGCACCACCAAACCGAATCCTGCACGCCGGCGGTGTGGTGCCGCCGACTCTAGGTCCCTCGAGCGTGCCGTAATCACCGTCGAGTGTGCCAAAAATGTTGTTGCATAGGTATTTTCGGCCCGCTCGGCGGTAATGTGGGCACGCTCGGCGGTCGGATCGGCACGCTCGGCGGCGACCGAGCCCTCAAGCCCGGAATCGACCCGCTAACGCTGGTCTAACGAGGGGAGCTGACTCTTCAGCATCTCGAGCTGACCACGGATCATTTCGAGGTTGGTACCGGGCGATAGCGAGTTGAGTCTGATCTGCGCAGCACTCGTGATTGCGTCGTCCAGGCCGGTCTCAAATACACCGAGCCGGGACCAGGCCTCGCGTGCAGCCACGTTCTTCGGCTCATCGTCCCCGCTAAACCCCGGTTCTATTGATCGCCCGAGGGCAGCGAGGTCGTCGGCTACGACGAGCTGCGCGTCAGTGTCGTCCGAAATAGACGACAACCAAGACCTGACCGCGTCGGACTTGGTGGCGGCGCCGACTTCATTGAAGACGCCCGCCTTCATCCGGCAGCTCGACAGACGCCGCGACCATCCGTCGTCGATTGTCATGTCCACCTCGTCGTACAGTGGACCCGCCGGCGCCGGTGTCAGAGATCTCTCCGGGGCGACGTGCCGGGCGTGTAGCGTCCAGAAGACAACTGCGCCTGCGAGGTAGGCAAGCGACCCTCCGACCTTGTCTCCCACCGTCTCACCGCCGAACGGCATCACGACCGCCCCGATGCTGCAGAAAATCGCGAGAACGATCCGCCAGTGAACCTTCATAAATGCCTTGAACGCAGTCCAGAGTGGATTCTCATTTTTGGGGAGGTTGTGCGGCGAATTCAGCCACGAGGGCAATCCGGAAATGTTCGCGGGAGCCGGCGACCAGGGTGCAGGAGCTGGCGGCCACGGTACCCCGCTCTGTGCGCCGGTCGGAACAAAATTCCGATGACTGACGGTCTTGACCCTGGTTGAGCCGCAGTTCGGGCACCGAGACCATAGATCGCGACTGGCGAGCGAACGTTCATGATTACCTGGCAGTCGCGCGACTCGTGCGGCCCCACTTCCCCACAGCGCCCCACCCTCGTCGTACCAACGCGGCTTCGGTGCCTTGGCAGACCGGCCTGCGAACCACTTCTGCGCGCATCGCTCACACATCCGCGCGTCCTCGTTCACCGCCATGGCTACACACCCTCAGAACTCTCTTGGACTACTGACCAACCACCAGATTATCTCCCCGCGCGCCTGCCACCAACGCGCGAACGATCGACGCGGAGGACCGTGACGTCTCTCGACCCGTATGCCTCCGAACGCATCTCGGTCGCGAAACATCCTGCTGTTCAAGATATTTCGTCATTCTAGCTCGGTTCGGCGCTCCCCGCCCCACGCGCGGACGCCAGGTCGGTCAAGAAGTCCTCGACGAACCGCCGCACGCCGTCCCACTCGGTGTAGACATAGTCGCGCGAGGTATCGGTGCCCAGGCCGCCTGGCCTGTCGTGGGCGATCCTCTTCATGATGTGGCGCTTCGCGAACCCATAGTGGGTGTAGAGAAGCGCACCGCCGAACAAGGCGACGCGGGGCGGAACCCACCTGGTGTCCTTCTCGAGCTGCTCGACGTATCCCTGGGCCTCCTCGGTATCGCCATGGGCTGAGAGGCTCACCGAGAAGAACGCCGAAGGTAACCGGTCGAGCGCATCGCGCTGCTGCTCCACGAACTTGACCACGTGCTTCTCGTGTTTGCCCATATGGATGGAGGCCCCCACGATGACGCCGTCGTAAGTGTCGGGCGCGACGTCGTGGGCTTCCTCGATGTTGATCACTTCCGCCTCGAAGCCGTGGCTGCGCACCACGTCCGCGATGTACTCGGCGATCTTTGCGGTCTGCCCTTCGGTGGTTCCGTAGGCGATCAGGATGTTGGTCATTGTGTACCTTTCCCGAACAGCCGGTCGGTGCGTGAGCGCTCACCTCGAATCTCGAGGACCGCGACAACCGGTTCACCGACGCCACGACATGGCTCCGGATATTGACAGTCTGACGCTACTGGTGCGTACGCGTGGTGTCGGGGGACGTTGGTCACCGATTGCCGGTACCTATGGCGCCCTTCGAGACTTCCGAAAGGCAGGAGCTTTCGTATCTCGGGTTGGATCGAGAGTCTTCAACAGAGGCATGGTGCGCAGTGGAATGATCACCGACAGTGCGATCACGCTTGTCGATCGGGTCACGACAGTGGATCGGTTCAGTTCGATCAAAGTGGACTGAAGACCATCATGAGATGCTGCAGCGATACGACACAGCACGTCGCCTGATCCCGTTGTGGCGTACGCCTCCAAAACGCCTGGTATCGAAGCGAGTTCGTTGGTCACACTGTCCAGATCACCCTGCGCGATCTCGAGCGTCACAAAAGCTTGGACTCCAAATCCCGCTGCAGCGAGGCCAATGGTGGGTTCGTATCCCGCGATCACACCTGACTCTTCGAGCCTGCGAAGATGCGCCTGGACGGTTGCTCGTGCGACGCTGAGCTGTCGCGACAACTCCAGCGCGCCGGCCCGCGGAGACTCGTGCATTGCGCTGAGCAATGCGAAATCCAACTCGTCGAGGACCGTTGCTTCGGGAACCATCATCGCCGTTCAGTAACCCATCGAGATATATACAGATTGTATAGCGTGGACAGCCTCGGACCGGCCGATTGTTACCAATTTGATTAGCTCCGAATAGCTCGATTGCACGAAATACCGGTCGGAAGGTTATCTGTTTGTACGGCTACCACCAAAAGGGTGCCGAGAAAGGCCCTGCGATGAGTATCGACTACGCCCTCACCAACGAAGAACACTTGGCGGACCTCGACCTCGAGCAACTCCGGCAGCTTGTCGGCCTCGTCGAGTACGACGGACACCGCGACCCCTTCCCGGTCAGCGGCTGGGATGCGCTGGTCTGGATCGTCGGAAACGCCACGCAGACTTCACACTTCTTTCAATCGGCGTTTGGCATGGAACTGGTTGCCTACTCCGGACCCTCGACCGGCAACCGTGATCACCACGCCTTCGTACTCGAAAGTGGCGCAGTACGATTCGTCATCAAGGGTGCGGTGGATCCTGCGAGCAAGCTGATCGAGCACCAGCGCAAGCACGGCGACGGCATTGTCGACATCGCGTTGTCGGTTCCCGACGTCGACAAATGCATCCGGCACGCCCGCGCACAGGGGGCGACTGTTCTCAGCGAACCGCACGACCTGTCTGACGAGAACGGGACCGTCCGAATGGCGTCGATCGCCATCTACGGCGACACCCGCCACACACTGGTCGACCGGTCAAGGTACCGCGGGCCTTATCTGCCCGGCTACGTGGAGCGGACTTCGTCGTACCTGAAGCGACCTGGTGCACCCAGGAGAATCTTCCAGGCACTCGACCACGTCGTCGGGAACGTCGAACTGGGAATGATGGACCAATGGGTGCACTTCTACAACCGCGTCATGGGGTTCACCAACATGGCCGAGTTCGTCGGCGAAGACATCGCCACCGACTATTCCGCGCTGATGAGCAAGGTGGTGACCAACGGCAATCATCGAGTGAAGTTCCCGATCAACGAGCCGGCCATCGCCAAGAAGCGGTCCCAGATCGACGAATACCTGGAGTACTACCAGGGACCCGGGGTGCAGCATCTCGCGCTCGCGACCAATGACATCCTCGCGGCCGTCGACGTCCTGGTCGATGAAGGTATCGAGTTCCTGGCCATTCCGGATTCGTACTACGAGGATTTGGAACTACGCGCGCGGATCGGCGCGGTCAGAGCTCCCATCGAGGAACTGCAGAAGCGGGGCATCCTGGTCGACCGTGATGAAGACGGCTACCTGCTGCAGATCTTCACCAAGCCTGTGGTCGACCGACCGACCCTCTTCTTCGAACTCATCGAGCGGCACGGTTCGCTGGGATTCGGAAAGGGCAACTTCAAAGCGCTCTTCGAGGCGATCGAGCGGGAACAGAACGCCCGCGGCAACCTCTGACGCGCAGGCCACCATCACCGGCGACGGCATGGATGTCAACTACCGACAATCCGTCCGCGAACATCACCGAATCCGATCCGCGTCCCGCCCGGACCCGGCGCGCTTGCCGAAATGACGACCTCGTCTCCGTCTTCAAGAAAGGTTCGCATCTCATCGCCGACCGCGACGGGTTCAGTTCCTCCCCAGGTCAATTCGATGAATGCGCCACGCTGTTCTTTCGCTGGGCCGGAGATCGTTCCGGAGGCGAACAGGTCGCCGGTGCGTGATGACGCACCGTTGACCGTGGTGTGTGCCAGCATTTGCGCCGGCGACCAGTACATCGCACCGTACGGAGGTCGCGACACCTCGTGCCCGTTCCATTCGACCGCAAGATCGATGTCGAGTGCCCACGAGCGCCCTTCGCGAAGATAGGGCAACGGTTCAGGATCCTGGATCGGGGTGCTGATCCTGGCTTCCTCCAGTGCGAGCAGTGGCACCACCCACGGCGAGATCGACGTCGCAAAGCTCTTTCCGAGAAACGGACCGAGCGGCACGTACTCCCAGGCCTGGATGTCACGGGCCGACCAGTCATTGACGATGACAGCACCAAAGACGTGTTCCGCGAACTGATCCGGCGTGATCGGGGCTCCGCGTTCGGACGGAACTCCCACAACGAAACCCATTTCGGCCTCGATGTCCAGACGTCGGCTGGGACCGAAGTCCGGCGCGCTCTGCGACGGGGTCTTGCGTTGGCCGGCAGGCCTGATGATGTCGGTCCCGGAGACGACCACCGTGCCGGCGCGGCCGTGGTAGCCGACCGGCAGGTGTTTCCAATTCGGCATCAGCGGTTCGGAGTCCGGCCGGAACAGTCGGCCCAAATTACTGGCGTGATGCTCGGATGCGTAGAAGTCGACATAGTCGGCCACCTCGAAAGGCAAATACAGGGTCACAGCACCGACCGCGTGCAGTGCTCCGGCCGGGACATCGCCCTCTGTAGCCAGCGCGGCGATCTGTGCACGCACGTCGACCCACCGTTGACGCCCCTGTGCCATAAAGGGATTCAGCAACGGATTCGCGAATACGGTATCGCCGAGTGCGACCGACAAGTCGACCACCATGTCGCCGATCCGTACACCGACGCGCTTGTCAGTGCCTCGGGTGGAAAAGATGCCGTAGGGCAGGTTGTTGACGCCGAACTGGGAGTCTGCCGGAACGTCGAGTCCGGTCATGTCGCGCTCGGCCCATGTCTTGCCCAAGACCACGCATAGTTGGTGTCTTCGCACGCCGCCGCACCTTCGCCGAGTTCGAGCGGCCGGAAGGTGTCGACCATGACCGCGAGTTCGTCGAAGAATTCGACGCCGATGCTGCGCTCGTACGCGCCCGGCTGCGGTCCGTGGGAATGCCCACCCGGGTGGATCGAGACCGATCCCTGACCTATACCGGACCCCTTGCGCGCTTCGTAGTCGCCGCCGACATAGAACATGATCTCGTCCGAGTCGACGTTCGAGTGGTAGTAGGGCACCGGAATCGACAGCGGGTGATAGTCCACCTTGCGGGGAACGAAGTTGCAGATGACGAAGTTGTCGCCCTCGAATGCCTGATGGGCAGGCGGCGGCTGGTGGACCCGCCCGGTGATCGGTTCGAAGTCCGAGATGTTGAAGGTGAACGGATAGAGACATCCGTCCCAGCCGATCACATCGAACGGATGGTTCGCGTAGACAAAACGCGTGCCCACGATCGCGGTGGACCCGCGGTGCTTGACCAGGACTTCCACATCGGCCTGCTCGCGCACGATCGTTTCGGTCGGGCCATGTAGGTCTCGCTCGCAATAAGGCGCATGCTCCAACAACTGACCGTATTTCGACAGGTACCGTTTCGGCGGCGCGATGTGGCTGTTGGCCTCCATCACGTAGGCCCGCACCGGACCCCGGGGTAACCAGCGGTGGGTGGTCGATCGCGGGATGAGGACGTGGTCACCCTCGGTGGCATTCAGCGAACCGAACACGGTCTCGACTGTGGCCGAGCCGGATTCGATGTACACAATTTCGTCACCGATCGAGTTCCGGTACAGAGGAGACTCTTTCGCCGCCACAACGTACGAGATACGGATATCGGCATTGCCGAGGATCAATCGCCGTCCCGTGACGACATCGGCGTCGGCAGCCACGTCATCAGGGAAAAGGTTGTGCAGCTTCAGGTGGCGTGGCTTGAGGGGATGATTCGGCGTCGTCGTCAGGTCTGGCAAGTCCCAGACCGTCGCGTCGACAATGGCCGACGGAATGTACCGGTGATAGAGCAGCGACGAATCGGACGAGAAGCCCTCCTCCCCCATCAGCTCTTCGTAATACAGCTGCCCATCGGCATTTCGATGCTGGGTATGTCGCTTGGGTGGGATTGCGCCGAGTCGACGGTAGTAGGCCACGATTTTCTCCTCACGAAGGAGTGTGGTGGCTCAGCTACGTGGGCAGATCTACCCGCAGGGCCATGTGCTCATCGAGTATCCGGCGCAACGCGGCGTCCATCGGATGCGCGGTTGCGAGCTCGCGGCCGTCGCGACTGTCCACCACGACTACCCCGCCCTCACGCGGTTCCGCGACGTCGACTTGATCGATGAGCGGATCGAACAATGCGGGCGGCGTGGCCAGGTAGTACAGCGCATGGCGCGACTCGTTCAACCCGGCGGCGTATATCAATCCGTGCTGCGTTATCACGAAGAATTCCGACGTGATCCTGGCGTTCGGGATCTCGCCTTTGCCCCACGCCGCTGCGGCGTGCCGGGACTCCGCCAATCTGTCGGGGACGTCGTCACTCAGTGTGAGTAACTGGTGTACGAGAGTTCCACCCGCTCGTGGATAGACATCGATGGCGGATCTGAAGTACCGCTGAAAGATCTCGCCGAAATAGTCGTACCGTTGCTCGCTCATCGCAGCTCCCAGGTTTCAGACTGATACCTCAATTGTGCGCCTGCACCGTCAGTTGAGGAGCAGTTCCGCCAGGACGGGTACGCTCAAATACATCCAAATGTCCGCACTTTCTGCGGTAGCGCACTTTCTGCGGTACGCTGGGGCTCATGTCCGACGATCGGTACAACCAGATTCGCGACGCGTTGGACGGGGCCGAGAACGCACCGCCCATCGATGCGCTTCGGCACCTGCGGTCTGTTCTCGACATTGCCAGCGCCATGCTCGATGAGCAGATGGCGCGCGCGGTTGTCGAGAGCGATGTGAGCATCCGGTCGGCGGCGTCGGCGGCGGGCTTGTCGGAGAACGCCGTCGGACCACGGCTGGCCCGCACCAGCATGCTGGCCGACTACGCCCGCCCCAACGGTCGGGTCACCGCCGCCGATGTGCGCCGCGCGCAGTACGACCGCGAGGCGGGCACCGCGGTCGACCCGGCCGACAAACCCACGCCGCTGCGGTTCAAACCACGTCGCAGCACCTGAGACCGTAACAACTGGGAGACAAGGAGATTCGCATGACCAATCCGAACCTGACCTGGGTCGTGTTCCTGCTGGACCGGTCCGGGTCGATGCAGTCGATCAAGTCCGACACCGAAGGTGGTTTCGCGGCGTTCATCGCCGAGCAGCGCAAGGCGACCGGCGAGTGCGCGGTGACGCTGGCCCAGTTCGACAACGACTACGAGGTCGTCTATTCCGGCCTACCGGTCACCGAGGTCCCAGCCCTCGACCTGGCGCCGCGAGGGCGCACCGCACTGTTGGACGCCATGGGCCGGTTGATCACCGACACCGGCCAGAAGTTGGCCGCGTTGCCCGAGGCCGATCGTCCGGGCAACGTCGTGGTCGCGATCATGACCGATGGCATGGAGAATGCCAGCGAGGAGTGGACACACCCCGCGATCAAGTCGCTGGTCGAGCAGCAGACCAAGGACTACGACTGGCAGTTCCTCTACATGGGCGCCGACCAGGACGCCGTCGAAGTCGGTGCCCGCCTCGGTGTGAAGCGAGAACAAGCCGTCACCTACAGCCGCGGAAATGTCGACGCCGTGATGGGCGCGTCCTCATCCAACCTCGCCGCATTCCGCGACGCGCGGGCCGTCAACCCATCAGCACCCATGCCCGGATACACCAACGCGCAACGGTCGTCCGCCGACGAATGACCAGTCGACCACAGCCCACCCGCGTCGGTCACCACAGTTGCCGCATTGCGGATGCCGTTGATTCGCAATGACTCTCGTGAAGCGACGGCGTCGTCTCGACTCATCTGCTTAGCTTTTATTGACACCAAGTGCCACGGTCTCGACTAGCGGCTGCCAGCCGCGAGCAGAAGGAGCCAGACGTGCTGACGCAGGTTGCGGACGGGATACTGGTCCACCAGAGCGAGTTCATGAAGAGCAATGCTGTTGTCGTACAAGGCCAGTCCGGTGTATTGCTCATCGATCCCGGAATACAGGATCACGAAATGGTCTGCCTCGCGAATGACCTTCAGGAGTTGGGCCAGGACGTTATAGCAGGCTTCTCAACTCACCCGCACTGGGATCACCTGCTCTGGCATCCCCGACTCGGGTCGGCGCCCCGTTACGGTACAGCCCGCTGTGCGGGTGCTATCCAAGCCCGGCTGGCGGATCCGCAGTTTCAGGACTTCGTCACGACCCTGATACCACCTGACATCGTCGAGCAAGTACCCCTCGACTTGCTGGGCCACATCACCGCTCTGCCGGCCGAGGCCACAGAGATCCCTTGGGACGGTCCTCGAGTCCGGATCATCGAACACAATGCGCATGCACCCGGTCACGCAGCGCTCGTCATCGAAGAACGTGGGGTTCTCGTCGCCGGCGACATGCTTTCTGATGTCCTGATTCCGATGCTCAACGTCATGGGCACCGCTGATCCGATCGAGGACTACCTCGCCGCGCTGCGACTGCTCGAGGGCGCCGCGGGCGACGTCGATGTGGCCATTCCCGGCCACGGCTCCGTTGGTGGGTCTGGTCAGGTAACCGCACGGATCTCCCAGGATCGCGCGTACATGCACGCCCTACGCGACGCCGAAGTCCTCAGCGACCCGCGGCTCGACCCATCCGCGTACGGGAAGGACTTTCTTCCTGACGTGCATGAACAGCAGCTGCAGTACGTCACCCCAAGCAGCGAGCACGACCAGGCGCCCGGCTAGTACCGACCGACCCTGGCCGCGTTTCGCTCCGTTGCTTGTGGACCACCGGTTACTCGGCTGGGGCGGTTCTCGCAGGTGATGGGTAATGCGCCGGTTCAGAGGTCGGGAATTCGAAGTATCTGGCCGACCTTGATGAAGTCCAGATCGGGGAGTTTATTGGCCGCTGCGATCAGCGTGAACAGCGAGCCGTCCCCGTAGAACCGCTCGGCCAATTCCGACAGCGTGTCACCCGAGACCACTTTGTACTTCTTGGCGAGCCCCGGGATCAGCAAAATCTGACCGGTCCTGATGAAATCCGGATCGGGCAGGTCGTTCGCGATCGCAATCACCTCGAACAGGTCGGCATCGCCATAGAACCGACTTGCCAAATCCGACAATGTGTCACCCGAGACCACCTTGTATTTCTTGGCCATGATCGTTTCCTCTCGTATTGGGTTTCCGCGACGCCCGTGAGCGGTGCGCCTGATGTCGATGGTGATCGGATCGGAGACCGCAGTAACGAGTAGTGCGCTACGCAATTCGTTGGGTGTGGAGGACGCGACGACGCGGAGCCGGAAACAGGTAGTGCACTACTCGTGCGTGCACCAACCGAAGGTCAGACGATTGAAGCAGTCCCCGCATAGGAGGGTCGACACCTTTTGACAGAAGGCTTTCGATGCATCGAGGAGCAGTGTTCATCGGCGTGGATCGGACGGGCGCCGGCATGCCGGTGCTACGCGCCGCCGCATCGGGCGCGCAGCAGATGCACGACTGGGCAGTCGATCCCGATCGTGGCGGAATGGATCCGGCCACTGTCCGATTGCTCACCGACACCGATGGCAAGGTCACCTCGGACGGGGTGTTGACCGCGGTCGAGGAACTCGTCGCCACCGGCGTCGACCAGCTGATCCTCTACTTCGCAGGCCACGGACTGCTCGTCGACATGATCGAAACCTGGATGCTGTCGGACGCACCGACCCGTGGCAATGCGGCCATCAGCGTCGGCAAGAGCATCCAGGCAGCCAAACGGGGCAAGACCCCCCACGTCGTGATCATCTCGGATGCCTGCCGAACGCCCGCGCAGGACCTCGACACCCAGTCACTCACCCCGGTCTCCGCGTTTCCCAACAGTCTCTGCACCGGCTCGCGACCGCGTGTCGACGTCTTCTACGCCAGCGCCCAAGGCGAGGCCGCGATCGAGATCAACACCGTTGCCGCCGAAGGGATCTACACCTCGGTGCTCCACGAGGCGCTCAACGGTCGACTGTACGACGCGCAGGGACTCGAGGGGGATGTGATGGTGCGCGCAGGCGATGACGACCCTCGCTGGTACATCTACACCAATCCACTCTGCGTCTACCTCGAGACAGCCGTCAGCGCGCGCCTCGCGGAGCTCGATCTCGACCTGGATCAGTCGCCGACGTTCGATGTTCAGGTCGGTGCGAACACGCGGTGGCTGGCCTGCGTGGATCGTGGCGACGACGGTCCCCTGGTACGCGGTATCACCGGCACCAACCTGGAAAGCACGGTTCCCCGGCGATCACTGTCGAAGATCACCGCGGACCTCTACCAGGCTGCTGTCGGCCAGTCGGAGACGTTCGACAACGAGCTCGGACGCGCAGAGTCCGAGGGTGCCGGTCGATACGTGAGCGCGGTCCGATCGCTGCTCGACCCCCCGGCGACCGACGCTGCGCTGCCACCCTCGGCGGGTATGCGGCGCGGCGTCAGTGTGCGGGGGACGTCGATTCGCCGGGCGACGTCGCCCGGCGGGTCGGTCGTCACCGACGGCCATGTGGTCGACTTTGCCGGGTCGGGCACGCACATGGTGGTCCTCGAACTCGACAATGGCACGGCGACAATGCTTCCCGTGGTCGAAGGTCACGTTACGGAGATCCACGTCGTGGGGCGGCATATCAGCGCGGTGTTCTTTGAACCCGAGTCCACCAATCCTGTTCGAGAGCAATATATTCGGCGCATCAAGGCGATCGTCACGGCGTCCGCGCAGCGTCGGCGCCACCAGGATGTGCTGGAGGGCGTCAGGCTGGCCGCATTGTTGGCCCGCGGCCGGCCCGACGACCTGACGCTCGCGCTATATCAGGCCTACGCGCTCCACTCCCGCCAAGATCTGGATCGGCTGGCGGATCTACGAATACGACTGACCGAGCAGCGCAGCGGCATCGAGTTCCTCGATTTGATTCTGATGGACACAGAGTCCCCTGGTTCAGTTGTCGGCGACCACTTCGTGACACCGTTCCCACTGCTCACGCAAGGTTGGGATCTCCTCACCGATGACGGGCCGATGTTGTGGTCGCGCACCGGACAACTGCGAGGCCACCTCTTGCCGTCGCTGTGGACCGTCTTCGGCAGTGACGCAACCGATCTGTTGTTCCAACCCGCTTGATCCGACCAGGCAAAGGAGAACCACATGTCCCGAGAGATCATCTTCATCCACGGTCGATCACAGCAGGGTAAGGACTCTTCCGAACTCAAGCAGGAGTGGATCGACAGCCTCAACGAGGGTCTCGGCAAGAGCGATCCGTCACTGCCTCCGATCACCACTGACCAGGTCCGGTTCCCTTTTTACGGCGATACCCTCGACCGCCTGGCGAAAGGCTTCACCGACGGCGATGTCCCGGACGTCATTTTGCGTGGTGAACCGAACCTCAACAGTGAAGCGAAGCGATTCCTGTTCGACGTGCTCACCGATGTTCAACAGCAACAGCACATTCCCGACGCGGAGATCAGTGCACAGACCGGAATCGCCGTCGCCGAACGCGGCCCGCTCAACTGGCCGTGGATGCGCGCCATCCTGCAGAAGCTCGACCAGAACGGGAAGATGAGCGCAGTGACCATCGCACTGGCCACCTACGACGTCTTCCAATACCTCACCAACCGCACCATCCGCCGACGCATCGACGACGGCGTGATCGGCGCCTTCACCCCGGGAACCGACAGTGTCGTCGTCGCACACTCCCTGGGCACCGTCGTCGCCTACACCCTCCTGATGCGCGAAGGCACCAACCGGAACTGGAAGGTCCCGGAGTTGATCACCGTGGGTAGCCCGTTGGCAGTCAACGCGATCCGGGACCGGGCACCAGGCATCGGTGATGTCGGCGGCAACCGCACCCCACCGTGCGTCGGGAGTTGGTTCAATGCCATGGATCCCCACGACGCCGTGGCTTTGCACCCTCTCGATGCCGCGCATTTCGCCATCAACCCGCCGACCCCGGCCATCGAGAACAAAACCGACGTCGACAACCAAACGCCGAATCACCATGGCATCAGCGGATACCTGAGTGATCCCGTGGTGGCGCGGCGAATCTACGACGCACTGCAGGAGTAGGGCAATGTCCACCGACGAGATCGACTTTCATCTCGAGATCAGTCCATATCCACACACAGGTCATCCCGACGGCTATCTGGCCAGGGTGCTCAGGGCACCATCGGGCGGACTCCCGTCCGCGAAGTTCGACATCGACGTCGGCGACATCGTGAACAGGCGAGACGAACTCGAAAACGCCATCCTCGCTGCATCCGTCTCGGCGCGGCGCGCGATACCCGTCAGCGAGCGGTCTCTGCACGAGGTCGGCTCAGGCTTGTTCCGTGCGGTGTTCAACGGTCCCGTGAACAACGGGTATCGAGCGAGCCTGGGTGCCGCGCAACACCATCGCAAGCGACTTCGGCTGGTGCTCAGCCTGACGGCACCCGAGCTTGCCGCCGTCCCATGGGAAATGTTGTTCGACCCCGACGATGAGACGTACCTGTGCCGCCAGAGGCCACTCGTTCGGCACATCCCGGCGCCGGACTTCGATCCACTCCCCCTTGACGTCACACCCCCGCTGCGCATCCTGTGCATCGTCGCGTCCCCCAGAAATCTTGGAGCGCTGAACACCGAGGCCGAGATCGACCAGCTCAGAGCAGCTCTGCGGGAACAGATCGAGGAGCGCCGAATCGAATTGGTCTGCGTTCCCCAGGCAACGTGGAGCAACGTGCATCGCTATCTGCTCAATGGAACGTGGCATGTGCTGCACTTCATCGGTCACGGTGACTACGACCCGGTGAAGACCGAGGGCTGCATAGCGCTGGTGGGTGAGGATGGTCGCGCCGACATGGTCGACGCGTCACGGTTGACCGAGTTGCTCGACGAAGCCGAACCCACTCCGCGTCTGGTCGTATTGAACTCGTGCTCGTCAGGACGGGCCGCGTCCGATGACCTGTTCGCCGGCACCGCCGCTGCCCTCGCCCGCGGCGGGATCAGTGCCGTCGCCGCAATGCAATTCACCGTCAGCGATGCGGCTGCCATCGAGTTCGCACGTGGCTTCTACGCGGCGGTTGCCGCGGGCCGGGACGTCGACCGCGCCGTCCTCAGTGGCCGAAAGGCCATCCTCGGATTGCCCAACACCCTGGAGTGGGTGACGCCGGTGCTGTACATCCGCGGTGGGTCGACTCGGTTGTTCCGTCTGACCGATCAGGCGCCCAGTGCACAGTCGGATCCGTTGCCGAACATCGTGCCCAACCCTCCGTCGAATCCCGGCCCGCTGCAGCCGTCGTTTCCAGCACTGAATCGGCAGTCGGACCAGCGTTCGCGACGGGTGCCGGAACATCGGTCGGATCAATGGTCGGATCAATGGTCGCGGCCGGCGCCTGAACCACGGCCGGATCGGTGGTCGTGGCCGACGTCTGGGCCAGTGTGGCAGCCCCGGCCGAGTCCGCCGCCGGGTGAACCTCCGGGGCCAGAGCCGCGGAACGAGCGCGTGGTGGCGCCGCCCGCCGAGTTGTCCCATGAGGAACACGATGAAAACAAACCAGTTGCACCGAAGCTCTTGCTCTGCCTCTTCGCCGCAGGTTTGGCGATCCTTGCGGCGGGGCTGATGGCTGTGAACCCATTCGTGCCCTTTGGGAATGACGATTCGGGTGACACGATCTTCAACAACGAGGACCTTCGGGTCTTTACGATCCCGGCTCTGTCACTCGCGTTCATTGCTGGATTCGCCGGAGTTCTGACGGCATTCTCTGGGCACTCTCGTCAAGTCGGACTCGGATTGATCCTGAGCGGCGCTGCGGTCGGTCCCTGGCTCCTTTTCACGCAATGGACCAACGAAGAAGAATCCACATCTGCCTGGAGCAGCTGGGGTGTCGGCGTGTGGATTTGGGTCATCGGGGTTTCGAGCTGGATCCTCGCGGCGGCGGTGGCGGGTTTCGCATTGCTATCCACACACGTGTCATCGCCTCGATCACGACTCACCCTCGCCGATCGGCACATTCAGGTTGCATTTCTTGTCGGCGGTATCGCTTGCATCGTG
This sequence comes from Nocardia sp. 348MFTsu5.1, assembly GCF_000383535.1. Lineage (NCBI taxonomy): Bacteria > Bacillati > Actinomycetota > Actinomycetes > Mycobacteriales > Nocardiaceae > Nocardia > Nocardia sp. 348MFTsu5.1. Next base: position 250,785 of record NZ_KB911517.1, read on the forward strand.
CTGCTGTGGCATCACTTCTCCATGCCCGATGACTGGCATGACGAAAGCCGAATCAGTCAGCCTCTTGGTGGGTTGTGGATCGCCGGGGCAGCGCTGCTTGTACCGCTCGCCGCGTCCACGATGCGCGTCCACAATCTTCGGATCGGGCTCATCGTCGGGTGGGCCGGAGTATCCACCACATTTCTCTTCTACCGATTCCGGGAACTCTACGAAATGGAGGACGACTCTTCTATCTCACTGATTCTGGCCATCATCTTCGGCCTCCTCGTCGTTGCATGTGTCGTGTTGTTCACACGCACCTGGCGAGACGGAGTCAGCAAGCCTGCAGCCGTCACTCATACCTGAGTCCAGTCCGTCAGTCTAGATTTCTGTAAAACTTAGTGTTCCAATGCTTTACGTTCGGAACTCTGCCGACGGCGATCGAGGGCGAAACGTGCCGCCGCCCGGATCGAATCGGCGGTCGGTCGAGGGACCCATCCCAGTTCGCGGGTCGCCTTGCTGTGATCGAGTGGCGAAACATGGCGCATCAGACGAACACCGACCATGTTGAAGGGATAATCCCGGCGGAGCAGTTTTCCGATCGTCGTCGCCAGAAAGCCGGTCACCGTCAGCGCAATGGGCGGGATTCCGTACTTCGGGGCCGGAACCCCCGCCTCGGCAGCTGCCAACGAATAAATCTCTTTCGCCGACATGAAACTCTCCGAGACTATGTACCGCTCACCGATGCGACCCTTTGTCGAGGCCAGGATCATCGCCTCCGCGGCGTCTTCGATGCCCACAACCTCTGAGTGGACGTTGTTGAGATAGAACGGCAACTTGCCGAGCGCCGCGGCCGCGACGAGCCCGCCATGCGGTGTCGGCGCCCAGTCCCCCGGTCCGTATGTGTTGGAAATATTCAGGGCGACGGCAGGCAGACCCCGATTGCGGGCGTACTCCAACACGAGGTCCTCGGCCTGGCGTCGCGACTCGATATAGGGCCCACCCTTACCCGCCCAGTTGAATGCCTTGTCCTCGTTGACTTTTTCGTCCGGGCCACCGATGGCGATGGCCCCGATCGTGCTACAGAACACGAATCTCTGCAGGTTCGCATTCACCGCCACGTCGAGCACGCGACGCAACCCTTCGACATTGGTTTCGAACAATGGGCTGGGATCACTCAGCCACGCGCGAGTGTCGACGATGCAGTAGTACACGACGTCACAGTCGACCATTGCCCGCCGGATGGACTCAGGGTCTTCGATGCCACCGCTGTGGCGCGTGACTGGGAGATCGTCGAAAGCACGGGTATTGCTCGACTCGCGGACCAGCACGCTGACCTCCTCACCCCGCTCCACGAGAAGCCTCGTCACCGTCGAACCCACGAACCCGCTTGCACCCATCACCAATGCACGTTGCCCAGCCATCGCCGTACACACCTCTTCCGCGGATCAACAATCGCCGACACTCTTACTGTAATGTATACAGTATAAATGGAGTCACCAGGGGTGAGTTCAGCTTCAGGTGTTCTCCCGCGGTCGCAAGGCGAGAGTGGTTTCTGAATTCGTCACCAGCACAGAGCGTCCAGAGCAATTGCGCCGACCATCCAAGCCGGCGCCCCAACCCGAGGGATCTCAGCAGTCAAGGTGTGGTCATTTTCAATTCTCCTCTTGTGTAGACCCGAATCGCGCGGAGGTCCCGACAAATCCCTACGCGATCGGTTTACGTCTGGTAATCGGTACCGGCACTGAGTTCGCGCCACTTCTCGAGTTCTCTGCGTTGTGAATCCGACACTCGGACAAACACATCGAGGGCATCAGTACCCAGCAACAGTAGAGACGGTGGCTCGGGCGATTCGACCGCGGTGATGGTGGCAACGGCTGCCCGGGCCGGGTCTCCCTGCTGCGTCCCGTGCACCGTGTCGTTCTCGATCCGTCGTTTACCCGCCGTCTCGGCATAGTCCGCGATGGCCTCGGCTGATTGGGTCAGCGAGCGGCCCGCGAAGTCGGTGCGGAAAGCGCCCGGCTCCACGATCGTCGCGGAGATACCCAGCGGGGCAAGCTCTTTCTCCAAGGACCCGGTCAACCCCTCGAGCGCTGCCTTGCTGGCCGAGTAGAACCCCGACCCCGCCGGGCGGCCCTGCGCACCCATGGACGAGATATTGACGATTGCACCCGCCCGGCGCGCTCGCATGCCAGGCAGTACAGCCTTGATCATCGCGACAGCACCAAAGAAGTTCGTGTCGAACAGCTGACGTATGTCGTCGTCACTGCCCTCCTCGACTGCGGCGCGGTATCCGTACCCCGCATTGTTGACAAGGACATCCACTGCACCGAATCGTTCCTCGGATTTCGCGACTGCCTCGACAACCTGCGTCGGATCGGTGACGTCGAGCGCAAGCGCCAGCGCCGTCCGGGGATACTCGTCTTCGAACTCTCGCACCTTCGAGACGTCCCTGGCAGTGACAACAGCGTTGTGACCGGCGGCGAGCACCGCGCCGGCGAGTGCCCGCCCGAGTCCGGTCGAACACCCGGTGATGAGCCATGTGGACATGTGTCCATTCCCTTCGATCAAACGTGATGACCCCGTCGAGCATGCATGTCGCGACAAGGTCCTTCCCTTCATCGATTCAATCCCACCTGACGCGCACGTGGGAGTCCCTGCCAAACGGGGTAATGACAGACCCTCCCGCGCGACGGACAGGCCACCTACGTTCTAGTTACAGCCAACACCTGCACGAGGCGTGGCCATGGCGAAGAGAGATGACGATGGGTGTGAGTGCACAGGCGCAACGGAATCACGACGAGCTGTTTCCGGATCACACATCAACGCTGAAGCAGACCGATCCTGAGTTGATCGAGTACTTCGACAACTTCGCCTTCGACGAGGTGCTCCGCGACAGCAACCTCGACACCAAGACCCGCCTGATGGTTCAGCTGGCCTCGATGATCGCGGGCCAGGCGCTACGCGAGTACCGCGTCATGCTGGGAGCGGCACTGAACGTCGGAGTCACACCGGTTGAGGTGAAAGAAGTTGTGTACCAAGCAGTGCCGTATGTCGGCATGGCCAAGGTGTTCGACTTCATTCACGCCACCAACGACGTGCTGACCGAGCGCGGTATCGACCTGCCGCTACCGGGTCAATCCACAACGACCCCCGACAGCCGAATGAATGATGGCTTGGCTGTACAGAAAGAGATCGTCGGCGCCGCCGGTGTCGAGAACATGTACGCGAACGCACCTGAAGACGAGGCACACATCCAGCGACTGCTGTCCGCGAACTGTTTCGGCGACCACTACACGCGCACCGGTATCGATGTGCCCGTCCGCGAGTTACTCACCTTCGCGATGCTCGTCGCACTCGGTGGCTGTGAACCGCAGGTCAAAGGGCATGTCGCCGCCAACCTCAATGTCGGCAACGACCGAACGGTCCTGATCGACGTCCTCACCCAACTACTCCCATTCATCGGATATCCACGCACTCTCAACGGCCTGCGCATGGTCGACGAGGTGACCGCGGCGTAAGCCCCGACAACACGGAAGAAGATTTCACATGGCGCAGCGCACTTGGCTCATCACCGGCGTCAGCAGCGGCTTCGGCCGCGAACTGACCGAACAACTACTTCTCGCGGGTGACCGCGTTGTCGGTACCGTCCGCAACGCCGGCAAGGTCGACGACCTCGTTGCTCAGTACCCCGATACGTTCATCACCGAACTCCTCGACGTCACCGACACCCCGGCAGTTCGCGAGGTCGTCGATCGCACCTTTTCGACCCTCGGCCGGGTCGACGTCATCGTCAGCAATGCCGGCTACGGTCTCTTCGGTGCCGCCGAAGAACTCACCGATGCCCAAATCGACCACCTGATCGCGACCAACCTGACCGGATCGATTCAGTTCATCCGCTCGGCTCTGCCGCACCTGCGTGAGCAGCAGGGTGGTCGGATCATCCAGATCTCCTCGTACGGAGGACAAGTCGCTTTTCCAGGCAACTCCATGTACCACGCCACCAAGTTCGGCATCGAAGGCTTCGTCGAATCGGTCGCACAAGAGGTGGCGCCATTCGGGATCGGAGTCACGATCGTCGAACCAGGAGGGGCGCGAACCGAATTCCGTTACCGGGGTGCGCAAGTTGCCAATCTTATGACGGCCTACGACAACAACCCTGCTCACGGCTTCCTGGCGATGCTCGACCCCGCCAACGGACTCGCAGCCGGAGACCCCGCCCGGATGGCAGCCCGCATCATCGAGAGCGTCGATATCGAGCCCGCACCGCTACGGATCATGCTCGGATCGCAAGCCCTCGCAAGCACACTCGACACGCTGCGCACGCGCATCGGCAACTACGAAGCGCAAACCGAGCTCGCCGCGTCGACCGACTTTCCTCCCGGCGAGTGAGCCCGACCACACCGAGGCGGCATACGTGCACGGTGAAGGAGGTACTGCCAATACCTGTATCAACAGGTGCTGCCAGTCGCCCAGCGCAACGACAACTCTGGTAGCCATCGGCGATGTGCACCGACGTCGCCCCTATCGACCCCAACACCAACAGTGGAGATTTTGATGCGAGCAACATTCATGTACGGCGCAGGCGACGTTCGGGTGGAGCACGCGCCCGACCCGACGATCCAGCTGCCGACAGATGCCATCGTCCGAGTGGTCCGCGCCTGTGTCTGCGGTTCCGACCTGCATCCCTACAATTCGATGGCCGCTTCTGACACACCGGCACCTATGGGACACGAATTCCTCGGCGTTGTGGAAGACATCGGTTCGGATGTGTCTGCAGTGAAGAAGGGCGACTTCGTCATCGCCACCTTCGCGTTCCAGGACAACACCTGCGTGTTCTGCCAGGAAGGCTTCCAGACCGCTTGTGTCAACGGCGGCTGGTACGGACAACCCGGTGTCGGCGGTGCCCAGGCCGAAGCCGTCCGCGTGCAACAGGCCAACGGCAGCTTGCTCGCCGTACCCGTGGACGAAACATCCGAGCTCCTGCCCTCGCTGCTGACCCTGTCCGACGTCTACCTCACCGGCTACCACGCCGCCCACATGGGCAGCGTCTCCCCCGGCAAGACCGTCACCGTGATCGGCGATGGCGCCGTGGGTCTTTCGGCCGTGCTGGCGGCCAAACAGATGGGCGCCGAGCAGATCATCCTGATGGGCCGCCACACCGCCCGCACCGACCTCGGCCGCGAATTCGGTGCCACCGACGTGGTCGCTGAACGTGGCGAAGAAGGAATCGCGAAGGTCATGGACCTGACCCGCGGGCTCGGTTCACACGTGGTGCTCGAAGCCGTCGGCCACATGCCCGCCTACGAGCAGTCCTACGGAATCGTCCGCCCCGGAGGCGTCATCTCCCGTGTCGGTGTACCCCAGTACGAGGCTGCGCCAGTCGGTTTCGGATCACTGTTCGGCAAGAACGTGACCCTCAACGGCGGACCCGCACCCGTGCGCGCGTACATCGAACAGGCCATCCCGGAGGTCCTCGAGGGCCGCATCAACCCGGGCAAGGTCTTCGACCTCACCGTCGGCCTCGACAACACCGCCGACGGCTACAAGGCCATGGACTCTCGCGAGTCTCTCAAGGCACTCGTCAAACCGTAGTTTCCGGAAAGTAGAAACTCCCAACACGCGATCGAGTGCGCAGCCCTCCGAATATGCAGACGGTGACTACACCGCTGTGGGCGAGTACGGCGGTCTCCCCTCCCACATCACGGTGTCACTGACGCTCTCGAACAGATCCGGACGCAAGCGGCGAGCTAGCCGTCGTTGCGATGACATCTCGAGGAGTTCTGTTGACTGCCATAATGATTTCGGTGATGGCGCCTATACTGTTCGGAGCATCGTCCAGCAGCTGAGGAGGACCCGATGCTGCCCGTGACCTACTCGATGAGCGTGTCGCTCGACGGTTTCATCGCGGGACCGGATTCTGACATCAGCTGGACCGCGCCTGACGCAGAACTGTTTCGCTTCCACATAGAGCAGACCCGCCACATCGCTGTGCACTTGTGCGGCCGGAGCCTTTACGAGGCGATGCTGGTGTGGGAGACGGCCGAGCAGACAATGTCCGACGAGGCAGAACTCGAGTTCGCCCGGATCTGGCGGCCGATCCCGAAAGTGGTGTTCTCCCGGACGCTGAAATCGGTGGAAGGCAATGCGCGGCTGGCCACCGACGACATTGCCACCGAGGTCAGACGGCTCCGTGACCAGCCGGGTGAAGGCGAGGTGTCCATCGGCGGCGCGGGACTCGCCGCGGCCGCCATCGCCGAAGACCTGATCGACGAATACCGCCTGTTCGTCAACCCGATCATCCTCGGGGCCGGGACGCCGTACTTCACACCACTCGCGAACTCCCTCGACCTGCGGCTGATCGAGTCACGAACTGTCGGCTCAAAAGTCATCTACCTTCGCTACCAGCGCACCCGCTGAGGACCCCGCCCAGACCGGCGAACCATCTCATGCACACAATCGTAATCCCCGCGTTCGGACCGCTCGGCGACGTGATTCCCTATGTCGGCTTGGGTATTCGGTTACAGGACAACGGCTACCGGGTTGTGGTCGCCGCGACGCGGGCGTTCGAAGACCTCGTCACCGGAGCCGGGCTCGAGTACCGGCCTCTTCCGCGCGATATCGAATCCGAGACGCGCCAATCCGCGGTGGCACAGCGCCTGCTCGAGGGCGGACGCGCCCGGCCGTCGCGAAAACTGGTGCAGGACATGGTCGGTGACATGCGAGCGGTGGCTTTCGCTGTCATCGATGCGGCGTTCGATGCCGATCTACTGCTCGTCCCGGCTCCGGTCTCGTTGTTCGGCTTCCACATCGCCGAAGGTTTCGACGTTCCCGCCATCGGAGTGTTTCTGCAACCGCTTGCCCCGACCGGTGACTTTCCCCCGCCGATGGCCGGGACCCGGTCCTTCGGGCGGGACGCGAACCGCGCGATGGGCCGGCTGCTCGCTGTCGGCGAGCAGCCGTTTCTGGGGTTGATCAATGAGGTGCGGGCGGCATTCGGGATGGCGCCTGTCTCGCTGCGCGAGCAGATCCGCAAGCGTCTGGACGAGTGGTACGTACTGCACGGGTTCAGCCCCGCGGTGGTCACGCGACCGTCGGATTGGCGGGCCGGGCTCGAGGTGGCCGGCTACTGGTGGCCGCCACCGGTTCCGGACTGGACACCCCCCGCGGAGTTGGTGGACTTTCTCGCCGCCGGCCCGCCACCGGTGTTCGTGGGCCTGGGCAGCACTGCAACAGAGGCCGGCGAGCGCTACAGCCGAATCGCGTGCTCGGCGTTGCGGCAGGGCGGCATGCGCGGTGTCATCGATTCCGGCTGGGCGCGGCTGACCGGCGACGGTCCGGACATGATCACTGTCGGTGATGTCCCGCATGACTGGCTGTTTCCGCAGATGAGTGCCGTGGTGCACCACGCCGGCGCCGGCACGGCGGCGTCGGGTTTGCGCGCGGGCGTTCCCGCCGTGCCGTTACCGGCGATCGGGGACCAACCGTTCTGGGCCAATCGTCTGCAGACGCTCGGGGTGGCTCCCGCGGTGATCCGGCGCAAAGATCTCACCGTCGATCGACTCGCGAACGCGGTCACGGAGGCCGTCTCGGATCCGCGTTACCGGGAACGCGCAATGATTGTTTCTGAGCGCTTGCAGACCGAGGACGGTGCGACGGCCGTTCTCGAGGCTGTCGAAGAACACCTGCATTGACAGCCGTGGATCACGGGAACGTCTGTGGACCTTGTTATTCCAGTGTGTTGAGGTACTCGTGCAAGATCTTGCCGACCTCGGCCGCGGGCTTGGGCAGGTCGAGATCCATGTGTGCAATGTCGATGTCGCGCGTCGCGATTCGACCGTGGATGTATTCGCTCCATGTTTCGGGGAGTGCTTCAGTCGATGATTTCTGGACCGGACTGATCGTCGCCCGCAGCAGCAACGCGTCACCGTGATAAACCGGCATCGTGTGTTCGGTCATGATCGACACGTCGTTCTTGAAGATGCGGAACGCACTGGCGAGGAACGACTCGTACTCCGTAGTGTCGATCACATCGCCATAGCGTTGCCGGATCCATTCCCGGATCGCTTTGCGCACGTACTCGTCCGATGGCGCTTGATCCATCGCCTTCCGGGCTTCGTCGCCCATCGGCGCGCTGTCGAGCAGGCCGAGGAATGCGACTTCATGGCCGCGCCGCTCCAACTCGGCCGCGACCGCGTGGGCGACCACACCGCCGAAAGACCATCCGAGAACATAGAACGGTCCGTCTGGCTGGATCGCCAGGATGTCATCGATGTAGTCGGCGACCATCGCGTCGATCGATTCTGCCAGCGGAGTCACGCCGTCGAAGCCGCGCGCCTGAATGCCGTAGATGGGGCGGTCTTTCAGATGTTTCGCCAGACCGCGGTAGCACCAGCTGAGCCCGCCACCGGGGTGCATGCACCACACCGGTGGTTTCGAGCCAACGTCTCGAATCGGCAGCACGCCGGCGAATGCTTCGGCGGCCATCGCGGTGAGCTCGATGGCCTGCGCCTCGGTGGACGGAGTGGGTGCCGGGGCGCGATCGTCCTTCATCAGTTCGGACACGAGGCCGCCCACCGTCGGCGTTTCGAACATCACGCGGACGGGCAGGTCGATCCCGATCTCGGCCCGGATGCGACTCAATAGTTTTGTTGCGCTGAGGGAGTGGCCGCCGAGTTCGAAGAAATCATCATCCAAACCCACCTGCGGAAGACCCAACACCTCCGCAAACAACCCCGCCACAATCTCCTCCACCGGAGTCGACGCCGCCCGAAACACCCCAGCGCCCACCGCATAATCCGGCGCCGGCAACGCCCGCCGATCCACCTTCCCATTCACCGTCACCGGCAACCGATCCAACCGCACCAACACCGCCGGCACCATAAACTCCGGCAACCGCCCCGCCACCGCACGCCGCACCTGCTCAACCCGATCATTGGCCCCAGGATCATTCACATAATCAGCAAGCCGACCCACCACCCCCACCGGCCTAAACACCTCCGACAACACCACATCATCACCAGCAACAAACACCACATCCATCAACCCCGCCACCGACGACCAACTCACCCCCACCGTGTACCCCAACCCCCGCCCCAACTCCACACACTCCACCGGCAACACCGCCCCCTCCACCACACCGGAATCAACCAACTCACCCACCGCCACATGATCTTTGGCCCCCGCCACCGCCCGCGCCAACGCCACCTCACCCACCAACCCCGCATGCGGAATCCCACTGACCCGCACCGCCTCCGGACGCTCACCCCGCAAATACCGCTCCACCCCCACCAAACCCGACAACCCCGACCACTCCACCTGCGGAACATCACCCACCGACCGCACCCCCACCGGCTCAGTCCGCAACACCACCTCATAACGGAACCGACTCAACTCATTGACCGCCCGCATCCGCTTGAGCTGCACATCGACCGCCACAATCTGCGGCACCCGCCGCGGCAACGCCACAAAAAACTCCGGCGCCACCAACAACTCCTGCTCACCGAGCACCTCCCGACGCACCCGCTCCCGCAAACCCTCCACCGTCAACGCCTCATCCGCCCCCGCCACCTGCACCCCCGTCGCAAACTCGGTCAACAAACCGAAATTACGCACATCCCCCACAAACACCGCCCCACCCGGCGCCAACAACCCCACCGCCGCCTCCAACACATCAAGCAAATACCCCGCATTCGGGAAATACTGCACCACCGAATTGATCACCACCGTGTCGAAATACCCCACCGGCAACCCATCGACCACATCAGCAGACTGCACCCGCAACCGCACCCGATCCGCCCACGACCGCCCCGCCACCCCAGCCCGAACCGACTCAATCGTCGCCGCCGAAAAATCCGTCGCCCAATACTCCACACACTCCGGCGCCAACCGCGACAACAACAAACCCGTCCCCACCCCAATCTCCAACACCCGCCGCGGCCCCAACTCCCGAATCCGCGCCACCGTCGCCCCCTGCCAATCCTCCATCTCCCCAACAGGAATCGGCAACCCCGTATAACTGCTATTCCACCCCGCGAAATCCGCCCCCAACCCCGCACCCGCATCCACATCCGAAACATAGCTCTGCTCACCGGTATACAAATCCTCATACACCCGCTGCCACTGCCCCACCAACTCCTGCTCCCCCGCCCGCTCCCGCTCCCGCACCAACGACACCTCACGATCAAGCACCACATACCCCACCAACCGCCGATCCCCCACCACACCCGCACCCACCGACACCGCATCATCACGCACCACCACCACCGCCGCCGACACCCCCGGATCAGCCACCAACGCCGCCTCCACCTCACCCGGCTCAATCCGGAACCCCCGCACCTTCACCTGCGCATCACTACGCCCCACAAACTCCAACTGCCCATCACCACGCCACCGCACCACATCCCCAGTCCGATACATCCGCCCCCCACCACCACACGGATCAGCCACAAACCGCGACGCCGTCAACCCCGCCCGACCCCAATACCCCCGCGCCACCTGCCCACCCGCCACATACAACTCCCCCACCACACCCACCGGCACCGCATGCAACCGCGCATCCAACACGTACGACCGCAGACCTTCGAAGGCCCTCCCGATCGGGACGACGGGCCGCTCGAAGCCGTCGAAGGATGCGACCGGATAGCTCGAAGCCAACACCGTGGTCTCGGTGGGCCCGTAGACATTTCGGAAGGTCGTCCTGCCGTCACCGTGGCGGAACCACTCGTGCATTCGCGCCGGGTCCATTGATTCCCCGCCGACGATGATCAGCCGCAGAGCCGAATGCAACGCGGCAGCAGCGCGTTCGGGGTCGGCATCGAGCAGTGTGTAGAACGCGGCGGTCGTCTGGTTGAACACGGTCACGTGTTCGCGTTCCAGCAGGTCCCACAGGAGCAACGGTGATCGCACCGTCTCCCAATCGACGACGACGACCCGGCCGCCGTGCAGAAGCGGACCCCATATCTCCCAAACAGAGAAATCGAACGATGCCGAATGGCACCATGTCCACACGTCGTCGGAGGCGAACTGGCACCAGTCCGCCGCTCCGGCGAAGAGTTCCAACACATTTCGATGCGAGACCGCAACTCCCTTGGGCACGCCGGTCGATCCCGAGGTGTAGATCAGGTATGCCAGGTCTTCCGGACGTAGCGGTGAGCGACATTCGCCGTCCTGCAGCACTGCCTCACTCGCCGGGCTCGATGTGCCATCAAGGTCGGCATCGAGATCGATGATCGGCACGGTGGTGTCGGGCAGGATGGTAGAAGTGGCTGAATCGGTGATCACGACTCGCGGCGCCGCGTCGGCAAGCAGGTATGCAATGCGTTCCGGCGGATAGTTCGGGTCGACCGGCAGGTACGCCCCACCGGCCTCGAGCACCGACAGCAATGCCGCGATGAGACGGGGTCGCCGCTCGAGCGCGATCGCGACCACCGACTCCGGGCCGACGCCATGCGAGAGAAGCAGTCGCGTAAGCCGTTTCGACTCCTGCGCGAGTTGTCGGTAGCTCCACTTCTCGTCGCCGAACACGATGGCGACCGCGTCCGGTGTCGCTGCCGCCTGTCGCGCGAACATCTCCGGAATCGTGGTCGTGATATCCGATGCTGCGATCTGCGGTCCGGTTGGGAGCAGCTCGCGGCGCTCCGCGGCGTCGAGAACATCAATGTCACCGACCACCACCCCCGGATCAGCACACACCACCTCCAACACCCGCACAAACCTCGCCGCCAACCCCCGCACCGTCGCCTCATCAAACAAATCCGTCGAATACTCCACCATCGCCGTAATCGGACCCGGACCCGCCGCCGTCGCCGGCTGCTCAGTCAACGTGAAAAACAAATCAAACCGCGACGTCCCCGTCATCGCCGACACCGGCGACACACTCAACCCCGGAAACTCCAACCGCGGCAACGGATTATTCTGCAACGCCAACGACACCTGGAACAACGGGTGATACGCCGTGGACCGCCCCGGATTCAACAACTCCACCAACCGCTCAAACGGCGCATCCTGATTCTCATACGCCGCCAACGCCTTCTCCCGCACCTGCCCCAACAACTCATCAAAACGCGGCCCACCCGACAGATCCACCCGCAACACCCACGTATTGACAAAAATCCCCACCAAATCGGTCAACGCCTCATCCGTCCGACCCGCCACCGGACCACCAATCGGAATATCAACCCCCGCACCCAACCGATGCAACAACACCGCCAACGCCGACTGCAACACCATCGACACCGTCGCCCCCCGCGCCCGCGCCAACTCACCCACCGCCACCCGCAACGACGGCTCAACCACAAAATCCACCACCCCACCGGCAAACGACTGCACCGCCGGCCGCGGCCGATCCACCGGCAACTCCAACACCTCCGGCACACCCGCCAAAACCTCACGCCAATAACCAAACTGGCTCGCCATCACACTGCCCGGATCAGACTCCTGCCCCAACACCTCCCGCTGCCACAACGCATAATCGGCATACTGCACCGGCAACGGCACCCACCCCGGCTCAACCCCCCGCACCCGCGCCGCATACGCCGACGCCAAATCCCGCGCCAACGGCGCCATCGACGCCCCATCAGCCGCAATATGATGCACCACCACCACCAACACATGCTCCACCTCAGAGACCCGCAACACACACACCCGCACCGGAATCTCCACCGCCAAATCAAACCGATACCGAGCCGCAGCACCCACCGCCGCATCCAAACCCCCCGCCTCCACCACACTCACCGGCACCGGCACCGACACCTCACCCACCGACAACACCCGCTGGAACGGCACACCATCCACCTCCTCAAACACCGTCCGCAACGCCTCATGCCGACCCACCACATCCCCAAACGCCAACCCCAACGCCGACACATCCAACCGCCCCCGCAACCGCAACCCCACCGAAATGTTGTACGTCGCAGACAAACCCTCAAACCGATAGATAAACCACAACCGCCGCTGCGCAAACGACAACGGCACCCGCTCCGGCCGCGGGCG
>NZ_KB911518.1:0-221193 GCF_000383535.1 Nocardia sp. 348MFTsu5.1
GGTGCCCAGATGGAGCGTCCGAGGATTTCGTTGAGTAGGGCCAGTTTGACCTGGCCGTATCCTTCGCCGCCGAGTTCGGGGTCGAGGTGGCAGGCCCACAGCTTTTCGGCTTTGACTTTGTCTTGCAGGGGTCGGACGATCGCCATTGCTTGGGCGTCGTCTTTGTTGTAGGGATCGCCCAGGACGAGGTCGAGGGGTTCGATTTCGTTGCGCACGAAATCGTTGGCCCAATCGAGCTTGAGCTGGAAGTCGGAATCAGTTTCAAAGGCCCATACCATGCTCCGATAGTGCACATGTACGAGTTCTCATGTCAAGTGCACTAGCCCGAAAAGTGATTCCGTTGAATGCATTGGGTAGTGCAGTTGACACCAGTGCACGTACAAGTGCACTATAACTCGCATGGCGATGAATGTATCCCCCATCACACTACTCGGCAGGACGTTCGAACCAACTGTTGATGATGCGTATTCGCTGATGTTTTGCCGCCAGGTGACGTCTGAGGCCGACAGATCCTGGAACCCGATGCCCGGCCTATGAACCCCCTAGCTCGAATGAAGACTCGCCCCTTGCGGCAGTCGATCAGCCCCAGTCTGATCGGTGCAGCGTTGATCTCCGTGGAGGACAGATGAAGTACGTGGTAGGAATCGATATCGGCGGCACGTTTACCGACTGTGTCGCAATCGATTCGAACGGCCAGATAACGATCGGAAAGTCGTCGTCGACACCGCCGAACTTCGATCAAGGTTTCATGAACGCGATCGGAGTGGTCGCCGAGACCCTGGGCCGGACGGTCGAGGAGTTCCTGCCCGATGTGGAAGCACTTCTGCACGGCTGCACCGTCGGCACGAACGCCCTGGTCGAAGGCCGCACGGCCAAGGTTGGACTGATCACCACGGCAGGGCACGCGGAATCAATGTTCATCATGCGAGGTGGCGGTCGGCTGACGAACCAGTCGCCCGACTACATTGCGCACGTCGCGGCCCACCGCAAGCCGGCACCTCTTGTACCCCGCTCGCTTGTTCGCGTGGTCAATGAGCGAGTCGCGTTTGATGGGACCGTCTTGGCAAAGCTCGACGATGACGAAGTGCGCTCGGTGGTACAGGATCTGCTCGACGAGGGCGTGACCGCCTTCGCGGTATCGCTGCTCTGGTCGGTGGCGAACGACAGCCACGAGCAGCAGATCAGTAAGATCATTGCGGAGCTGGCTCCGCACGCTTTCGTCTCGCTGGCATCGGGCATGGTCAGTCGCATCGGTGAGTACGAACGCACCGTGGCCGCGGTCGTGAACTCGCTGATCGGGCCGGAGATGACGTCTTACCTGTCAACTACGCGCCAATCCCTCGCCAACGCGGGATTTGACCGCGAACTCGGAATCATGACGTGTTCGGGCGGGCTGGTCGACGCATCGTTGGCCCAGGAGCGCCCGATCCTGACGATCGGATCTGGTCCGGTTGCCGGTGTTGTCGGATCGCAGACCCTGGCGCGTCGCGGCGACACTGCTCCTCCCGGAGCCGATCGGAATGTCCCGCTCAACGTCATCACCGCAGACATGGGTGGAACCACCCTTGATGTGGGCGTGTTGGCGCGTGCTGTGCCCAAGACACGTTCGACCAGTTGGCTCGGCCAGTTCGAATACTTTGTGCCCACCATCGATGTGAGGTCGGTGGGAGCAGGCGGCGGATCGATCATCCATCGTCACGAGAGCACCGGCACCATCAGGGTTGGTCCGGAGAGTGCCGGCGCCAATCCGGGACCTGCAGCCTTCATGCGCGGCGGCACCCGGCCCACGATCACCGACGCAGACCTCGTACTCGGATACCTCAACCCGGACTACTTCCTCAAGGGCGGCATTCACCTCAGCGTAGATGCGTCCCGCGAGGCGCTGGCCGCGGTCGGCGAGCCTCTGGGCATGTCGGCGGAGGAAGTTGCGGCGGCTGCGGTCCGCATCGTCGACAACCACATGGCCGATGAGATCCGTTTGCTGAGCATTCACGAGGGCCATGACCCCCGTGACTTCTCGGTCTTCGCGTTCGGCGGAAACGGGGCCGTCCACGCGACGGCGTTCGCACGGGAATTGGGCGTGAGCCAGGTCGTGGTTCCGTTGGGCGACTTGGCCTCTGGCTTTTCGGCGCTGGGTGTCGCCGCTTCTGAATTCTTGGTGGTCGAAGAAGCCGGCGCGATGTCCGGCTACCCATTCGATCTCCACAGGATCAACACGCTGTGGAAAGAACTGGAAGAAACGGCATCCGCTCGGATGGCGTCCCAAGGTGTCAAGGCAGATGACGTCGTATACGAGCGCAGCGCTGAGATGAGGTACACCCAGCAGGTTCACGAGGTCCTGGTCAGCGCACCAGACGGGTACTACACGGATGAGACCGCGGACGAGCTGGTCGCCCGCTTCGAGAACGAGTACTCCCGCGTCTATGGAGAAACAAGCCTGATGCCGGGAGCAGGTCACCTGATCCGAACTCTGGTGGTCAAGGCGCGAGCCAAGGTCCGCACTGTGGACATCTCGCGCGGTGGAACGACAGGTACCGGTCGTCCGCCGAGCAAGGGCGAGCGCGGGGTCATCTGGTACGAGAACGGCCTCGAGCGGGTGCCCACCCCGACGTACGACGGCAGCGGATTCGTCACCGGCATGTCCGTGGAAGGGCCGGCGATTGTGGAATACCCCGACACCACGTTGGTCGTACGAGGCAAACAGATAGCGCGTGTGTCGGAGACCGGATCGGTCGTCATCGACATCAACATCGAGGAGAAGAACTGATGACCATACTGAACGACGCACCTGAGACCAAGACGTCGGAGCTCGTCGAGTCCCCGCCGATCAAATGGGATGGACTGTTCCACAGCTACCGGCCGGCCAGCGACTGGGAGGAAAACCTCTCACCCAACATCAAGTTCCTGGATCCCGGCCCGATCGAGGTCGATCCGATCGTCTACGAGGTTCTGCGATACCGGATGTGGACGATCAACACGGCGCACGGCGCTACGCTGGTGCGCATCTCGGGCTCACCGGTTCTGCAGGGCCTCGACTTCAA
Organism: Nocardia sp. 348MFTsu5.1; assembly: GCF_000383535.1. Classification (NCBI taxonomy): domain Bacteria; kingdom Bacillati; phylum Actinomycetota; class Actinomycetes; order Mycobacteriales; family Nocardiaceae; genus Nocardia; species Nocardia sp. 348MFTsu5.1. Next base: position 3,042 of record NZ_KB911518.1, read on the forward strand.
CATGTGCATCCTGACCGCTCAGGGTGAGGTGGTGATGAACGCGCCGTACTACCAGCACCTGAACTCCGGTGCGCCGTTCACCATCAAACACATCCTCGAGCATTTCGGCGGAGATTCCGGCGTCAACGACGGTGACGTCTTCCTGTGCAACGACCCGTGGATCGGTGTGGTTCACCAGATGGACGTGTTCATCGGCATGCCGGTGTTCGTCGACGGAGAACTGGTCGCCTGGGTGACCAACGCCGCTCATCAGGCCGACCTGGGTGGCACAGCCCCGGGCGGATTCCCGCAGAACGCACCTGACGTCTTCAGCGATCCGACGAGCTTCCCACCGATGAAGATCGTCGATGGCGGAAAGCTACGGAAGGACGTCGAGAGGGCGTACCTGCGACAGTCCAGGGCGCCCGGCATGGTCGCCATGGATTTGCGCGGCCAGATCGCGGGCGTCCAGTTCGCACGTGGTGAGCTGCTCCGGGCGTGTGATCAGTTCGGTGCTGCGACGGTACGGGCAACCATGGGACAGGTCCTCGACGGCGCTCAGCGAGAGTTCGCCGAGACCCTCCGCCAGATTCCCGACGGCACGTGGTCGCAGATCCGTTACCTGGACGAGAAGATGCCAGGGGACCGTGAAACGCACAAGATGCAAGTCAACATCCACAAGGTGGGCGACCGCCTCCGAATCGACAACCACGGCACCGAAGTTCAGTCCGAGGGTCCCAATGGCTTCACGTTCGCCTGCTTCAAGGGTGCCATCCTCGGCGGCATCACCCTGAGCATGTTGTACGAGCAGCTGTTCGCCGCCGGCGGCGCCGATCGTCAGATCGATTGGGACGTCGAGCCAGGCCTCCTCAACTGCGTCGACTGGCCGGCCGCGGTCAGCGCCGGATCGCCGCAGCAGCTGATCACCGTCGACCTGGCTTTCGAGGCCATGTCGAAGATGCTGGCGTGCGTGCCCGGCAAGGAAGCGGACGTCATGGCGCAGAACGGGGCGCCCAACGTGCTGGTGTTCTTCGGAGCCGAAGGCGTCGAATCACCGTTCCTGCCGAGTTCTGACGCCATGTCGACCGGCGCCGGGGCACATTTGGACAGCGACGGCGTCGACACAACTGGCTACGTGTATTCGCCCCTGTCGCGCTATCCCTCGACCGAGGACACCGAATTGCAGTACCCGATTTTGTACGTCTACCGCGAGCAGCAGGTGGACAGCGGCGGTGCGGGTGAGTTCCGTGGTGGCGTCGGCACCAGGTTCGCAATGGTCCCGTACCGCAGCAAGACACTGGGAATCATGACGGCCGGTGCGGCGCAGTCCGCGACGACCCACGCTGCGCCGGGCCTGTTCGGTGGCTATCCCGCGCCGACGAGCCTGGTCGAGGTACTCGCCGAGACCGATCTGCACGAGCTGTACGGTGACGGCCGCATTCCTGTCAAAGCGGATGACTTCGGACGAACGTCGGAGATCACGCTGCGGAGCAAGACCGAAGCAATGTCGTTGGGGGAGAACGATGCTGTCATCGTGCGCATCCCCGGCGGAGGTGGCGTCGGAGATCCGCTGTCCCGCGACCCGCAGCGGGTGGCTGACGATGTCGCAGACGGGGCCGTGTCCGTCGGCGCTGCTCTCGACATCTACGGAGTGGTGTTCGACGAGACGGGGCTGCTCGACGAAAGCGCGACCAATGCTCACCGTGCGGAACTGGTCGCTGAACGCAAATCCTGGAAGCCGGTTGCATCCTGGTGGGCCGAGGCCGCGACGCTTGAACCTGCCGCTGCCACCGGTGGGCCTGCGTTCCGTATCCATCCGCGCATCGAGTCCGTCGACGATGCGTCGGCCCGAGTGCTCAAGTGCACGTGCGGGCACGTTCTCGCGCCCGGCACGGCGAACTACAAGTTCGGTCTGCTGTACGACGAGAATCCGGTGACGAAGCTCCCGCTGGTCATGGACCCGTCGCCGATGCTCGACGAGCCGATGGTCTTCCGCCGGTTCTGCTGCCCGGGTTGTCTCTCGTTGATGGTGACCGAGGTAGCCCGCGAGGCTGATGGCCCGCTACCCGAGGTGAATCTCGCCTGAACCCGAGTTCGGTGCCGGTCGGGTGCGGTGAATCTGCACCCGACCGGCACCGACCGGTGTCACGCCGGAATCGCAGCTGGTGGATATTCAAACTTGTTGTGGCACAAATCAATAACGTTCAAAACAATGTAGGGGTCTGAAATGGGTTCACGTTTTGCCGGCAAAGTTGCTGTCGTCACCGGCGCTGCCAGTGGTATCGGCACGGTTGTTGCGGAGCAGTTCGCGGCCGAGGGCGCATCTGTTGTCCTGGCCGATATCGATGACGTCAAAGGTGAAGAAGCCGTGAACTCGATCCGGTCTGCCGGCGGCAACGCGATCTTCCTCCACCACGACGTGATGATCGAGGATTCGTGGATCGCGACCATCGCGGCCGCCAAATCCGAGTTCGGTGGCATCAATGTGCTCGTCAACAACGCCGGCGGCAATCGACCGAATCGGTTGGTGGACATGAGTTTTGAGGACTGGAAGTTCCAGATCGGCCTGAACCTAGACGGTGCCTTCCTGGGCATGAAGTATGCAACTCCGGTGATCACCGAAAGCGGCGGCGGCAGCGTGGTCAACGTGTCGTCGGAAGCCGGCATGAATCCGTGGGTGAACAGCTCCGCGTACTGCGCGAGCAAGTCGGGCCTGAAGATGCTCACCAAGGTGGCGGCCCTCGAGAATGCTTACGACAAGAACAATGTGCGGGTGAACTCCGTCCATCCCGGAATCATCGAGACACCGGCCTGGGGTCCGCTGAGTTTGATGACCGAGGGTGAAGAAGGGCAAGAGTCCGACGTCGACAAGTTTGCCAAGTTCGTGACACCGCTCAAGCACGCGGGCAAGCCGATCGACATCGCGAACGCGGTGCTCTTTCTGGCCCATGACGACAGCCGATATATCACTGGTTCAGAACTTCTTGTCGACGGTGGCAGCGCCATTGCGCCTCCCGATGCCGCGAACCACTGACACGGTAGATCTGCTGCGTCACTTCGTTCGTTGCAACTCTTGAGTGGTAGTCAAAGGAGACACCGATGTCCGCAAACTTTGAAGGAAAAGTCGTCCTCATTTCCGGCGCCGGCGGAACGAAGGGGTTGGCACTGACACAACTCCTCGTGAGTGCGGGTGCAAAGGTTTTCGTGACCGATATGGATGCATCGAAGCTCGATCACGTCGCTGAGCAAACCGAGCACCCAGAGAACGTGACCCACTGGAAACTGGACGTCGGCGAAGAGGGCGACTGGATTCGCGTGGTCGACAAGATCAAGCAGTCCGAAGGCAAGATCGATGTCCTGATCAACAGTTCGCGTCAGTTCGGTGTGGGCAAGGTCGCGGATCTCACCATCGAGGACTGGCGTCGCTGCACGGCGGCCAACCTCGATGGCACCTTCCTGGGCGCGAAAACAGTGCTGCCGGTGATGATCGAGGGCGGCAGGGGTGGCTCCATCGTCAACGTCATCTCGATCGCATCTGTCCGGCCGACCGACAACACCCCGAACTACAGCGCAACCAACGCGGCGGCCATGAACCTCCTCAAGACCATCGCGATCCAGTACGCCGAGCACGGCATCAGGGCCAACGCGGTGATCGCCGGGTTCTCCGCGAATTCACCCCTCGAAGACACCCACGGATTGGCAAAGCGCGTTATCCCGTTGGGACGACCGGGTAACGGCACCGACATGGCCAACGCCATACTTTGGCTCGCCTCGGACGAATCTTCGTATGTCACCGGAACCGGGATCACAGTCGATGGCGGATGGACGCTAGGACTCAACCTATGATTTCGCGACTTGATGCGTCGACCGGAAATGAATCTGCAGACGGATTGACTTGTTGTCCAGCAGTTTGATTTGGCGTAGTCATCAGGAATTGCGCATCCTGAATCAGGAGGAAATATGAAGGCATGGCAGTTCCAGGACACCGGGATACCTCTCGAATTGGTCGACTGGCCCGAGCCCGAACCGGGGCCTGGAGAGGTGGTCATCGATATCAGGGCTTCCGGCCTCTGTTTTTCGGACGTTTCCGCAGTCGAGGAACCAAGCTGGTCATACATGTTCCCGACGCGTCCGGTCATACTCGGGCACGAGCCGGCGGGAGTGATCTCGGAGCTCGGAAGCGGTGTGACCGAGTTCGCGATCGGGGACCGGGTCAGCATCCCTTCCGGTTATCCGCCAGGTATCGGCTACGCGCGAAATGGTGCCTATGCGGAGAAGCTGGTTGCCCCGACGCAATATCTGGTTCGGATCCCGGACAGAGTGAGCTTCGTCGAGGCCGCAGCGGGAGCAGACTCGGGGAACGTCGCACACCATGCGGTCGTCGCCGTGGGCCAGGTCCAACCGGGCGAGCGAGTCGGCATCATCGGGATCGGCGGTCTCGGCCAGATCGGCCTGCGAATCGCGCATTTACGCGGGGCCGAGGTGTATGTCGCCACGCGGAATTGCGAAGTGTGGCCGATCGCGGAAGCCGCTGGTGCGAAACGGGTTGTCTCCGACATCACCGAACTGGCAGACGTCGGTCTTGATGTGGTAATCGACTTTGCCGGATTCGAGGCCACCACCGCCGGGACCATCGAGGTCTTGGGCAGGGGCGGTCGGTTGATACTGGTCGGGTTGGGCCAATGGACGGCATCTGTCGACATCGGAGCCGTGGTGACGAAAGAGCTGAAGGTACTGGGTTCTGAGGGTGGCGGAGTCGAGGACTTGGCCGCGGTCTTCGAGTTGTACGCCCAGGGCTTGTTGAAACCGGTTCTGACGGAGATCGCGTTCTCAGAGATCGGCGAAGGGCTTGAGCGACTGAAGAAGGGCGGGGTGCGCGGGCGGCTTGTCGCCGTACTCCCGTGAACGCTCCGCCATCACGAGACGAGCCGCGGATCGAGCCCGTATTGCGCAGGGACGTTCAGGTTTCCGCGAAGCGTCGAGTCCGCATACTCGGTGTGAAACACACCGCGCTGCTGGAGAATAGGAACGACACCTTCGACGAAGTCGTCCAGACCGTCGTGCAGGCTGTCCGCGGGGCGATCGAGAAGCCGTCGCAGGCACCAGCTTCGAACCATTCCTGCATGAAATCCGCTACATCCGTGGCGGTTCCGGGAACGACAGGGTGGTAGTCGATCACGCCGTGCGCGAGAACATCCCGGACGGACCAGCCTTCGTTGACCACCTCGAGTGCGTGCTTTGATCGCGGGTCGCGTGGATTCGCAGTGGCCCGGCCGCGCCTGGCCGCCGGAATCGGTTCGTCGATCCTTTCGAAGTCGAGGTGTAGACCCACCATCGCACCGAGGTAGTCGACTCTCTGTTGGAGATCGATGGATTCGTCCAGCAACTGTCGGCGGTCGAGCGCATCTCGGCGGGAGGCCGCAATAGACGGCATGAATCCGGCAAACATTTTGACTTCGTCTGGGTTGCGGCCCGCCCGGGCCGCGGCGTCACGGATGAGAGCACGCTGCGCGCGAGCGCTGTCGATGTCATATGGGTTGGCGTAGACGCCGGAGGCGTAGCGGCCCGCAAGGTATAGGCCTTCGGCTCCACCGCCTGCCTGGAAGATCACCGGTTGCCCTTGTTCGGATGGCGGGATCGGCAATGGGCCTCGCGAGGCCACGTAACGACCCCGGGCATTGACCGGCTGGATCTGGGACATGTCGGCAAACCGGTTGTGTTCCACATCTTTCAGCCACGCCTCTGGTCCCCAGCTGCCCCACAGTGCCTGCACAATCTGGATCACCTCGTGCGCACGCTCGTATCGCTCGGAGCGGTCGGGGACTGTTGTCCCGTAGTTGGCTGCCGCGCTCGGGTTCGAGGTTGTGACCGCATTCCAGCCGGCACGGCCGTTGCTGATCACGTCGAGCGCTTTGAACTGTCGCGCAAGGGTGTACGGCTCGGTGAAAGTCGTCGATACCGTGGCAGGGAATGTTGTTCCTGGCCAGCGACCAGTCGTCCTACATCACGGGAATCTCGCTGCCCGTCGAAGGCGGCCAGACCGCAGGCTGAAAGCCGTTGCGGAATCTTGGCCCGGTGGGCGTAGCTGATCTCGACGGCTGCCGCCCACTGGCCGCCCGCTCACGGCACTGATCTAGGGCTGTTTGAGAGCGCGCTCGATCTCAACAAGGCCGAGATTGTGCAGTCATCGGTGGACTCACCACGTAAGAGTCTCGCGAGAAGTAGGACCGATCAGCGTTTGCATCGCGTTGGCGACGTTGGGCCGGTATGGAAACTGCGGACCGTGCGTGGTGGGTGCGGTTTTGTCCGCGGGAGTTGTAGCCTGTGCACGCGCCGATGCCGTCCTTGACCGAACCCCAACGTTCGTGGGTGATGACATACACCATCGTTGGCGCTGTCAGATCGATACCGTGTGTCGCGCAGAACCGGCAGCCTTTGCCGGTCCTCACCCCGGTGAGCCTGGCAAAGACCGTGCGCTCACATTTCATGCAGCGACAGGACCATTGTTTGTCTGATCCCGGATACGGCACGAGGGGTTCGAGGCCGGCGGCGCGCATCTCCCCAGCAGTCGAATCATCGTCGAGGCGCCGTCCTCGCGCCGCTGCAGCGGTTTTGGCTTGACCGCACGGCACGCAACCGCCTTGCCCGGCTTTGATGCCGCCCAACTGTGGTGTTCCCACGGTGCCGCACACGGTGCATCGGCATCGCCAGGGCTTCTTTGTCCCTGGGAAGTCTTCAATCGCCTCGTACCTGCTGCGCGCATTCTTTCGGTGGCGGCAGGTGATCGAGAAGCAAGACGCCGGGCTTGCAACGCGGGCGATCTGCAAGCGCTGCAACCTAATAGTCCGTCAGTTCGTTCCTGACAGGCGCTCATGGTCGATGTGACCTCGGCATCGCACGACGTGCATCGGCATCGCCTGGGTTTCGCGGATCCTGGATAGTCCTCTAGCGGTTCGAGGCCGGCAGATTGCATAACCTGGCTGGCCCGAAGTGGGGTGATTCGCATTGTCGCGTTGGCACGTTTGCGTCCGCAGGGTTTGCACGGACCTTGACGGCCCAGTGCAGACAGACGCGGGTGCCCGGTCGTTCCACACTGCACGACAGCGCCACGGAGTGTCTGAGCCGGGATACGGCTCTAGTGGTTCTGCGCCGGCGGCACGCATTCGGGCAGCTGCCTCGGCTGGGTCGAGCGGTCGCACAGAACCTCCTGGTTGCACCAGCCACGTTTTATCGTTCGCTGGGTTGTACCGTCAGCATGCTACTGCGGCATTGGGACATTACTGCGGAACTACGTTGCGCACACGAAACTGGCCATCTGGGCTCGAGGGCGCGGTCTCATCTACCGTTCGAGGGCAGTACGTGCAAAGGCAACGAAAAGGGGTCGACCTCACCTTGGTTAAGGAACGTTGATCGTTTCAGATCGATTGTGGGCCTGAACGAACCGCCCTGGGTATCAAACCCGACCTGACCGCCGTGTCGCGGAGGGTGGTCCCCGCCACTACAGTGGGGACGATTTTAGGGAGTGAGGATGCGGCCCAGGCGCTTTGATGCCGCCTTCGCGTATCCACAGTCACGGCACGTTGCCTGTAGGGAAGTATCTGACATGCGCGATTTGCAGACTTGGACGATCTGGATTGGGATTGAAGTTGTCTGTATCTGAGTAGCTTCCGACAAGGACTATCGCTTGGCGTTGGCTGGATGAGTGGTCCGAAAGGTTAATTGCTACTTGTGATCTCAGGTGACGTGAGGAGTCGCCAATGTCTGGTTGGAACGAGGGCGGTGCGGGACGAGCCGGCTGGGTCGGTCAGTGTTCGGTGGGACGCGTGCGTCGCAATCGGCGTGCTGGTGTGCAGGACCTCTGGTACGCGCGGTTCACGAGGAGAAGAACTTTGCGATTCGGCCGTGGGATGCGTTGGCGTGCTGTGTATGTCGACACGGTGGGACTGCAGCACACCAGAGCCTTCCGGATCAAGGCTGCCGCGCAGGGATGGTTGGATAGCATCACCGCGGCGGTGGTGGCGGGCACGTGGGTCGATCGCGGAAAGCGCACCGAAGAGTTCGGGGGTGTCGCGCAACGGTGGATGCTGAGCAAGGCTGGATTGAAACCGACGTCGCAGGCGGGGTATCGATGTTTGCTGGACACTCTGGTGCTGCCGTTTTGGGGGGATGTGCGTCTTGTCGATATCGATTTCGCGGCCGTTCAAACCTGGGTGAGTAGCTTGCGCCAGGTGGGTGGGGGATCGCGGTTCACCGATCGGGGATTGTCTGCGTCCCGGGTGATTCAGGCCCACTACATCGTGTCGGCGGTGCTGAAGTTCGCGGTCAAATGTGGGTTGTTGGTGAGGAATCCCGCGGAGGAGGTCGAGCTGCCGCGCAAGGTGGAATCTGAGCCGGTCTTCCTCACTCACGTGCAGCTTCTTCGGTTGGCTGACGAGTGCGTGCAGTACAAGTCGCTGGTGTTGGTCTTGGGGTACTGCGGGCTCAGGGTCGGTGTGGCGATTGCCCTGCGTATCGGTGATGTTGACCTGGACAGGGCGAGAATCCGGGTGCGCAGATCGGCGACGCGCGTGCCGGGACAGGGCTACGTCGAAGGCACACCCAAAAATCATGCGGCTCGAACCGTCCCAGTGCCTCGAATAGCTCTTGGGCCGTTGCGTGCAACGATTGGCGACCGAACGGCGGATGCGTTGGTGTGGCCACCGACCGCGGCGACGGGTTGGCTGACGAGCGGCGCGCTGCGGTGGGTCTTTGACGCTGCGGTGAAGCGATGCGCCCAGACCTGTGCGGGGTTTCCCAGAGCTACGCCGCACCAACTGCGTCACACGTGTGCAACGCTCGCAATCAGCGCCGGCGCCAACGTCAAGGTCCTGCAGACCCTGCTGGGCCACAAAACAGCGACGATGACCCTAGACCATTACGGGCATCTCATGCCCGATGATCTGGAGCATGTTGCGAACGCAATGGACGCTGCAGCGGAAAATGCTGCATACCCTCTGCATACCCGGTACAAAACCCGTCCAGTTAGATGGCCTGAAAATAGGCCAGAAATAGCCCCTGACCTGCGCAAATGTGGTGCCCCCGGTCAGACTCGAACTGACACTGGACGGGTTTTGAACCTGCGGTCGTGGATGTTTGCAGATCGTTGGCCTTGTTGATGGTTTGCGAATGATGCAGTGGGGGAGCGTTATTCGTGTTTGTCCTGTTGGATAGATGTGGGTGGTTCCGGTGTTGCTGCGTACCCTCTGCGTACCGGGGGCAATATCGCTCGACAGTACCTACTGGTCCGAGGCGTGTTGATGTAGGACGAGTAAGTCGTTGCAGCTCGGCGAGGTGGTGTACGACGTGAGCCGCGGTGCGCGCCTGGTCGTCGAAATTTCCTGCATTGATGTCGCGTTGGAGTGGTGTCACTTCTTGAGCGTCCAACGTGACGTCGACCCGTCGTCCGGTGATATCACGCTCGCGATGTCACCGGAGCACCCCCCAGGCGACGGAAATGGCGGGTTTGCTTCATGCGCTGCGCTGCCCCGCGACTTCGTTGAGCGCTTCGGCCGCGAACCCGGCCCGAACGACCCGCTGCTGGTCGACCTGATGCTGCCGTGCCGACGCCGCTGTCCGGGGACGCGTTCGACGTGATGCTCAACCGCCTCGCCGCCGGTGTCGATGACCTAGTCATCAAAGCAAAAGTCCTGGCCAGCAGCGATGTCGGCTACATCCTCACCGAGGACACCCTGCACCTGTTCAGTGCCCACGAAATCGACTTATGGGAAGCCGCGCTCGACCGACGCCTAGATGACCTGCAGTGATGTGGTGACTAGTGGTGCTGTCCGACGGTCAGCTTCTCAACGGGCTGTTGTCAGGTGCGAAAAGTGCAATATATGGGGACCTGCGCCCGTCATCCCCGGACCTGCATGAGCACCCGATGCGACGGCGCGAGTGATCCAGGCTGGGCTGGCCCCCATATGTCCGCAGAGGTTGATAATTTCACCAGGTGAGGAAACGTGACGCACTACGGCGTGAACGGGACAGGGAACGTGACTACTCCAGTCTGGTGGCCGCTGAGCTAGATAGTCGCAAAGAGGTTCTCTGGCCGCGCCGACCGATTCTCGAAGGTCGCCCTCGCCAGGTTCTCCCGGAGCCTCCGGCCGGGTCTGTAGTTAGGTTCCTTAAAGAGGGCTATCGCTTTGTGGCGATCCGCATCGGAGGGAATTGGCACACGAGTTCAACAGGTGTCAGTAGCGACCCATCCTTCATTGCCCCGGTCGAGTCGTGGTCGAGGATCTGTCAATTGGGTTACGCCATCGAGGTGCCTGGCGGATGGCGGAAGCTCTCCTCCTTCCCGGCGTGTTCTGTCACATCTAGCAGGCTGGCGGCCTCCTCAGGTAGGTCGAATCATGACGAATCGGAGCTTGGCTAATGTACAATCAGGACGAAGAGTTGCAGCGGCAGAATGAGTTTGAACGTCGGTACTCCGCCGCTCTTCTCTCTGAGCTGAACGAGTTATATGAGGCCCAGAGGCAACCGCAGCTAGTGATCGATGACTCGGGTCAGCACGCCTACACGGAACCTCCTGAGTACACGACAATCAGATTTGTAAGTCGCGGTGCCCAGTATGTTGCGGTCCGCGTCGGCGACTTCTGGTACACCAGCTCCGTAGTCGGTGTTTGGGGTTCGTGGACCGATTCCGAAGTGATCAACTCGAACGAGACCTGGACTTCGATTTGCAGCCTCTCGACCGATATTGAGCTGGCTCAATCATGGACCGACTGGGGCGCGGAAACAGACACACTGGGCCGGGAGTTACCGGAGGGCCGCGACCGAGATGGCGGCGCAGCCAGGTGACCGAATCCGGTTTCCCGGGCATCCAGCTGCACTGCGCTGCCACCACGCGGTGATTATGGGCCCAGGCCCAGGCATAGAGGTCGATCAGCGCTCGGGTGAGCTTGCTCAGACCGGTTAGTCAAAGCATCGAGTTTATCGACCGGAACGGGTGAAAAATTGGTTGGATAGTCCGCAACCTGGCCGCGCGGTCCACAATGGCCTGGACGACTTCGCAAGGCGCGCAACCGCGTCGCCCATCATGAACCGGCCCAGGTCGTCGACGTCAACCAACTCATCCGACGCATTCGACGCTATGGCCTTTACATCTCGCGAGACGTTGCGGACTACTCGACCAAACCAGCGACGTAACCAAGCTTCTAGCCGCGCGCCCCTAATGTGAAATTGACTGCGGTTCTAGTAATTTCGCACTGCCGATAATAGGTAACCTTGACAAGATTCCGCTAGGGGCCAGGTCGTCGCGCGCCTGCTATCTGGGTTAAGAGCCGGATGTACTCCGGAGGTCCAGTCATCATCGACGGCCTGCTCAACGGCAGGCATACTCTTCTGCATGGGACCGGTCACCCGTGCACCACCTCCCACCGGTTTAGCTCAGCTTCAACGCTTGGCTTGCCGTTCCACATGTGAAGTTGGAAATCGGTGTCCTTCAGCATGAGCTCTCCGCTCGCGTCGGTCTCGGTGTAGTTCGCATAGTGCGCGACACGAAGCGCGAACATCTGGTCGCCGATTGCGGGTGCGGCCTTGTACGCCTTGGCGAACTGGGTCGCCAGCGGACGCAGCTCGTCGGCGGTGGAGATGGCGCCGCCGCACAGATCAATCGTGACCCCGAACATGTCCGGCTCGTCGCTGTCGGTCCCTAAACGCCCGGTCACGATCGACACCCCGGCCGGCAGCTCCACGCTCTCGGCGACCTGCTGCGCCAGAACCGCCTGCCCCTCAGCCGCACGCCCACCCTCACTGAAAGGCACAATTGGCCGGCAGCTGCTCGGTGCCGCGGTTGCGGTTGCGTTTGTGCTCGTCGTGGAGGAGGCAGTGCTCTGCGCCGCGTCGTCGGTCGAGGATCCACCACTGCACCCGGCGGTCAATGCAATTACCGCGGCCGCCGCGATCATCGGGGCAAGTTGTATGTTCAATTTCGTCATGTCTTCATCATCGCGGAGACATCACAAGGCACCGCGATGGGATCGTCCTCGGGTCGGCGGAAGGAATAAAACGGGTCCGGACGACAACCGCCCGGACCGCTCCTGGTGATGCTTGGTGGGGTCTATTGGATGCTTGGTAGCCAAATGCACTGCCCAGTAGGTGGTTACGCTCGGTAACAATGTTTATGTCAAGTATCACTTGGCGAAAGTGCTTATTTACGTTTGACGCATGGGGAAGCGACCCGACACTCGATGTGTGGCAACGACTTACCTGGTCGATCTCATCGACACCCACAAACACGCCTACGGCGTCAGCGACGCCGAGCTGGCCCGCCGCATCGGCGTCTCACGCCAGAACTTGAATCTCTGGCGCACTCACGGCGTCCGCGGACTGCCAGCCCGCGCCACCCTCGACGGCATTACCACGGTAACCGGTCAGCCATACCTCATCGTGCTCGAAGCGGTCCTGCGCGATACTGGCTACCTTGACGACACTGACAGCATTGTCGCCGTTGGGAAGGGCGCGCAAAGATGACCGGCAACCCCGAGGTTCGCCGCAGCGTGGTGGCTGCACTCGACTGTGCATCGGATGAAAGTCTGGCAGGATAGTTGGATGGCTGACTTCCCTTTGTTGCGCAGCATCTTTGGTGTGCCGACGGCAAAAATAGACGCCGCGATTATTGAGCGTGCAATCGCCGATCGCGTCGCTGAGAATGAAGAACTCGACTGGAAGCAAGAGCCCTATACGAAGGGCTCAGAAATCGCGAAAGATCTAGCCGCCTTTGCCAATCATCGCGGCGGCATAATCGTGCTCGGCGTCGCCGAGGATGATCACGCTGCCTCCTCCGCCACACCGGTGACGGTGCCGGCCGCCGAGGTAGAGAAGCAGTTCCGCCAAGCTGCAGCGAGCCACATCCAGCCATTCCTCGGTCGGTTCACTGTCCGGCAAACCGATTCCGCCGCTGGCGGTGGTCACTATGTGATCATCGAAGTGGAGCCCAGTCGCGACGCACCGCACGCGCAGATTCCGAACGGGCCCTCAGGAAGCACTCTCGCATATCCTGTACGCAACGGAGCCGACACCCGCCATCTCAAAGAGTTCGAGGTGGCGGTGCGCTACCGAGACCGCGCCGTCAGCCGCGCCGACCTCAACGCCGAGCTATTGGTCGCACACGACAAAGGCAACAAGACCGCGACGGAACGAGCAGTAACGGGCACGGACTGGGAGGGGCCATCGCTGTCGGTAGCAGCTGTCCCCGTCAATAGAGGGTCACGGCAAGTGGGGTCCAGCGCCCGCGAGGCGGAGACAACATTCTTCACCGAGTGGGATCGACGCTCCGGATTGCCTGGCCACAGTATCGAGTACAAGCTCCACCACAAGAACTATCGGTCGCGGCCAGCGCCTCAGCGCACCGTGTTCACCACACCAGACACCGTCGTGGAACTCGGACACCGCGGCACCGGTTTCCTCTGTCACGCCCTGACCGACCTACCCATTCCCTCCGGCGTCGACGACAGCGACCGAGCATTCAACGGTACACACGCCTCCGCCGTCTTGGTTCCCGCCGAGCGCATCGAGTGGGCGTTGTTCGTGGCCATCAACTTCCTGATCGATCATGCCATCGACACCGGAGCGTCAGGAGAGGTCGAACTGCGGGCGCAACTCCACTTCACCCACGGTGCTGGACGGCTAAATGGCGGCATCTGCACCCGAATACCCGGGCGGCGGGAGTACCAAAAGTTGTACGAGCTCCCGTCCGGGTCACGCCTGTCACCCATCACGACAGCGGCCCAGATAACAGCAGCGATCAGCGGTACTGATGACTCCCACCGCAGCGCGGCGATCGCGGCCTTCTTCCTCGCAGTGGACATTTTCGCCGAATTCGGCGTCGACACTCCACACATCTTCACCGACACCGGGGACGGTGTCCCCGACTCCATAGGCGGCACACAACCCCCCGGCGGGCGTGACTGGCTGACAACCCATCTCCAACAGCCAGGTGCTGGTGGATCCGGCAGCGTGTAGTTCCCCTGGTATGACCATGCCCCAAGCGGTTCGTAACGACATCATGTGAGGAAGTTTGGTGACTGAGCAACTGTCACGATTGAAGCTGTCCGAAGTGTCTGCGCGATGTGGCATACCCCTTCAAATTCTGAAGCTAATGGCCAGCGACGATTTGCTCGCTCAGGTGGAGCGAGGCCGGGCCGGGCACTTCTACTTACCGGAAGAGGCAATACCAACATGGCCAGAATGCATCGCCATCCTCGAGGAAGAACGAGACCGCCGGCTCCGACGTGCCAATGCGTAACTCGATCGCGTCGACCGGGAACTCGAAGCGGTCCGCAACGACATCAACGAAGCACGCGAGTACCCACGCCAGCCGCTGGGCGTTGACCTACTGTCTCTCGGTGACTGGGTCGGCGACCGCGTACGGGGACAAACCACGGTCTCAACCATCCTGAGCGAGTTCGTCATACAGCGTTGGCGCGTCACCCAATATGACGAAGCACTCCGCGAGGCATGCGCCAGCAGTCCTGACCGGGAATAACAGCTCGCCAGGCCGCCCATCAAGATTCTCGGTATCCGCGCGCCGGACTCGAACTCCTCCGATGCCCGGGAACAATGCCTTGGGCAGCTATCGACAGACCACCTCAAAAAGATGCTGGGGCCCGGATGTGCGTGTCGAGTACGAGGACGCTCAGCCGCCGGCTGATGGTGAAGGCAACACTCGCGCGCACCTCACGGCGCCGCTGGCTACTGGCGGCCAACTCGTCGGTGCCGGGCAGGTGCGTAGCGGATGGGCATTCCGTATGAACGACGCAGCGACGGGGTATGACGACGTGATGCACTCTCAGAGGTGTATCCAAACCGACGCAGAAGAGGAAGCACGTCACAACCAGGTAGGTATCTGGAATCCGGGTACTTGCAAATGTGCCTAGCGATCGCCCTCCGCGTCGTTTCCATGTCAGCGTCGGATGTGGCCGGGCCCCGGCGAATGCGCGAAGAGAGTCGGAGCCGTACTGTGACGGGTGTGCCCAGCGGTGAATCACTTCGGCGATATCGAGGTGGCGTCGCAATTGAATACCGCGAGTTCACAATTCAAGCTGGTGATGGTTCTCAGGTCGACTCCGCACGACGCTACGGCGCTGGGATGCTGTCGGCGCGAACTAGCCTCTTAGGAGTGGCAGTCGCCGTCGATCCGGGACCAGCCGTGCTCACAGTAGAGGTTTGGGACGAACCGCCTCCAGTGTCTGATCTTGACGATTGGGACGCGGCGGCGGAGCTCACGTACGAGTTTGAAGAATCTGCTGCGATTCTGCTTGCCTTTACGGCTGCGCCGCCGGAAGTACGGGGCGAGCTGGATTCTTTCGTACTAGACCCCGGCACATACCGAATCCGAGCTTACGGTCGTGAGCGCGGGCACACGTCGGTGCCAAAGACCGAGGTTGACGTGTGTGGTCTCAGCACATGAGCGACGAACATATCGAAAGGGTCAGGGACGCTGCGTTTACACACGCCCGGGGCGGTGGTGCCGTTCAAATAGGACCGGATCGTCTTGGGGTCTCGGCCGGTGTGCCGGGCGATCGCGGAGATCGTCCAGCCTCGTTCTTTCAGGGCGCGAATTTCCACGTCTTCCTCTCGTGTAAGGAGCGGGTCTCCTTCGGATAGCTGGTGCGTGGTCAGAGACCACCAGCATCCGGGGAGACCCGCCCTCGTTGGCGGTGCCACACGGGTAGGGAATTTCGGTGAGCGAAACTAGGAAATTTCGATGAGCGCCGTCAGCTGCGGTCGATGGGCCGGACCGAGGTGTGCTGGGACAATGCTGGTGCCGAATCGCTGTGGTCGACAATCAAACATGAGCACTACTACCGCCACAGCTACGTCCACAAGACGGAATTGGTTGCTGCGGTTGACAACTGGATTGGTTACTACAACACTACGAGGCGGCACTCAACGATCGGGATGCTCAGCCCCATGAACTAGGAGATGTCACTGACCGCGGAGCTTCTGGCCGCGTAACCACCCTCCACTATTCGGGGTGAACCTCAGACCTTTTAGTCGTCTGTAAACATGACGAAAGATCGGCGCCCGTCGAACCACGATTTGAGCCATTGAGGCTGCCGTCCCATAAATTGCATGGCGAGTGCCTGACGGTCGGCGCTCGGACGCCTTCCTGTCTTGACGCGATAGTCGCGCCACTCAAGAGCGGGTCGAATGTCATCTATTTGTAGGGTATTTAAGATTTGAATAAAGGCTTCAGTGTCGCACCTAGCCTCGTGTAGCGTGCAAACAAGGTGAAATAGCAGGATCAAGAGGGTCTCGTCGAGCGGATCGCTGTCTGTCAAATCAGGGCACGTCCAATCGAGATGCTCAGCGCCGTTGTACAGAATTGCGAGGCGAAGGTCTTCGATTAGAGGGGCAGGGACCTGTGCGCCGCGGCTCAACAATTTATACACAGTCATGATGACTCGTCTTCGCAGCGGCGATTCTGGAATAGCCTCACCTCTACCAAACCGCGCATCTATAGTCCACCATATGACACCCGGAACAGCTCCGTAGAGACTAGGGCTGACCACAGCGTCCCAGCCGGACCACGAATAGCCAACCGGATCGATATCTGCTGCCACGCTCCAGTTCGCGCCAACCGGTGAAGAGGGTGACGTTCCACGTTCGACAACCCCGATCATAACGGGATTCCAATATTCAAAGTGCCGGGCTGTAGACCCGCTCAACACTCGGCCGGCCCATCCATCAACAAGAACCTGGTGGATTCTGGGGAGGTTAATGCCTTCGACGTCTTCCGACGGGTTCTCAATAAATTCCTTGACTAATTGACTGCGTGCCTGGGGGTTCAGGCCGAGAACGAGGTCAAACTCGTAGTCGGATATGTCGCCGTCTAGCCACGTGCGAAAGGTCTTCACAAGGACTCGTCTCCGCATTGTGGCGGACATTCCAATGCCCTCCATTAAGCGCAGGAGGAGAACGTTTTGGGCACCTGATCTCAACAATTCCAGGAAGACTGCGGCTCCGCCGCCGTCGCGACGAAAATCGTACGCCTGAATTAGTAGTTCGGGTACGACGGATGTTGCATCTCTTGTAAATGTCTCCACTATCTCGTGGCAAACATCACTGTCATCCTTGGCTTTGCGAACGAAGGACTCCGCCGCGAAATACTCCAAGAATGTTCGGTGAGTGAACCGAAACACTCGCTGACCGTGACTGTTCGTGCCAAAGCTAGCGAGAAGCCAAGCACGTCCAGCGCAAAAGTTAACAAAACTCTGTGCGTCACGCTCCGCGTCTGCCAGCTCGAATCCGTCACGGTCTCTAAGCGAGTGCGCGAGAATCTTCACAAGGATCTGCTCTTCGATTCCATCTTGCACTGACGGTGACGAGTAGACCCATCGAGCAATCTCCTGCATCAGCCGTTCTGCGTATTTCGGCATCGCTCCATCGTGCTCGATCTGGCGATGGCTATCCCATCTCCGGAAAAGTAGATCGGCGCACCTTGCATACACATCTCGCCGGTCGGTGGGAAGGGATCCGTGTTCGCGGTATAGCGCGCATAGAAGAGATAGCATCAACGGGTTGGAGCGCAGATCCTCGACGGAGCTCGAGTCGTCAATAAAGCTTTCAATCAGGTCTTCACGGCCCTTGAGTCGGAACCATCTGGTGCAGTACTCGGAGAATTGTTCCTCGTCGAACTGGTCAAGCCGGACATGAACAAAAAGAGGATTACGCATGGGTGCTCGCTCGTACCCAAGCAAACGGGTAGTAGCGAGGACAGAGCATGAAGGGTATTGGACAACCAAACTCTCTATCCGTGCGATCATTTTGGCTCGTCGAATCTGGTCAGTGATTTCGTCAAGACCGTCGAAGACCAGGCAGACGCGTCCGAGGAGCAGCATATGCTCCAGATCCCGCGCGCTGATCGATATTGAATACTCGGCGTTTACAATGTCGGCGGCATGCTCGAGTAAAGATTCTGCCCACGCAGATTTGGAGTAGTGTCGACAGACTATTTCGATTACCGGTATATGAGGCTGAATGGACGAAATCTGCTTTTTCATGTGCTGGACGAATGTGGATTTTCCGGCTCCCGGATCTCCCATCACGACCATGCGAAATGGATCGGTGCTCGGATTTAGGGTGTTCGAGTCTACGGATTGCTCATCGTCAAGGCGAACGAATCGTCTGGAGACGTAGAGTGATTCGAACTCAGACTTATCGTCGAGCTCGGTATGCGTGATGATCGGTAGATGATTCGCGCTGCCGATAGTTTGCGCGATCCTGCGGCTCAGGTCGAGCGCATGGGCTAGCTGATCGAGGTTCGAAATCAGCTGGATCAGGCGTCCCAGATACGTGGTTGACGAAGATTCAGCGCGTGCCCCGCTCAGGGCGGGAGAGTTGACAAAATCGCCGAATTGCTCAAGATCGGCCGTCGCAACGGATTGTACAACGCTCGGCCCGATGGTGCCGTCATATATCCCTTCTATGCGACGGGTAAGCCATGTCGCGTGCTGAATCCAGTCAGTACGCTTTTCAGTCGTCCACCGCCTGACCTCGTTGCCGAACAAAGATCGAAATTGAGCTAGTGCTTCGTCGCGCTCTGCCGAAGGCAGTGATAATTTTGTAATTGCGAGGAACGCTAACAACGGCTCAAGTGACGGTGCCGCGAGAAACGATTCGATGTCTTTGACTTGGTTCGAGGTGAGCCCGGTGTCATCGTCGCCGCCCAGCGAGAGCCACTCAGGCTCGAAGGTTCCGAGAAGGCGCCATCTCTTGAAGGCGGACTTAGCGCCCTTGCCCGCGTTAATTGCGAGGCTGGTGCCAGCATTCGCTGCACCGATTCCTACTGCGACTGAAGCTGGATCGACCATGTGTTGATGCTATAGCGCGTATGGGTGAGGCCCGGCACGTGACGACGCGAGGCCCCGATTGCCAGTTCGGGTGCAGTCGCCGACGGTCGATCAGGATTTCGGCCACTTCGGTGGCAAGACTGCGACAGGCCCCGAGTCGTTGCGCAACATCTGCGATTGCAGATACGGATCAGGGTACGGGGTTTGTCCGGCGCATTGGTGCCTCGCGTCAGAAACCTGACGAGGCGCATCCTCCGACGTGCGTGGAACACCGACACTAGGTGTCCTGTGTCGCTAGAAATACCCGCGCCGCTACTCCAGGGCGTCAAGCACAGTGTGGACGGCAGGCTTCTCGAAGCCCGAGGCAAGGAATTTTAGGGCATGAGGGATCAACCCCTTCTTCGATCGCCGGCCTCCGGTACTGGGATCCGGTGACTTGTATTTAAAAACCTGGCCACCGGCACCTCGTGAGAGATGTGGCTCGACCTCTAACAGGCCCATAGATGATAGGAACTGGTGTCTATCAAAGGCATCTGGGCCGAGCCCGTGATAGTGAATCCGCTCATCGCCAGTCATGCGGAACCATCCGTCGGGCCCCTTTCGTGATTGCTGGTAGGCGCACACCAAGAGAAATGCCAACTCCGATTCAGTGAGGGCATACACCCAACCGTTCGTGAAGAGAGTGATAGGGATGTCAAAAGTGTCCCCGTCCCCAGCTCGCGGGACTGTGTAAGGAACATTATCGCCGGTGGCGCGCCGGCCGCCTTCGTGGAGCAACTCAAACCCCGCGTGCTTTTGACGGCCATGCCGTGGGGCTAGGCGAAGTAGTTCGTTCTGGGGGCTTGCCAGGTTGTCGATGGAACTCTGTAGTTGATTGAGCATCTTCTCCTCCGGCCTTACCGAGCTGAATCGGTTGTCTGGCTTGTTGACTCGCGTTATCGAAGGCAACAAATCGAGCCAGCCTAAATCCGACCCGCCCGAACTGAGCAGGTTGCGGCGGTTTTTAGGCCGGTCGCCCGCAGGAGTTTGGGTTTGAGCCTCCAGCAGCGTCAGCAGGCTAAACCGCAGGAGCGATCCACGAGGCGTAACGAGACGAGTGGCCGGCGGCCGATCCTCCCGATTGGGCTGCTTTCGGTCCGAACCGGAGGGCGACGGCGTATCGCGTCGAACGTAGACGTTACGGATTCGGATCGGGTCTTCATGTTTGCCCGCGATGCGGGACACGGTCTCTACTGCTTTCGCGATGTGCGGATCAGCATCGCGAAGCTGCCGGATTCGACGTTCAACCCTCACTGTGGGTGTGATGTTCGTCATGTTTCTCTCCGGCTTGGCGGGTTTTGGTCTGGGTGTTTAAACCTGTACTTATGTGCTAATCGCTTATACGTGGATAGCGTCAAACTACAGGTTTAAAACTTCGATTGAGTGTACCAGCGAAAGGTGGCGAACTCTGTTCTCGCAGTTCAGAGTGGAAGTCGTTCGCAACGCATCCGCATATGGGTGCGGCCCCCGGGGGGTATCCGGAGGCCGCGAACGTCGATGTTCGATCCAAGGAAAGGAAACAACCGACATGACGACTGTACGTCCGATCGATCCCAATGAGCTGAACGAGAAACACTCGCCGCCCAGCCGTCTACCGATTCGGTGGCTACTGATCGTGCTTCTCGTCGCCACAATCTGCATAGTCGTGCATCTGGCTGGTGCGCCGGTTGTGGCAGTCGTCATGTCCGGGTGTGCCGTTGCCACAGCCGCCCACCGACTGATCGAATAGCGAAACGAGTGGCGCGCTGCGGGAATGCGATTAGCTGTGGACTAGAACAATCTCAGGCCAGGCCCCGGTGGCGCCACTTCTATTTCGCCACCGGGGCTGTGCAGGCGAGGGCTTCCGTCCTGGTTTGTGCCTAGGCAAGGGAGATTGTTGGCGCCGGGCATCGTCGGAATGCCCGCGACTCGTCTGGTGGTGCGAGTGTGCCCCAGTCGGCGAATGCGGGCCGCGGGTGTGCTGGTCGCCACTCGTAGGTGGATGGTGTTCTCCTGGCCTCCGAATCGTGGACTCTGTGCAATTCGGCAGGGTCGGTAGTGGCGGTAGCCATACAGGTTGACCACCTCGGGAGAGGCAGCAAATCCGATGCGCGGCCGAATGGTTGGATCGTCGACTTCTGTATCTGCGGGAGACAGGGTTGAGCATGGTGAATGAGAAGGTGACGGCGTATTTCGTACAGTTCGGGAGTGTTGCAGGTAGGTCCCGTCGGAGCCAGTATCGGTATAGACCGTCATCAGAAATGATTTGCGGGCATCGACCTGGGAGCTTCGGTGACTAGTCGGTCCATCGACTGTATGGAGGGCACCGCTGATTGCCCGCTGGTCGGCATGCCCTAAATCTGCACGGCACCGATGGACGGAGTACTGGTCGACGCGGGCGTGCCCGTGGTCGGCGCCTGGTTGTGTGCAGTACGCAATGGTGTGTGGCTCGCGGAGCATGTCTCGCACTCGGCGTCCAATGGCACAGCAACCGGCGATGATCGCATCCGTGGGTGATCGGTATGGCCCCATTTCGCCGATGCATTCGTGAATGGTGTCACCGTTGGCGACGACTGTCGCAGAGACTTCGACGTAGTAGTGCCTGTCGGTGCCGGCGGAACTATTGCAACGCTTGTGGTTTGGATTCATGGCGTCACTCCCTTCTAAGTCCTTCTTGCAGGTGGTCGCTAGCCTTTCGCGCTGATCCTGTCCGGTCGATGGCCGACAAGCCGTTCTGATCGCACCAGATCCGCAGCGAGTGGGGATGGATGCCGAGGTGTCGCGCAGCGGTGATGATGGCTGTCCAGCGGGAGATGCTCTCGGTCCTGAGGAGGAAGCGGACGCGGTCGACAGCTGCGATTCGGAAGTCTTCGCTGACCGTTCTGTTTTCGGAACTCATTGGCCTACCTGCTTTTTCAGTTCTGGGACCTCGCAGGTCGGCTCGGCGCCGATCGTCACATCAGCATCACGGCCGGGTTCGGCGGACTCAACGCGTTCAGGCCGGTGGTTCCGGGATCGTCCGGCTTGCGGACTGCATCTTGGGCAGAAGGCTGCCGCGTCTGACCCGTCGGGTTGTTGAATCGTGATCGTGCGTGACCGATCGTCTTCACATTCGCCACACCAGGGCAGGAGCGGTTGACCGCTGATGCGCCGATTGCGCGGTGGCCCAGGAAGATCCGCGAGCCGAGCGGCGAGTACTCGCACGGGGTAGCGCACACCGTTCGGGTTGCGCGCCAGGTGCTCGACCAACGCTCGGGTGGTCCAACCATTCGCGAGCGCGGCGAAGACTGCCGGCGATAGCCGTTGTCGGTCCGCGCGTCCGACCGTCCACGGTGCGGGCAGTGCGTCGAAGACGCGGTCGGCGTCGTCGAGGGGTGGCGGTTCGGATGGGGGTTCTGGTGAGGGGTTCAAGGGGTCCTGCTCTGGGTCTCCCGGGGGGTGTCGTTCTGACACGCCCCCGGTCTGTCGCCGAGATGGGGCCCGTCCCAGATCGGGACGGGAGAGTGTCAATTCGGGACCGGGGTCGGAATCGACCTGTGGGGAATCGGGATGGTTGAGAAAATAGCGGCTCGACCGCTGGGCCCCGGACTGGTGGAACTGGGCGCGCCGAGTCAGATAACCATCGGTTTCGAGGGTGTTGAGGGCGCGCAGGACAGTGCTTCTGCCGGCGCCTGATTCAGCCATCAGGGTCCGGACCGATGGGTAGCAGGAGAAGTATTCGTCGGCCTTGTTCGCCAACAGGATCAGAATCAGTTTGAGGACTGGGGAACCCACGTGGGCGTCGGTGGCCCAATCGACGGCTTTCCAGCTCATGGCGGTCGGTTACACGCGAGTGGATTCGAGCCACTCGAGCACATCGTCGCGGGTCCATCTGCGGTGGCGGTCGCTGAGGCGAAGGTGATGCGGTCCCGGGGCGTTGATGCCGCGTTCGCGTTTGGCTGCCCAGTCGTGGAGCGTTGATACCGGGATGCCGGTGAGGTCGCGGACCTCGTTGGCGGTGAGCATGTCTCGGTCGCTACTGGTATTGCGCATGAGTGTTTCCTTCGGTGGTGGTGAGGTCGCCGGTCGGCAGGTCGGGATGCTGAGTCGTCCCGAGTTCGGTGTCGGTCGAGATGGCTGCTTTCGCGAGCATGCGGCCGACGGTCTTGTGGTGCACGCCGAGGTGGAGTCCGATGCGCCGGTTGGACCAACCGGCGTCTTTGAGCGTCACGGCGAGCGTCAGGGCGCCATTGGCGGCGGGTGGCGCTGTGGCTGTTTCGGTCTCCACGAGTGCTGGTGAGGTCTCCGGGCTGCTGTCTGGTGTGTCGCCGGTCTCCGCTTCGGCGGCACGTAGCGACTTCCCTTCTGGTGCAGAGGTCGGTGTGCCGACCAGCAGCGCGAGGCCGTGTGTTGCTGCGAGCAGACTCACTGGCGCGACGGTGGCGACCGCGGCGCCGATCAGGGGCGCCAGTGTTCGGACGGTGGATACCGCCGCGTGCAGGGCGTTTCCGGCAACGGACACCGTTGCGGCGATCGTAAGCACGGTCCAAAAGAATCGGCGGGCGGACTGTGCGCCAGTGCGTTGCGCGAGCGCCACGATGCTGATCGTGGCTTGGAGGATGGCGCCGTCGACGATCACCGGCCAGATCCAGGCGAGTTCTTCGGGTTGGCCGGCTTGTACGGCGAGATCCTCGAGTGCAGCAAACGAGAGGACGAAGGCACCGGTCGCGATCGCGACGGTGGTGCCGATGGCGCAGTAGGTAGCCACGCGCAGTGGTTGGGTAGCACCATTGGTGTTCACGCGCTTCGGTTCTGGCGACCGGGGCGCCGGTCGGTGCCATCGTGGTAGAGGGTGGCGACGTAGTCCTGCGCCAACCGGAGCGACTCCGACAAAGCCTCTGCGTGATGGGCGACAACGCTGAAGGCTGTCGCGGCCGCTTCGGCGCGTTCGACCGCGCATGCGTGGTTCAGTGCGTCTTCGACGTCTCGATAGTGGGTGTCGCGGAGCGTGGGGTCTGCGGTGAGCCGGCCGGCCCACTCTGCGAGTCGTCTGTGGAGCTTCGAGTGGAGCCGCGCTTCCTGCGAGAGCGCTTCCAACAAGGGGAGTGGGCTGGTCGTGGATGGTCGAAACGTGCCGGTGGAATCGTCGCGAGCAGTCTGTGCGAAGTGCTGATCTAGATCGCCGGCATCCTTGCCGGCTATCGGAAGGCTCCATTCACCTGGCGTCGTACCGTCGGAGGATCGCTGGATTCTCATGTGTTGGTCCCCGTCCTGCAATGTGGTTGCGGTGCTGGCGTCCATCGGTTGGTGACTCGGGTGTTGGTGAGTCGGCGGTCGGGCCGGGTTGGGCTATCTGGACTGTTCGTCGGCCTCGTACGAATCATCAGCCCAGATGAGTGCACAGAAAAGGACAAGCAAGAGGACATAAATAGGACATATAGAAACAATGCTTCGTGACACACGTCCACTAAGCGCCTAGCATTGAGGTATGACAACGCCAGGCAACGCGCGCCTTCGCGCCGCACGTCAGAGTCTTGGCCTGCGGTCGCAGGCTGCTCTTGCCGAGGCCGTGACGAATGCCGCTCGCGAGGTCGGTCTCCGTATCGCAGTCACCGCACGCACTGTTCGTCGCTGGGAGTCATCGACGCCGCCGTGGCCGCATCCCGACCACGCCGCGGCCCTGGAAGCCGTATTTCAGCGCCCCATCACGGAACTCGGATTCGCTCCACCGTGGTCAGGCGACTCCGATGCCGGCTATTCGCCGCAACGCCAGCCTGATTCGAGTGCGGGCGCACATCCGAGAATTGGTCAGTCAGGTCCACTGTTGCCAGCCTCGGTGGCCGCCGACTACATGGCTGTGACCGTTGCCCATCGGCGGATGTATTGGTCGTTGCCTGCAGTTCGTATTCATCGGGCAGTCGCCGAGCACGCACTGCTGGGTGCCGATTTGGTCGAGCAAGTCGCGGATTCCGCGAAAACTCTTCTCGCGACGGCGGTCTCCGAGTCGAGCTTGCTTGCCGGTCGTCTCGAGTTCTTCGACCTCCAGAAGCCGGAGCTTGCACAACGTAGTTTCGTGCTCGCACTGCAGGCCGCCCACGAAGCTCACGATTCGCTGTTGGGAGCTGCCGCGCTGGCGCATATGTCTTTCGCGCCGGCGTTCTCGGGCTCCACCACACGGGCTGAGGAGGCTCGGGACCGTATCCGTGCGGCTCGTGCCTTCGCCCGTCGAGGCGACGCGAACCCGCTGATCATTGCCTGGCTCGACGCGGTTGAAGCCGAGGTCGAGACTAGGTTTGGGGACACCCGCCGGGCTCTCGGACTCATTCATCATGCTGAGCAGCAGTTTGCCGAGATCGACGATCGCGCATCGCCGGTTTGGTTCGACTGGTTCTCTGAAGCTCGTCTCGCCGGTTTCAAGGGCAACACGCTGATGGTCGCCGGTCAGGGGCGAGACGCACGCGAAACCCTCGAGGGCGTGCTGCAGGACCTACCTGATGAAGCTGTCAAACAGCGCTCGATCATCTTGGCCGACCTCGCCGCTGCTGCGGTCATCGAGAAGTCGCCAGAGAAGGCGTGCGAGTACCTCTCGTCGGCGATGGATCAGCTTGGACAGAATTGGTACGCGACAGCGATGGAACGGGTCAAAGCGGTCCGACAAACGTTGCGGGAATGGGAGTCGCTGCCCGCCGTCCGCAAGCTCGATGAACGTTTGTACGACTGGCACACCACCGTCAACTCTGTTGTGGGCTAGCTCGATTCACCGTTCTCTAGTGCAACGATGCCGGGCAGCTCGTTGAGGCTCTCGATCCGCCAGTCCGAGAGTTCAGCAACTTCGGGCTTGTCGCGGAGGATCCAACCCCAGGGACCGCGCTGGATGTAGGCGGTCTTGAGGCCGGCCTTCTTGGCTGGCGTGATGTCGTTGTCGATGCGGTCGCCGACGTACAGGATCTGGTCGGCCGGAACTGGGGTCTCATCGATGAGGCGCTCGAAGAAAGCCACGTCCGGCTTCTGGACGCCCCAATCATCCGATGTGGCAATGAAATCCGTCGGAAGGTCGAGCCCTCGCAGTAGTCCACCTGCCCGAACGGTTTGGTTGCCGGCGATGCCGACCCAGACGCCGTTATCGCGGAGTTTGGTTAGCGCGGGACGCACGTCGTAGTAGAGATCGTCCTCACCGAACCATTCCGGCTTGCCTGCGTCGGCACGTTCTCGACGAGCGGTCGTAAGGTCGAAGCCTGGTTGGAACACCTGGAATGTCTCGCGGTAGTCCTTGCCTGACGCGATGGTGGCACCAAAGACCGACACGAAGGTATGGCGGGGGACACCCAGCCAATCGGCCCAGGTCCCATACTCACGGGTCTCGTCGACCAGACACTCACCGACGTCAAATACAACAGCTCCGATCACGGTCACAGGATACCTATCTGGGCGACGGGCGTGGATGGGAGGCAAATGCGCTTCACTCAAGAAGCTCTCGCGCTCGAGTTAGGAGTGACCAGAGACGTCCTGATCCAAGTCGAGCACGGCCGCCGGGGCACCCTCTACGCGCCTTTCCGACATTGCGGACGTTCTGGGGGTAGACGCCAGCGAGTTACTCAAAACTAGTTAAGGCACGGCGCGTCGAATCCTCCGACAACAACGCGCGACCGGGGAACGGGTTGATAGCTTCGAATGGTGACACCATCATTGGTCGGTGTGCCAGCCTCCTGGTGCGAGTACGAGTATTGGCGCTGTTCTGACGGCTGTCCCCTCAGGGCGGCCGAAGGACGGCTCCGCGAGGCGCACCGTAGCTGGCACGGATGTGCCAGCTCCTACCAGCAGCCCGAAGACTTCCGCGGCAGCCTTAACACCGCGATCCAAGCTCTCCGGAACGTGACGTTTCTGATACAGAAGGTGAAGTCGCAGCTTCCCGGATTCGACAGCTGGTACGCAAACGAGCAAGCTGCCATGAAAGCTGATCCGCTGCTGAAGTGGAGTCTTGGAGCGCGAAACTACATTGTCAAAGAGGGCGACCTAGACACCCAATCCATTCTGCACGTCAGCCT
The DNA here is from genome assembly GCF_000383535.1 of Nocardia sp. 348MFTsu5.1. Lineage (NCBI taxonomy): Bacteria > Bacillati > Actinomycetota > Actinomycetes > Mycobacteriales > Nocardiaceae > Nocardia > Nocardia sp. 348MFTsu5.1. The sequence continues at coordinate 29,899 of NZ_KB911518.1, forward strand.
TGTATGTTCCTACGAGAATGAAGCGGCGTCGGTGTCGGACGAGCAACACGTCTGGGGTTCGAAGCCGAATTCGGTAAATACAAGCAACGCAATGGATTTTACCCGGGTCCCGGTTGGACTTTCGCTGGATGAAATCTTCGATGAGTTCGCTCGGTTCGAGCTTCCGCTGAGCGTTCGCCAGGATGCGACGGTTACAGTCGAACGCAGATGGGTTGATGAGAACAACCCTGACTACGAACTGCTGTCCGCCCTCGCTTATGTCTTCGGGGCTATGAACAGCCTCCTCACGCGGGCGCACGAACTGCTAGGCATGCGGGCTGCACGGGTCCATTTCACCGCACCTGGGACCGAGACCGAGGACGGCGGACCCGAGGCGGCCGTCGAATACCTCGAGCAGCTACCATTGAGCGGTCGGTTGCCATGCATGGCGTCGACCCGGCACATACGTGCGGCGCGGTATCGCTTGATTGACAGGTCTCTCGTCGACGAGTTTCGCAGTCACCGAGTGGTTTACGAGCCCGAAATTGCCCATCAGGTCCGCGAGAGTGGAGTCTACGGCCCACTTTCGGTGTGGCCACACGACGAACTTGGGAATCTCCAGACAAGCACGCAGCTTGCCGGCGCCGTCAGGCATTACAGCTCATTGGCCCGAGGGATTCTCGAATCAGGGCAGGACCACGGCTGGTTCACCTACTACTACCAGAACGGCGCCTCAGTTGGAGCGCGAGTACACGTGACCATCGACCGCCAGGGCAAACAGGCCATAGCGGCCGAGATTGCCCGAGCTGCACTAGAATACGACGCCGACGCTGTGATTCTCGTGAGCGAGGTATGGACTTCGCCGATGCAGCGTACTCCAGACGGCGCCTACATTCCGCCGTCCCTTCACGAGAGTCGTACCGAGGCTGTGATTATCGATGGCATAGCGCGTTCGGGTGCGCGCGCAGGCGGCATCTTACCGTTTCACGTTATCGGCGGTGAGCCTCCGAATCGCATAGTCGAAGTTGGCGCGTGGCTTCCCCAAAACAGCACAACTGGCCTACTCCTACCTACCCTGTCCGCTTGGGGAGTCGCGAACAACGAACCGTTACAGGGAGCGAATTTTTGGCGGGCTCAAAGAAGGCGGCTCTAAACTCAACGAGTGAACTCGCTGACAACAGATCTGAATCTAGTCTGCGCCAGAAGTGGTTGATCGAAAGCCTTTCGAGCATCGGAGCGAGCACGTCTGCCGCATGACATCGCAGGCGGTACACGACTGCTACGGTTCGTCGACTCGAGCCGACATCGTCGACACAGCTAGTGACGACGGAGCAACGTATGTCAAAAGCGGGATTTGTGACGACTACTCAGTCGATCGGGAACCGGACCCCGGCTAGCGAGCGGACGCGGGGACGCTTTCCGGCGGATCCTCGAAGGCGGCAAGGCAGGCTGCCATCAAATGTAGTCCCACATGCTTGGGGTGTCGACGTGCAAACCTTGGTCGCAAAGGAGAACGTCCGGGCCAGCGGAGAATCCTTCGGCTCAGGTTGGGGTCGACCTCGCTGGCATCCGTCACGGTTGTTGCCCACGACCTGTTGCCTTCATGACACCGAACGATACTGGGCTGAGAACGTGCCCCAGTGAGTTCTCCTCCTTCATGAGTTGGCAGTCAGGGGCACGGGCGACAATGAGCGCATGAGTGTCAGCGTTATCAGTCGCATCCGCTGCGCGGCGGCTCTGCTTCGTGAGACCGGGCAAGTGCTGGGGCGCACTCTTCTGAAGCCGCTCGGTGGCTTCGGTCGGGCGTCGACAGCAGGTGAACCGGATGGTCCGCGGTTCGATCGTCTGGACAGGGAACTGAACACGGCGTTTACAAGGGTGCTCGAGGAGGCTGCAGCTCGCGACCCCGACGGGTTCGCAGCTAGCTGGGACGAGCTAATTTCCAACGGTGCATTCGAAACACTCTACGACGAAGTCAGTCAGGTACACGCTTCATTTGATGTGCGTCGAGGAGCTCGACCCACGCGAGGTAACGCTGGTCGTCGAACCGACGGCCACGCTCGGGCCCGACGGATCTGACGATGACATCGTGGATTTCGCCGTGCACGTAGACGATGTTGTGTCCAGGCGCGTTCAGGTGAAAGCATCCCGACAGCCCGAGGAAAGAGTGCTCGCGCGGGCCGAGGCGGGCCGGGTGTTCGAGCGTCTCGACGCCCTCGCCAGCCCTGGTGAGTCGGTCCTGCTGACCAACCGGCAGCTCGCGGCGCGTTTGTCGGCGCAGTGCAGCCCACCGGTCGACAACCAACTTGGGTCGAGCGTGCGGTGGATGGGCGGGACCCGCGCCGCCGCAAGGCCAGATCCGCAGCTCGTGGTCACCAAGGATGTTGCCGCTCTCGAGGCCTTCTACGAGGAACTGATACGCAGTATCCGGCGCGACAACAGTCAAAGTCAGGGGATCGTCTCTGGCCGGCTGGTCGGTGTTATGTTGCGGCACCGGATTTTTGAGGCGGCTGCTGGTCACCAGCCGAAGTGCATTACAGGGAAGCAGTTGCTGGCCACTCTAACGATGCCTGATTCGCGGATTGCTCACGCCGTCGGCGGGTTCGACTGGGGTAACCCTGAGTCCCGGGTCCCGAATGTAAAATCGCCGGTGCCGCGACTCGACATCCTCAATTGCGTTGGTGCAAACTGCGAGATCGACGATCGCACACCCCCAATCGTCGTGCTGACTGGGCACACCGGTATCGGGAAGTCCATCGTCGCGACCGACTACTGTCATCTCAACCACAATCGCTACGAGCAGGTGCTGTGGTTGGATGCCCGCGACGACCGCCTACTTCTCGCACAGATCCGGGAGTACGCTGCCCGACTCACCGGCACCCCCGATGACGCGATTTCCGATCCGGTGAATCTATTCGCGACAGCACTCGGTGCACACCGAGGCCCGTGGCTGGTTGTGTTCGACGCGGCGCCGGGACGACGCGAGATCGAACGCTATGTGCCGACAGTCGGACACGGCGCGGTGCTGGTCACTACGACCAACAGCACCGGTTGGTGGCCGACGGCGCACGTCCACGAAATCGGCCCATTCGAATCCGCCGAAGCGTTGATGTGCTTTGCCAGCTATGCGGGAATCGATGACTCTGACATCCCTGCGGTCGCGGGAACGGTTCAGGCGATCATCGATCGACTCGGATCGATACCTCTGGCGATCAGCATGGCAGGACTGTACTTTCGCAATGCCGCCGGAAAACTCGCCGAACTTGTTCCTTCCTACTTTGCCACTCTTGACGCCCTCGACGACTCTCTTGCAATCCCGCCTGGCTTCAACCGCACGGCATTTGCAGCAGTGACGACGGCAGTCGATCAGATCGGCGCCGGAAGCAACTCCCCCTACACGCGCAACGCCCGGATACTGATGCACACTGCATCTTTCCTTGCGCCGGAGATGATCCCACTCAATCTGATGATCCCCGTCACGACTGATCCCCAAAGGATCGACATGGCGAATCTTCCTGTTCCGGCCGCGGCTGACCAAGTTCAGACACGTGCGATCGTGAGTCTGTTGCGAACCCAGACGATCGCCCATCGCGTGCTGACATCCGGACAGGCAGGAAGCGCGGACCTCAGTGCCGACTGTATCCAGATCCATCCCCTGATCAACGAGATTTTGCGCACGCAGTATGTGGCGTCGGCTCCTTCCGGTGCGGTGCAGGTCGCAGCGACGGTCCTTCTCGGTCATCTGATCCCATGGCTGGGACTGGTGAGAACCTCGGGCTCGTTTCTAGCCCTCGAGCAACTCAGAGTTCACGCTGAAACACTCATCGAGTTTCTCGACGCGCACGAGCCACTGACCAGTCTGTCGCCGCAGGACAATAGGGTGTACCTGACGGCGAAGGCCGGGGTAATGGGCGAGCTGGCCAATTGCTACGGCAATACCGCCCGACTCCAGGAATCGGTCGCGTTGCAGCACCGACTCGTCGTTCACTATCTCAAGTATTTCCCGAATGAGGAATGGGCCCAAGTCTTTGCCATGATCCACGGAGCGAACATGTTGACGGACATGTCGCGGGCTTCCGTCGCGCCGCAACCAATCTTTCAGATCGCTGGCCGCGTGCTCGGATTGATGAAGCTCCTCGAAGTCCGCGACAAACCGTCTACGAAAGCGGCGGTCTACAGATTTGCCCACCTGTCGGTGCAGATGGTGACGCGAGAGAAACAGTACCGCGATAACCCCATGCTCGACCGAATCGCGGCCGACATGGAGGTCATCGCCGAACGAGACCCTAACAAGGAATCAAGCCCGGAATGGCTGATGCGCCAAATGAATCCGCGCATGGAGAACGGTGATTATGAGTCGGTACTGATCGCTCTGAATCAATTGCGCGCAATCGATAGCTCACTCAACGACGCCATCACTCTCGACGCCCTCGAAGTCACCGCGCTCCTGCACACCGGCGACCTCGACGCCGCCTTCGCGCACCTCGATCGATTGATGGACACTGAAGTCGTGCAAAACCACTTGGTTCTCGATCTCCGAAGTGGGCTCGCGAAAGTTCTGCAGGCACTACATCGACTCAGCGAGCAGCACTGCGCGGATGAAAGATTCCAAATCTATTTTGACGATGTTCGGACACGGCTACAATCACTCGACGCCGCCATCGCAGCCGCCCAGCCGACCCGACCCTCGTAGAGTCAGCGTCTACAGTCGCCTCACCACCGGACGCGATCACCGTCTATCGACTTCTTTAACATCGAGGTCTCGACTTTGGCACAGCCGCACCCAATGTCGGCGTTACCCCTGACCAAACTCGATGACGAACGTAGCCATCGAACAAGCCGAAGCCGCCACCGCCGAACTACCCAACCTTCTCCACCACATGGGCGAGGCAATAGCCGCCGGGCAAGCCCCGAGATGCTCAGCCAGGTGCTGGTCCCGCCACGCGAGTTCACCCACAACGTTCTGGCCCGCAAGAAGCGACAAAGACTGTTCGACATGACTTTCCATGTCGTCCACCGTAGCCGCCTGGCGCACAACAATGCCCGCTGCGCGAGCACCAAACAGAAACGCCTACGGCGCTGCTGCGGACCCGACCATCGGCCGGTTGGTTGATTTCCTTGCCCTTCTGGCCTTCCGATTCTGGCCGGCGTCGTCCGCCGCACAAGACCCGACTCCGCTGCGCTCCGGCCCTTCGGGCTCGGAAACTTTTTCAACCCGCACTCGGCTTCGCCTCCCTGAAAAACTTTCCGCTCGAATCTTGTGCTCTGTCCTCCTAGCCGGCCCAAATCTCCCTCGCCAGAAGGGCAAAGAAATTGGCGGACACCGGGTCTGCCGCACCGAGGCCGGGAGGGTCGCCATGAGCACAGGCAAAGCAAATGAGTTTTCAAAAGAGCAACGTCGGATCGCGGGGAGCCGTCCCGATCACACGCCAACTCCGCTCCCGCTGCGGACGAACGGTGTCGTAACGAATGTCAACATCACCGCGTGCGGCGAGCAGCGCAGCCGGATCAAGGTGGTGGCCTCCGGGACCCGGGTGGCCATGCTGCAGGTCGAGTTCCCTGGTGTGACGATGCAATTCACCAGTTGCGAGCAGGTGCAACTCGTACTCGGACTGTTTGCGATCGCCCGACAGGCTCGTATGGGCATGAGCAAGCTGCACCGGTTGCCCGGAGTCATGACAGAGTCCAACGTCGAGGTCCAGACCACCATGATGTGGACGCGGGTGCCGATGGGTGCCGCAGCACGCGACCAGTTCACACATCCCGTCACGCACAAGGTATCGCCGTACGTGCGTCTGACGATCGCGCCGCTGACGTTCGCACTGATGGATACGACAGCCATCGAGACCATGGTTGCGGCGATGAAGAAGGCGCACAGGTTGGCTATTGCCACATTCGACGATGGCGAGGAGTTCGCCCGCAATTCAGCAGCACCCAGCTGGCGTCCGCGAGCGCAGCACAGCTACCGGATCACCGGAACCGGCTGGCTGACACGCGGACCGACCGCCGAGAAGAAGCACGACTAGTCCAACCATCCCCAGACCCGAAGTTATCCACAGGAACGGGTCTGGGGATGCGCGGATGCCGCGCGGCCTGGGGCCGCGCGGCATCCTTGTCGTTGCGAACCACTCGCCACCCGACAAGGAGAACCGTCATGATCTGCTGGAGCATCACAGCCCACGTCGTCACTCACCCCGATGCAGGCATCCTCGATGCCGGAGCCAACACCACATACAGCGAAGCCAATCGTTCCGCCGGCGAGGCCGCGCTCGTTGCACTCGCGGACCTCGCCGTCGGATACCCCAGTTCCTGTCCGTTTGTGACGATCAGCATCGACGACACCCCGGTACTGCTTGCAGCGGCTGGCAAAGACGCCCGAGGCAATGTTCAAATCGCGCTGCTCATCGACGCCGTTATTGAAGTCCGCGAGACGGGGATCGCGCCGCCGTTGGCGCCGACGGCGTGGTGATCAAGCCGCGCTTTGCGACCGCTGGCGAGTCCGCCGATCAGGCAATAGTCGACTCAGTGTTGCCACGCCCCAAGTGTGCGACGAGGAACCTACGCGGTCATTTGATCGGCCGGTCTGGAGTCCGCTATATCGGAGGCCGTTGCGGCCGTGGTGCTGGCCTCCGTGGCTGCGTTGCTGCTGTCGGGACTCTCGCCACGATTCTTGGCAGGCGTGCGGCGCACCTTCACCCTCTTGCGCGATCCGACCGGATCGACTCGCCAGTCTTTGAGTTCAGCGTCGGAGAAGCCGGCCTTCTTGGCCTGCGCGAGAGCTTCGCCGAGCCGACGGCGACGATCTGAGTCGCGCGTCAGGAACGCCTCGCGTTCTTCAATGATCTCGTTGTGAATTTCCTTCAAGGTGTGGACGGCGGCGATCTTGCGTTCTGCCTCGCCGCGTATGCGTGCTTCGATGTCCGATGCGGGAGTGGTGATATCCATAGCTCAACGGTAGCGAATCAGCCGGACCAGAATCCGTCCATTCGTGGCGTGTTGTCATGTTCCAGCACAACAGATTTAGCGTTGTGAACGCCAGGTCCACAGGTCGTCCAGTCCGTCCGATCAGTCCACTCAGAATTGACTTAAGTTGCTGTGCAATATATTTCGAATCGAAGGATGTCGATAGGAGACGGGACGTCGGTGCTTGGAACCACCTGGCATGGTGCGTGGAAACTGAGTTCGCTTCGCTCACACTGTGCTTGACCGAATCTGCCCCGGGCGGAGCAAGCTATAGACTTAGGTTCCCTAAGTCAAGATCCCGAGCGCTTCGCTCCGAAATCTGTCGCACCGCGGTGCTAGTCTCCAGTTACTGGAGTCGCTGCGCTGGGCCGAAGGGAGGAAGCGATGGCAGAGGAAGCTCAATCTCCACCGAAGCTGCCTTCACGCAGACGTTTTCGGCGAAAGAATGTGGTCGGCGGTCGTTCAATTTCGCACAAGGTGATGGTGTCGCCGGGGGAGGAGTCAATGCTGGCTGCGCGGGCATCTGCAGCGCGTGTGACGATTCCCCGGTTGCTGGTTGAGGCTGCACTTGCTCCTCGAGGTGAGACATCCACGCAGCGTGCGGATCTCGCGGCGGCGATGTTTGCGTCGTATCGAATGCTTGCTTCGTTGGCGAACAACATCAATCAGATCGCGAAGGCTACGAACTCAACCCGCGAGGTTCAGCCGGACACTGATGCCGCCCTGGCAGCGGTACGGCGTGCAGCTTTTCGTTTGGAAAGGACCTTAGAGGGGTTCGAAGTCCGATGATGCCGAACGTGACGCGGGGCGCGAAGATGACCGGACTGATGAAGTATTTGGTCGGTCCGGGTAAAGCCAACGAGCACACCGACCCGCATTTGGTGGCGGGTGACCCCGCAATCATGGCCTGGCACGACGACGCGACGTTGTCGATGGAAGCTGCGCGCGACGTGGCACGTCAGGTTGACCAACCACGGCGAGTCTTCGGCACGAAGGTCATGGTTCCGAAGCGGGCAAAGGGTGATGACGGCAGTTGGGGTACTGGCGGACTGCGGGACGGAAACGTCTGGCACTGTTCGTTGGCGCTGAAAGCTGAGGAAGGTGAGATCACCGACGACAAATGGTCAGACATCGCAAATGACTTCATGCGTGAGATGGGTTTCGCGGAAGACGGTTTGTCGCCGGCGCGGTGGGTGGCAGTACGGCATGGGTTGAGTGCCAACGGCAATGACCACATTCACATCGCCGCGACCTGTGTGCGTGAAGACGGCACCAAGGTTGCGCTCTGGGATGACTGGAAGAAGAGTCAACGTGCCGCGCATGCACTAGAGATGAAGTACGGCCTGGCCGTAACCGAAGGTCGTGCATCCGGCATTGCGACGCGGGGGTACTCCCGTGCCGAACGCCATAAGGCCGCAGGCAAAGGCGGCGAGCCAGCACGCTTGACTCTCGCGCGCAACGTTCGTGCGTGTGCTTCCGCAGCTGTCGATGAGGCAGACTTCGTTCGCCGCGTACGCGCCGAGGGAATGTTGATCCGACCTCGATTTGCCGCAGGTACCGAAGACGTCGTCACCGGATACTCGGCTGCGCTCGCACCCCGAACTGCACAGGGGAAGCGGGATTTCGCTGCGCGATCGGTCTGGTTCGGCGGTGGTCAGCTGTCGAAGGACTTGACCTTGCCGCGCTTACGCAATGAGTGGCCCGACAGCCCGTCGCACTCGCTCGCCGCAGTAGCTGAGTGGCGGCGCGCGAAGCGCGAGCGGCCAGCGATGCGCACCCCAGTAAGCCCGACGGTTTCGCCGGAATTACTGGCGCAGGCAGAACAAGACCTGGGGCGGTGGACGTCCTATCTCAAATCAATTCCGGTCGAAGACCGTGCAGAGTGGGCCCGTGCAGCCGGCCAAACAGCGGGAGTCTTCGCAGCGTGGTCGGCGCGGACAGAGACAACCCCTGGTCCACTCGCACACGCAGCAGACGCGCTGGCCCGCTGCGCTGGTATCAGCGCACACCGCTTCACGCCGAAGCGCGCAGGAAGGGTGAAGGCTGGTGGAGCAGCGCTGCTTCTGATGACCGCTAGCAGTCACACCAAATCGGTTGTCGTGTACACGGTTCTGATGCGTCAGCTTTTGGCGGGGGTTACGGCAATCGCGGACGCGTCGGCAGCTGCCGGTGATGCGCAGCGGGCATTGTCACTCGCCCTGGTGTGTCGGGAGCAGACCGCGTTTGCGCAGTCCATTCCCGAGATTGCGGTTGACGTTACGGCCGATCGTGAATCAGACTTTCCGATTGCGCCGGACGTCGCACAGTCAGATGGCCTGCGGCCAGCAGGCTCCGCACTTCCTCATGCGTTGGAACCCGTGAAGCGTGCGCGTGGAGCAAAAGGCACCTCCCTAGAGGAATCGCGTCTCCCCGGTTGAGCGAGGGGCACATCTGCGTAGCTTCAGGTAAGACTTCTTATGCCCCGATCGATGACCCCCGTTTTGAGGAGGCCACAGGCCTGGATGAGGCCGCAGTGGCGGCGTCGATCTCGAACCCGGAGACCACAGTGAACGCGGCCGTGATCACTGTCGTGGAGAGCGTCGTGCCATCGTCCCTGATCTCGACGGTGGTGATCGGCGACGACCTCGCGCATGCTCGGCCCGCTGGTGGCGGCGCGGTGCACTGGGTGACCACTGAACCGGCACCGGCCCAACCGTTGAACATCCAGTCCGGTGACTTCGTCTCACGTGTGACCGAGACTCTGGTCGAGTGGACGCCGATGATGCTGCCCAATCTGTTCGCCTGGTATGACGCGAATGAGATCTCTGCGTCGCCTGATGCGGCGATCGCGCAGTGGGATGACCTGTCGGGCAACGGTCACCACCTCAAACAGGCGACAGGTGCGAACCAGCCCCTCTACCGCGCAACCGGCTTCAATGGCGGTCCGTGTCTGGAGTTCGACGGTGTCAACGACATCCTCGCGACCGACCCGTTCACTCCCAGCATCGGTGAAGCCTGGACGGTGTACCTCGCAGCCCAGTCGACACCTGCGACCACCACAGGCTCCGACTTCTTCGTCGGTGGCTCCAACAACGCGGGAACCACTCACCAGCGCCTCGACATCTACCGGACGGCCGCCAACGTTCTGACGATCACCCGCGGAGCCGCGATGGGCGGCCCCGCTCTGGACAACAACCCACACCGCATCAAGGCGGTGTTCAATGGCTCGAGCCCGAACTCCTCAGCCCAGGTCGATGCCGGCACACCAACGAGCGGCACCACCAACCTCTCCGGCGTGGAGGTGGCGAAACTCTTCGTCGGCGGCCGCGGCGATCTCGCGAACTTCTTGGTGGGCAAGATGGCTGGCGGCACCTGGGTGAAGGGAACCGTGTCACCCGAGGATGACGCGAACATGGCGGCCTGGGTGCACGAGCGATACAACTTCGCCTGATGCCCAGCACCGCGGCAGGAACCGCCTACACAGTCACCACGGCCACCATGCCCAGCGGTGGCACCGCGCTCCTTTGCGTCGCGACCGCGCACGCCGCCGACGCCGACATTCCGACGATCCTCTATACCCACGGATCTCAGGGCGCCTACAACCAGTTCCTCACCACGCCGGCCTGGACCGAGTTCCGCGAATGGATCATCGATAACGGTGGCGCGTTCATCGAAGGCACAGGCGGGCCGACCGACGCGGCCGGAAAGGGCAACTGGGGCAACCCCGGCGCTCAGACGTTCTACGTCGAAGCGTTCCACTGGGGCGAGGTCGTCATCGACATCGGATTGCTGTTCATCAACGGGCGCTCGATGGGCGCGCTCGTGGCCACGTGGCTGTACCTGCTCAGTGAGATCGCCAGTCGTGTCACAGGCCTCATCGTCAGCTCTGGTGTGCAGACCCTGGCCTACGGAACCGCTGGTGGAGCGTCATCGGTCGCCCCCTCGGTCGACTACTTCGGTACCACCTGCAGGGCCGCGTACGGAGTCGCAGACTCCGGCGATGAGATGGCCGACATCGCAGCAGCGATCACCGCGTCCGCCCCCTACGACCCGATGAACTTCGATCCGAACCTCTGGACCGGGAAAAACGTCATCCAGCTCGTCGGCGACGCAGACACCACCGTCCCGCCCGGGGTGCGCGGGGCATACCCTCTGCGAGCCCTGTACGCCGGCAAGCCGGCCATCGACCGGCTCGACGTCCGCGCCGGCGGTGACCACCTCACCACCAACGGCACGTACTACCAAGTCGCGCCGATGACCACGTTTCTCTCGGACCTGGGATTCGGAACCGCGGTCGAAGAGCCGGAGCCGTTCTACTACGAGATCACCTCGACCGAGTACTACGCCGACGGCAATCTCTATCAGCTCGAAGGGTTCACGCCACCTGTGTAGCTCATCGCCCTTTGACCGGCGAGACAGCGACGTCGAACTTTCCCCCCACCGCCTGCACCAGTGAGGCGGCTCCCACCGCGGCCAGCTCCGGGTCGACTGCGCCGGGTCCGATCCGCAGAGCGGATGCAAAATGTTCGCCGGAGTATGTCTTGATTTCGATATGAGGCGTGATTCCCAACCGGCCAACGTGGTGACCAGTTGCGATCACATCGGGACCGACCACCAATCGAACCTCTTTCTCGATCGCATACGCGGGAGCTTTCATGTACGCGCAAGCGATCTGAAAGTAGCTCTTCGCCCGAATGTGAGCCTCCACGTTCTGCTCGTCTAGGGGCCAGTCGTCGAGCAAGGTGTCGTATCGCCTGAGTAGGCGGTCAGCTTGGTTGACGTGTTCATCGGGCGAGTACTGAACGGGTAGCCAAGTGCGATTCTCGAACGCATCCGCGGCGAATCCAATCGCGTGTGAACCGTAGGCCCGATACTGACCCAAGTCGTCCATCTCACGAGACGCACACAGCACGAAGGTGCTCGGCAAGACCTCCGTACCAGGCTCATTCATCGCCTGCATGTCAGCCCGCGGGTCTGCCGCATACTGGAGGATCAGTTGGATCTCGTCCGGGTGGCGATAGTCGTGTCGGTTCTCTTGGAGGTGGTTGAAGATGACGCTCGCCCCGTAGGCCATCTCTCCCGGGTCGTTCATCAATGTCGGCCAGCCCGCCCACAACGCTCGGCTCTGCAGGATGGACATCGCAGCGGCCGGCGAGGTGTAGTGCCACAGAACGCCCAGCGGAATCGGGTCGGGTTCGATCGCCCTGTGTGCCTCGGCCCTGGTCTCCGGAAAGCCGCCCATTGACGTAGGCCGTGCCAACCATTGGAACTGAAGCGGATTACCTGTCATGGGGAGATGCTATGCGGCGCTGCGATTACAGCCCGCGAAAGCCCGCACATAACGCTGAGAATGCCCAACTCGAGGAAGGTGCAGGCACCTCATGGTCAGGTGTGTTGGATATCCAGTTCCTGAATACGCACAACAGGCGGGGCCTAAGTAGTCGTCAACAGGTTTGCTGCGGAGGCGTTCACCGGGCGCTTCGGCTCCGGAAAGTTGAGACGGGCTTTCTCTCGGCCGCTTACGTCAGCTTGATTTATGGCTGATTGGACCAGATCGTCTATCGCTCGAACGCCGGCGCGATTTCACCGCGCGGTGGAGAGGATTGCTGGTCCAGAGCCGAGTATCGAACGACCAGGCCAGCCGAGGCGGGATCCGGAAAGTCCGAGGTAGAGCCATTAGAGATCCCGTACTCACGGCGCCGTTCGCGGTCGCTCCAGATCGCCTCGTGCGCCATCGTGCGATCAGGGTCGAGTGCGTCGTCGTACCGGGGTTCGGGTGGCGCTCCGGTCGTCTCGACCGCAATGATCTGCCGTTGGATGTTCTTGGCGGCGTTAGTGAATGCATCGCCAAGCCCGCGCGCGTATTGAGAGTCCGCAGTTGGGGTCGGCAGATCGGGGTCCGTCTGTTCCTCGAGGTACTCCACTTCAGAGAGCGCTTGCTGACCTTGCCGTGCGAGGTCTATCGCGAGCAGTTCCAATGAAGCGACAGTGGGGTGCGATGAACGAATTGCGGCCACCTCCGCGCGTAGCTCCATGATCTCCTCGCGCGCTCGACGTTCTTCCGCACTGGCGGTGAGACGGGCTCTGGCCGCGGACCGAGCAAGGAGCTGGTCTACCTCAGCGCCGCCGGTAGGTTCGAGCTGGATGGGCCCATTCGCGATCGCCTCCGGATCGACGGCCCAACCGTCGCTCGCCAGATCGCTGACCGGAGTAGTCGAACGGACGCTCCAGATGCGTTCGTCGGTGCGCTCGGCCACGTCGAGGCGGACGAAAGTTGTTGTGATGGCATAGCCGTCACGGGTAGTGCGGGCGGTTGCGTTGACAACCGCGCACCGGTCCGGGAGCTCGTAGTAGTTGCCGAGGGCGAACGGAGACTGTGACATAGGTTTGACCTCCCGCACTACCGGCCACGGTCGTGTTGGCGACCACGGCGTCGGCTGAACTTGTTCTTGCGTCCTGCCGGTGAACGCCTAGGGCCACCGCTGGACACCGCGGCCTCCGGCGGAGCTGCCTGGTCGAGGTCAGCCGAGAGTCGCGCGCTGGTGGCCTCGTGGTCGACGCCCAAGCTTTTCAGGTGATCCCGGAGTTCGGAGCGGCGTTCCGCCGAATCGTAAACCTCCTGGGCGACAACATGATCAGCGCCTGGATCCTGATCGACTCCGGCCGGCCGTGCGTCGCGGTTCTCGCCATCGGCTGCGGCCCCTTCTGCCGCTCTGTCCTCGGCGTCTGACTGGCGCAGAAGCGCGATGGCCATGGCCTCGTCCTTGTTGGGTAAGTCGGTCTCCGTGCCGGCGTTCTTGTGCTGCTCGGCTCTGCGGAGCAGTTCTTGAATGTCGCTGCGCGCGGCGTGTACCTCGGTGGGGGAGATTCCGTACCGTTGCTGGATCTGCTCGTCCATGTGTTGACGGGCCGCGGCAGCAACTGGTGAGAGTTCTTGCCACTCCGACACGGCCCGGTAGGCCGTGGCGATTTTGATGGGCTCAGAGTCTTGCCACCATTCGCGTCGGTAGATCCGAGTGAATGACGCTTCCGCGCTCTTCTGCTGTGCAACCATGCGTGCGTTGAGTTCTCGACGTTCCTGCTCACTCTCAGCAGCGACGTTTCGGTTTCGTTGTTCGCGCAGACGGGCCTGACGCTCGGCGATCTGGCTCGCTGCGGCCAGGCCGATGCGCATGGAGGTGGTGAAGTGCTGCAGTGCTTCGTCTACTTCTGAGGCTGTCATGCGTGGGTTCTGCCTTCCATTGCTCGGTTTTGAGGGATTAGCGGGCCGATGCATCTTCCTGGCGGGTCGACGGAGCCGCTCTCGTAACGGTCCGTGGTGTTGCCGGCACGCGACGGAAAGTCGCTGCGATCGAGATACTGTTGCGCTGTCACTGCATCTGCGGATGTTCGGTAGCGAATACGTTGCAGCTGTTGGTGGTTGGGCCGATTGCTGAGCTGATGTTCGCTGACGTATTCGTGCACTGTCTCGTTTGCCTCGGCGATGGCGCGCTGGTAGTGGTCGCGGTCGATCTCGATGTCTCGGCGCATCTCCGCTGGAATGCGTGCTTCGGCTGAAACCTCGCTCAAGCCGGCTTCGAGTGCAGCGGCGAGTTTTCTCGGGTCGTTGTCCCTAAGTTCGGCCCACTCGCTACTGCCGAGCGGGGGAGTGGCGCCACCAGCCTCTGCTGCGGCTGTCAGTGCCGGTCTCATCCACATCTTCACTGCTTCGAGATCAGGTGGATGGTATTCCGGGATGGGTACTCCTGCGACTACTCGGTATCCATCGTGGGCGGGTTCCTGCGGCGCGACTGTGGACTGGGTCGTTGTAAGCTCCTTGATTCTCTCCGGACGGAATCCCGACCAGTGCTCGGTGCCGGCGACAAGGACGGGGGCCTGCAAGTAGCCCAGGCTCATGACGTAGTCGCGTGCCTGTGAATCCGTGGTGATGTCGACAGTCTCGTAGTCGATCTGGGCCTTGTCGAGTGCTCTGAACGTGGCCTTGCACTGCACGCAACCGGGTTTGGTGTAGACGGTGATCTTCATTGCCTGGCACCTCTTACCCGACGCCTACGGTCTGGGGCAGGGCCACGAACATCCCGGCAGGTTCAGCGGTCACTGGCAGCGGCTCGATGTGTCCAGGCTGTCCTGGCCTCTTGTGCCCATCGCGGACCGAGCAGGCTTTGAATGGGCCATCCGGATCGAAGAGCTTGTCCATGTGGTGGTCGGCGTGATCGCGCCACCACACACTCATTCCGGTCGATGGATTGAGCCGTAGGTGTTCCCAGGCGCGCCACAATGATTCGAGCCTGGAGTTTGCCTCGGCATGTCGCCACCATTCCGGGCACCATCGTCTGCTCATACCTTCAGTGACTTCCCGTCGGTATGTCGGAGCAAGCTTGTCGGAAACGAACTCGGAGAGCGACTCGAAGACCAATTGCGGTGGTGCAGAATGCGCGGGCGCCACGTTGGCCGGGGCCTGTTGATCCTGCTCAGGCGCCGCCACCGTCAGGGCCAGTTGCTCGATCACCAAATCGTCGGCCAGAGTGGTGATCTGGTCTTGGATGTTCTTGGTGATCTCTGATTGAAAGGCTCGCTCGACTGCCGCATCGACGTGCGCGCGGATCCTTTTGCGCACTGCCTCACGTACGAGTTCGCCGGCTTCGGCTCCGACATCGATCTCGATTCCATCCATGGTGTTCTCCCTTGCGTCGGTGGATGTTGAGGGTTGCTACCGCAGGCCAGGTAGGTAGCGGCGTTCTTGTTTCGGCTTGGTCTTCGCGACGTCGACAGCGCCGTGCGCGTCGGCGCCTGACAAGACCGGGCGGGGAAGAGATGTCTTCGACGCAGCAGTTGCTGACGCGCTGATCTCGATCGACCCCTTGACGTCGGGTGCGTATGGTTTCGTCATCCATGGTTCGGTGCGCACGATGGTGGCGCGGTTTCCCGACGAGGACACCAAGGCTCGACCACGCGGCCACTCGGTGAGATTTGCGGTGGTGAGAATCCGTCGGGAACTGGTCTGCCGACTGACCGAGCCGCCACCGCGGCCCGACGAGACCGATGACGTCGTGTATTCGTGATCGCCGACAAGTTCGGATAGTTCCCGCAGAAACTCGGTCTCGGAGACGCCACCGCCGTAGGTTTTGATGTTCGCTGCCGACCACAGTTTCTTCATGCCACCAGCTCCCCAGCACTCCACACCTTGGGACCACGATTGCAGGATCGTAGCGAGGACGATTCCTCTCGATCCATAGTGCGAGTAGAGGTTTGGCAATTGGGGCCACCGGACGATGTTGGCTGCCTCGTCCAGTGCCGCGACCAACGGAGTCGGCAGTCTCCCGCCGGGGCACCGTATGGCCTGGCGTTCGGCTTCCTCGATCACGGCGACGGTCAGGGCCGCCACCAGCGGTCCACCGGTGCCTGCACCCTCCTTGGACAGCAGATGGAGGGTGTGATGGTCGCCAACGAGTTCGGCGACATCGAGGTGGTGACGACGTCGGCGTCCATCGTCGGTCACCCATTCGTGGAACGCGCGAAGACGCAGACATCCGGCCATCTTCTTTGCGGTGCCGAACACGCCGGCGCGCTGCCTGTCCGGTGCCGCGATCTGGGAGGCAAGTCCGTCGGCCATCAGCTCGTAGCCGGCGCGACGCAGGGTGACCACGGCATCCTCGGAGGGGCGAGTGACCCAGTCGTACACGTCGGTCACCGGACGCCCCTCCAGTGCGGCGGCCAGAAGGAGTTGTGCCAGAACATCTTTGCCCTCTGGATCGAAGAAGGCATCCGTTTTCGCGTCGGGAGCTGCTGAGCCAGCCGCGAACAATTCTGCGAGGTTGATGGCTGTCACGTCATCGGTGACGTACGAGAGTGGGTTCCACCACCAGCTTGCGGGTTCAGAGACGAGCTCTTGGGGGTCGAAGACCCAGACGGGTTTGGTTCGGGCTTTCACGTGGCGGGTTGCGTCCACGAGATCTCGCTTGTTGCTGGTGGCGATTACAGCGCCGGGGGCCTCGAGGATCGCTGGGATGACCAGACATGTCGATTTGCCTGTGCGCGGGCCCCAGATGTGGATCTGGGTGTCCTCCCAGGACGAGTACAAGCGTTGGTTGCCGTGCAGTGTGACGCCGAGTGGCAGGCCGGGGCCGGCGGCGGCATCGACGCCCATTCGTCGCGCAGCTCGGTTCGCTTCGCGTGCGGTGAGGGAAGCGATGTGTTTGCCGCGCCCCAGCAGGCGGGCTGCTCCGTCAACGCGGGTGCGTTGTGCTCTGTGTCGCAGCAGAAATCGGACGGCGACAGCTCCAGCTGCCCCGACGAACAACGACAAGAGGACCAGAGCGACGGTGGCACCGGAACTCCAGTGGAGTCGCCCTTGGGCGAGATTAAGGATGGTGGTCGGTGGAAACAACGAGACATCTTGATCAGTTCCCCACATCAGTGCCGTCGTGACCAGGCTAGCGACTGCAAAGCCGAAGACTAGAACTCCGAGGACCAGAGTGTGGCCGGCGTTGCTGTTGGGTTGTCTGGACCGTCCTGGATGAGTCATGGTCGTGGTTTCCTTTCGGGCAGCGCTAGATGCGAATGCTGGTCACGAGCCACATGCCAGATGATCGGTTGGTTGCAATCACCCATGCGGTCAGTACCTTTGGTGGTTGCGACTCACCGTTGACGGCCGTTGGACGTTGTGTCACCTTGACGACCCTCGCCACCGAGGTGGGGGTATCGGGTGGGTGTTCGTCGCTGACTATCTGCGCTGTCGCGACGACGGATATGCCTTGTGCAGCCCATTGGCCCCATTCGATGCTCCGGGTGAGGGGTGCACCGGGACCGTCGGCATCGATGAGCGGCGGTCCTAGCAGCGGCCGGGCCCGGTCGAAAGCCGCTGTCGTGTCAGCCTCCTGCGCCGGAAACCATGTGAACAAGCGGGTGAGTGCGGTGGTGATGACCGTTTCGGCGTTGTTGGTCGGGTTCGGCGTCGGTGCTGAGGTCGGTGTGGGCAGTGGTCGGTCCGGGTCGGACCCGCAGCTTGCCAGCAGCATCGCAATCGCGATTGCTGCGGCGATGTAGAGGGTTCGTGGTCTGGTCATGCCACCCTCTTCACTCGAGATCCACCTTGGAAGTTGCTGTACTTGACGTTCTCTCCGGCTTGCGGGGCGTGAATCATCTGGCCCGGAGCGACGACGACACCAACGTGTTCGGGTCCGTTGCCGCCGAACTCGGAGAACACGAGGTCGCCGGCTTGTGCTTTGTCGAGTGGGATCTCGGTGCCGAGGTTCCATTGGTCGTAGGTCGTGCGAGGCAGCGACGTCCGATTGCCGGTTCCTTGGAACACCGCGGCACTGGTCAGCCCGCTGCAGTCCAGTCCGCCGTTGGTGGGGCCGTGGATGTCGCCGCCACCCCACACATACGGCGTACCGAGATATTGCTTGGCGGCTTCGGCGATCTGCTTGCCGTGCGGCGATGTGGCGCTGTAGGTGAACCGGCCGGATGCGTTCCGGTCGGTGTATTTCGGCATGTCGGCGATGATCGACCGCACGTACGGGATTGTTTCGGTGATTGCGCGCGGGTATCTCGGTAGCGAGTCGCGACCAGGGGGTGGATTGCGGACCAGTGAGCCTTCGCCGGCGTTGTATCCGGCGAGGGTCAGCTCGGTCGGATCACCGCGGTAGCTGCCATCTTTGAGACCGTCGTCGACCTGTTCTCGGATGTAACAGAGGTAGTGCCCTTCGGCCATGACTGCATCGCCGATGGAGTTGACGTCGACGATGCCGTTGCCGTCGTAGTCCTTGCCCCATCGAGCCCAGGTGCCGGGAATGAACTGTGCCGGGCCGGCGGCCGCATCTGGCGACACAGGTGCGTTGGCGCCGTAGCGAAACTTGTTCTCGTGGTAGAGCTGGCTCGCGATCATCGGGGCGCTGACGCCGGGGCACAGCGAACCGGCTCTGCGGATCCATGGTTCGAACTCGGGTGGTACCGAGCCGGCTTTGAGGGATCCGCCTGCTGTACCAAAGGTGTCGGCCGGGCACGGAGCGGGTTGGTCGTTGCCGCCGTGAGTGGCCGCTTCATCGCCGTTTGATGTGGCGGTTCCTTGTAGCCAGGGCATCGGATCGATGGGATGGCCGGCGCCTTCTGGCAGGCGCCCGCCGGGCCAGACTTCGAAATGCAGGTGCGGCCCACTGGATTGGCCGTTGCTTCCGACATCGCCGATGCGTTGCCCTGCTTTGACTTTGTCCCCGGTCCGCACGCGGACGCCGTTGTCGTACATGTGGCCGTAGACAGTTGAGACCTTCTGGCCGTTGTCGATTGAATCGATGACGATCCAGTTGCCGAACCCCTGAGCGGGACCTGCGTCGGCGATCTGTCCATCGAGGGCGGCCACAATCGGATGGCCCGGTGGCGCTGCGAAGTCGGTACCGCGATGTGACTCGCCGTTGCGATCGCCGAAGGGACTGGACACGTTGTAGCCCGGCGTGACAGGAATTGTGCGTGTGCTGGGTGCGGCGGTAGCGGCTAGTTGAGGCGCAGGGGCGACAGGTGGTAGAGGTTGGGACAGTGGCGCTGCAGGTGCATTCGCGGGTCCAGATCCAGCGGCGTCGAATGTGCCGGCGGGGGCGGGCCTTTTGCCGCCAAGGTTCTTGGCTTCCGAGCACGAAGGCCATGCTCCCCAGCCTTGGCCCGCGAGGACGGCGTTTGCGATCTCCATTTGTTGCGCTGGGCTCGCCAGGTCGGCGCGTTGCGCGTAGCGGGTGCCGCCGTGTCCTTCCCAGGTTTGCTGTGTGAACTGCAGGCCTCCGAAGAGCCCGTTTCCGGTGTTGGTTGCCCAGTTGCCGCCGGCCTCGCACTGGGCCAGCGCATTCCAGTCGTCTGCCGAGACGATAGTCGGGTCTGTCGATCGCCCAGATGGTGCCGGTTCGATCCCGGCGGCGTTCACTACTGCCCCCTCGGAGGTCGAGGTGTCACAGTTGGCCTCCGGGTCTGAGGCAGTGATGACGGCAAGCATCAGCGTGACACCGGTGACCAGCGCCAGGAGCGCGATCGCGAGTTTGCCTGTGGTACCGCCCATCTCATGTCTGCTCGTATCTGGCTGCGCGGTCGAGCCCGTCGAAGCGCTTGTTGGTGTTGTGGATCCCGGACGCGATCTCAGTGGAGGTGAGTTTGGTGACGAATGCTGCACCGGGACGGCGCCCGATCTTGAGGAGGAACATCCCACGGCCCGGTGGTGGTTTCTCGAGGTTGCGTTGCACGTCCATGGTGGGAGGGGAGCTCCAGCCGGAGACTCGGGCTCGTTCCTTCGCGGTGAATGCGATCACCGTCTCCAACGCATCGATGTCAGCTGGTGTCAGACCGCCACAGATCACGGCGCCCGCTCGTTCGATGAATCCCATCGCACGTTGGCGTTCCTGCTCACTTTTCAACGTGCGCAGGTCCTTTGGTGTGTGGGTGATCATCATCAGTGACAGGCCCAGGGTGCGGTTGATGCGGGTGAGCGCGTCGACCCGTTCGACCATGCCCGGGCCGGCACTGAGGACCTGCCACAGTTCATCGAGGACGGCCTGGAACTGTCGTTGGGGTCGCAACCCGAGGTCGGAGAGTGTGTGGGCAGCTTCGATGGCACCGAATCCGTCGTTCCAGCAAGCAAGCAACACTGCCGCGCGCAGTCGTGAATCGCCTCGGGCCAGTGCGGAGACGTCAACACAGACCGCGGGAGCGTCGAGGTCTAGTGGCGTGGACGTCTGCGCCGAGAACACGCGCCCGACGGGGGTGTCGATCAATGCGCGCAGTGACATTCGTAGTGGTCGAGTGACTTCCAGGTATTGCTCGTGGGTTTCGGATTCACAGGTCGCGAACAGGTCGGGATGTCCGTCGGCCAGGAACTCCCGGAGATCGGTCAGCAACGGCGGAGTGCCCGGCCCGAACCGAACGTCACTGGTGATCAGCTCCAGCGCGCGGCTCAAGACTGCTTCTTCGGTATCGGAAACGGGTCGGTCTTTGCGGACCATGGCAATCAGAGCGCCGGTCATCTCCACCTGGCGGGACAGCACCTCGGCCTGTACCCGTTTGAACTCTTCCTCGAAGCCGTGTGCTTCGAGGATCGGCAGGATCGATCCCAGCGCGCCGACTGCGAGCGGGTTGATCGTTCCTTCGCCGGGGCCGACTTTGACGACTTGGCCGGCCATCTTGTGGATTTGATCGACGTATTCGCCTTTGAGGTCGCCGAGGATCATGGGTGTCACGCCGCTGGCAATGGCCCCGGTGACCATCTTGCGGCACAGTGTGGATTTCCCGAGCCCGGGCAATCCCAGGATGAAGACACTCGGATTCGAGATCAGGTTCGCTCGGTGGAACCAGTTGAGCGGGTCGAAGCACAGGGCTTGGCCCGTATCGAGGTTCTCGCCGAGGTAGGTCCCGATTGTGGGAGTGCCGGCACTGACCAGCCACGGCCAGATGCCGCACACCTGATTGCTTGTCCCTCGGTATTCGGCGGGCTTGTCGACCAGCGTCCAGCGGCCGCCTCCGCGCCCAGGAAGCCCACGAAAGCCGAAGGTGCGAACAGCTTTCCGCGCAGGGCTACGATCGCGCTTCGACCGTTGTTCGACGGTGCTCTGGGCGACGCTGGTCCTCCGCTTAGTGATTCGGGCAAACAGACGTCGCTCTGCGAGACCGGTCGCGTCGGTCGGTACGGTGATCGGGCCTTCGTCAGCGTTCGATAGTTGATGCAGCTTCATCACTTGTCCCCGCTCATGGTGAAGGACTGGGGGATTGAGTAGTGGTCGGGGAGCACCAAACCGATGCCGAGGCCGGCGGCAAACGCTGGTGCTTGATAGCCGTAGGTGGGTCGGGTTTTGATGCGCGCGTTGGCAGTGAGCGATTTGAGGACCGATCGCTGGCGAGGTAGTTCCTCGGGCGATAGCGCTGTGATGGTGATGATGCTGCCGAACCGGACCAGGCCGTGGCCTTCTGCTTCGTCATCGCGGGCTTTGGCGGCCGCACGCGACCGCAAGACGGTGGCGGCGGAGGGAACTGCCTTGGTTCCGTTGTTGACTGCGGTGACGGCGTTGTTGTAGTCGCGTTCGGTGATGGTGGCCGCATCGCCTGGGGAGTGCGGGCGATAGAGCATGGCGAGCCGCTTGCGGGGGAGTTCGTGGTGGCCCGAGAGCAAGCGCCGAAGAATCGTTTCAGTGGTTGCATTGCCGCGCGGTGGTTCTTCCATAGCGAGGACGGCCGAAACTCCGCTGTCGTGGGTGTAGGTATCCCAGGCCTCTTGCGCTGTGCTTGGTCCGCAGTCGTCCCAGGTGAGTGAGACCGCTGAATCATCGCCGGACAGAATCTCTTCCAGGGTGTCAGCACAGTCCGGGTCGTAGGATCGGCGTACAAATCCCGCGATCTCGGCGGGGGGCATGGGTGACGCCCCGACCCCACACATTGACAGCCCTTCGTACATCTCCGGGAGTCGTCCGCCAAGTTCGACAGCCATTTCAGACGGATCGCGCTTGCGTTCGGGTGTGTTGGCTCGAAGTGTCACCGCCAACCGCGCGTGCAGTTGCCACAGGCCAGTCGATTGTTCGGCCCCTTCTCGCATGATTTGTTTGGCCAGTGTCGGAGCGCCGCGGTGAGTCAGACGGGCCTGCTCGCTGCGCAAACGCTGTCCTGTTTCCGGGATGGTCTCGACCACAGCCGCGACCAGATCAACGTCAGCGTCCTCGCCGAGGATCGAGATGTACTGGCCCCAGTTGGCCACGAATGTGTCGATGTCGTTGGGGTCGATGGCGTCGTCACCTTGTGGTGAACACGCGAAGATGACGGTGTACTGCGCGGTGCGTGGCATGTGAATGATGCCGTAGCGGTTGCCGAGGGCATCGAGCGCCTCATACAGGTCCGTGTGGGCAAGAATTCCCGGTAGCCGGTGTCGTCCACCCGGCACCTTCGAGAACGGTCCGGAGCGATACTGATGTGCGCCAGTCAATTTGCGCTGTGTCCACTTCATGCGGATGTAAACCCTTTCGTATCCGGTACGACCGCCGAAGGGCGCCACCAGGGGTAGGAGCAGTATCGTCCCGATTACGGCGCAGATCACGCCGGCAAGGATGTTGATGAACAGCAGGAACATCGACGCCATCAGCACACCGATCATGACCATGCTTGCGCCCCAGGTCATTCCAAAGAATCCGGCGGATCGTGGCCGGATCCAGTTCCCGTAGCGCGGCCGGGAGATCGCTGTAGTTGTGGTCATTTGCGCGAGCCTCCCGCCGACCCGGAGGGGCCGTCCGTGCCGCCGGATGACGAATTGTCTGTGGACGAACCCTGTTCGGCAGCGCGGTCGATTGCCTTCGCTCCCGCCGCCACCGTGCCAGCCGCGACGGTCGCTGCCGCTGCGGCTGGATGTGCACCTGCTGCTCCCTTGCCGGCCAGTGCCGGTACTGAGCCTCCCGGTCCGCCGCTGGTCGAAGCAGGGGAAGACCCTGTGCCGCCTTTGGTTGTTTTGCCGCCACCGGTGTTGTCGCTGCGGGTATTGGTTGCTCCCGACGGCGGGCCTGACGTCACGTTGGTGGCGCCGGAAGATCCTCCGGCACCGCCTTTTCCGCTACTGGTCATGGAACCTTTGAGCGACCCGATCGCGGCCCCGCCGGCTACAGCGCCCCCGATGGCTCCGACTGTTGACGGTCCGTTTCCTACCGATGACACTGCCGGCGCGATGAGGCGCATCAGGGCGGGCAAGGTCAGGAAACTCATCATGAGCAGGAACATCCCTGCCAGTTGGCTCATGGGGTCCGAGTCGTCCGCGCCTGCCCAGATCGCGACTGCCATGCACATGCCCGCGACCGGTTTGAACAGGAGGAACGCGATTGTCCAGGCGATGAGTTTGTCGTATGTCTGTTTCCCGGTGCTACCGCCTGATGCTGATGCCGCAACCGGGAGCGCTGCACACACGAGGATCAAGAATGCCGTTCGGACAACGAACATGGCGGCTTGTAGCAGCCCGGTCAGGCAGATCGCGGCCGCAATGAAGAACATGATGCCGGGTCCGAACGCCGCGGCCATGAGCAGCTTTGTGATGGCCTTCTCGATACCGCCGTCGCCGGCGGCTTTGTTGACTATCCACATTGCCCACGCATCACCACCTTTGGATGCCAAGACGATCACGGTGGGGAGTGTGGCAACGGTGAAGATGACGCGAATGAGTGACTTGTTCGCCTCCCGGACCTCTTCGCCGGCAGCGTGTGCACGTGCCATCCCTACCTTGGTGATCACGACGAGGAACGACAACGCGGCCAGGAAAACCTGAGTTTGCACCGTGTATTCGTTGATCTTCGTGATCAGTCCCTGGTTGGGACCACCACCCTCGCCGTACAGGTCAGGGAGCGGGATCTTCATCCACCAGGTGAGGACGACTTTGACGATCTCAGCGGCGCCCGCGAGCATGTCTTCGACGACTTTTCCGAACGCCGAGTCGTAGAGCTTCTCCGCAGCGGCTCCAGCGCCTTCGGTGCCGGCAGTACAGGCCAAATCTTTGATACCGCTGGTGATGTCACCTACCCCCGGGATCAGGTCGATCGGCGCGCTGGTGACGGCTTGGCACGCCTTGTTGAGGTTGCTGTCATCGTCGGCGTGCGCGGTGCCAGCCGGTAGCAGAAGGCTGATTACTGCCACCAGCAGCGCGATGGTCGCTGCTTTAACACCTACGCGCGAACCTGGTATCTGCTTGCGAGCGAGACGATCGGTAGGCGCCGAGCCGGTGGTGGTCACCATTGGGTCCACCCCTCGATTGATGCGGTACGTTCCGCCAGCATCTGAGGGCTGAATCCCTTGAGTTTCCAGCTGTCTATCACGTTGTCCCACACCAGTTCGGCGCGTGTGATGGCCCACTGGGTGTTCGGGACAGCGCTGCGATCACGAACCGCGTACTCAACGACTGCGAACTCGGAGTCGTACGTCGTCAGCCGGAAGGCATCGGGCGCACTCACGGTGAGCCCGACTTCGGTCAAGGGACGATCTGGGCGTCGAGAAAGCTGGTCGTCGAACTGTGTCTGTTCGGCGGGGGTCAGGGCGAGGTACTTACGTGCGATTTGTTGTTGCACCACCTTCGGGCCAAGTTGCCGGAAAATGAGCTGCCATCCAGCCAGAGCCGAACCCTCCGGCCGATGACTGAAGCCTGTCGCTACGTCACCATCCCACCGGGTCGGTCCATCGCTGGTGGAGAACGGAAGTGCGAAACCGTAGACCGACTGCCACATCAATCCCTGTGGTGTCGCCGGTGGCAGCATCACTGTTCGGACTGGAACTGCGATCTGTTTGAGAAGTTGACCGTTGGCGTCCTTGGGGACGAACACTTTGCGCCCCCACATATCGGCGAGCGGAGCATCGAATCCGCCTTCGGTGCCGATCGGTGGCGACGATGTCGGGACGGAGTTGCTGGGACGCAGCGGAATCAGCGTGTCGTCACTGTCGTGCTCGCTGGAACTCACGACAACCAGTACAGTCGCGCCAACCACAGCTACGAGCAACAGAGCTGATAGAGCAAAGGTCATCGGCGACGCATAGAACCACTGAACGACGCCGCGGCGTGCATCGTCGTCGGATCGGTCACGGCTGTCACCGGCGCCCGCGCTCATGATGGACTTCCAAACTTGATGAACCCGTCGAGTGACGACAGTGGGGCAGGTGGATCGCCCAGGCCGTCGACAGGCAGCAGCAACATCCAATCGTCGGGTTTGTTTTCGAACCCCCGCACCCACCACATGGTCAACTGCTTGCTAAAGAGCTGCCCGTTCTGGCGGACTGCGACACGGACTTTCGCTTCACTGCCGGTGTAGCTGTGCCAGCGATAGCCGACGTAGGCGGGGACCTGGGCGACATCGGGTGCAGCGGTGATACTGACCGCCGCCCTGGCTGCGGCGAATCGATCTCGCCCCGCTCCGGGCGCGATGAGGGTGTTCACGACAGTTGGCCAGGTTTGATCAGGTGCCAGTGACAGTCGCGCTTCGGCCTGCAGTCCGGCGATGAGTGCGCCCTGTGGGGTGTGGGCGTATCCGTGCGGCGCTGTGTCGTAGGCGATCGCGGGGCCGTCGTCGTGGGAGAACGGCAGCATCACCGATTGGTAGGTCCGCCAGGAGACGGTAGGCACTGTGTCGAGGTTGGGCGTTGCCGGAGTACTTGATTGAGGTGCGGGACCACCGCCTTTCTCGCAGCCCACCAGTGCGGCCACTAGCAGGGCGGCCACCACGAGGAAGAAGCCCGACTGTCGCCGGTTAGGCCTCCTGATTGCGTTGCTGTGATGCATCTTTCGCTCACCTGTTGTAGAAGATCAGATAGAGAAAGGTTGGAAGTCCGGACAGTAGGCAGCTGCACAGGCAGATGCGAAAGAGCCATCGCGTGTTGTCGCCGAGTGGTTCGCTGCGCCGGTGTTCCCAAGCCAGAAGACCCACTGCGGCCATCGCGGAGGTCGCGAAAAGTGCGAGGACGCACCAGATTCCCCATCGCAGGAACTTGGCGAACATCTCCATCGTCTCGGGGGGCATCTCATCGACCTATGTCAATGCCAATGTGTTGACGATCGTGACCACGACGCCAATGAGGACCGAGGACACCAATACCTTCACGAGGTGTGGCTGGGCCTCGCCTCCGCCGCCCTGCCGCTTCTCCCAGCCGAGGGAGACCGCCGCGTACAGGCCGGCACAGCCGGCCGTCGCCACGACGCCCCAGAAGAACCAGTTCATCAACGTCTGGAACTTGCCGGACCCAGGTGGCGCTTCGGGGTTGGCCGGCCCGATGTTGCCGCCGCCTCCGGGATCGGCAGCCAGGACTGTATTGCCGGCGTGGTGGGCGATCTGATGCGAGTTCGTCGACAGCACGTCTTGGGCAGTGAGATAGGTGTGGACAATCATGACGAGCGTTCCCTTCGGGCTAGTTCGCGAGCTACAGAGGCGATTTCGTCACCGCAGCGCATGTATTCACTCGGTGGTTGTGCCTGTGCGTTGAGGGTCTTCCGCCGGGCACGGCCGACCAGGGCGACGTCACCTGGTCGCCAGTTCGGCAGTTCGTTGCGGGGTGTTTCGCGCCAATCGGGAACCCAGGGCAACGTCCAGTGCTGATCAACTGCCCGCACCACGACATCTCGGTACTTGCGGAGGTCGGCAGGTAGCTTGCCGGGCGCATCCGGGATCGTGACCAACCCAGCGATGACCAAGCCTCCGGGCACTCCACCTGCCGCCGCCTGGATCACCGCGTTGTGTGCAGCGCGTAGACCCGACAGATGCGTCCGTGCGACAAGGACAACGACCGGGCTCTGGCCGGGTTTGCCGCTGGGCCACATCCGCCGCGCATCGCCCGACGGGGTCAGTACCGTCGTCAACGTCGACACACCTGCGCCGCCGTGGACACCGAGCCACCACCACAGTGGCGACGCCGGTCCTGCTCCGGGAAGGGAAGGGATATGGCTCTGCCACACCGCAATCCGGTTCTCGGGTGAAGGCAGATGTGCCCCCGGTCGCGGAATGCTCAGTCGTTCTTTGTCCGGAAAGATTGCCGGCCCCGAAGGATGGAGCTCGATGGAATCCTGACGGGCGGCCGTCATCGTTCTGCCCTGCCGTACCGACGCTGGGCTGCTGCAGGGAAGTCGTCTGCGATGGTGGCCGCCAAAGACCGTAGGGCCTTGATCGTGGCGGGTGCCAGTCGGTCGAGAAGAACTTCTTGGCCTTCGGCCAGGTGCGGATCGAATGGCACGGTCAGCACTGCGCGGCAGCGGCGGGAGAAATGTTCCTGAAGTTCGCGGATATCCACACTCGACTTGCCCGGCCGGTTGATGCAGATCACGGTCACCGCCCGTGCGACCAGGTCCGCGTGCCCGTTCTGCTCAAGCCATTCGAATGTGGCCTCTGCTGATTGCGCTCCGTCGAGCGCCGGCGGTGTCACCAAGACAAGTGCGTCGGCTTCGTCGAGGACTCCGGTCATCGAGCTGTGCCGGATTCCCGTGCCGCAATCGGTCAGGATGAGCTGGTAGTACTCCTCGAGTATTCGTGCTGTGCGTCGATAGTGTTCTTCTGAGAATGCTTCGGCGATCCTGGGATCGCGTGGTGACGCCAAGATTTCAAACCGTGAAGGTGCCTGGTTGGTATAGATGCGGACATCTGCGGCCCGTGTGATGTTCTGGTCGGCAAGCAGGTCGCGGACGGTGTACGTGTGCTCGGAGCGGACCCGGCTGCAGAGCGTGCCGAGGTCAGGGTTGGCGTCAATCCCGATGACGCGGTCCGGGCGTACGGCTGCGAAGACCGATCCGAGACCGGCCGTTGTAGTCGTTTTGCCCGAGCCTCCCTTCAGGGACAGCACGGCAAGTTTGTAGTCGCCTCGAATGCTCTGGCGGATGCGGTCGTTCGTGATGCGCCATTCGATGTCTGCGGGTGCTTCACCGGGGTTGATGGCTCCCAGCGTCGCGCGATGAACTGCTCTGCGCCATCCAGACTCGGGTGTAGGTCGGACGCGCACTCGTAGTAGGTCGGTGCTCAACGTCCCGGTCAGGGGCTGCGACTGCGGTGGTTGGAGAGACGAAGGCTGGTACTGCTCGGTGCCCAATGGCGGAGTGCTGCCGGAGGCGGGCGGCAGACGGTGATGGTCTTCGTCGACGGGTGTCAACGGCCGCACGGGTCTGGGTGCCACGACCGCTTCGTAATTCCTCGGTTGGGGAATGTCTTCATCCGCTGTGGCGGCGGATTCTTGATCGACCACGTCGCTGGGGATGCGCGCAGAACCCCACCAGTCGTCACGCTGTTCGGTCATTGCACCGTCTCCGTTTCTGTCGTAGTTGAGGTTTGGGCGGGCGTCGTCGTCGAAGAACCCGAAGCAGATACTTCGTGCGGTGTGGAGGTCGTGGTCGAAGCCGCCGGCGAAGGGGAAGACTCTGGAATCGGTGTCGTTGCCGTGGCATAGGTCGGTTCGACAAGTCCGGGCAGCTCCGGCGTGGTCGACACTTGATCGACGAGCGGCTCGGAGGTCTCGTCGGTCTCGGTCTTCTTGGCAAGTAGGTCCTGAAGGACGGCATTGAACCATTGCGCTACGAACGCCGTGGACGGTGCCCCGTCCGGGGTGGCTATGTTTGAGGAGTAGATGCCGTGCAGACGCACGGTGTCCCAGTACCGAAGATCGGTGGCCATCTTGACCAGGCCGGCGTTGTCGGTGACGCCGGCCTTGACTTCGTTGAAGATGGATTGCTGCACACCGTTCAGGATTCGGTCGGGAGGATAGGTGTCTGCGACTGCGCCAACGAGCTGGCTACCGAAAAGCGCAAGCGCTGCAGCGGGGTTGGCCAGGCCCACGGATGCGAGCGATACGATGTTCGCAGGTGTGATCACCTTCTTGGCCACCGTGACTGCGGCGCCGAACCCGATTGTTCCCAAGCGCACCAGTGCTGAGAACGGATCGGCAGGGGCAGTGGGATCAGAGCCTTCGGCGGCGTAGGTCAGCAGGGACTTTTCGCCGTTGACCGGTTCTCCGGCCAGGAACTTCTCCACTCCTCCGTCGTTGATGAAGTTCGACGAAGAGCGAATCATCGTCCCGCCGATTGCCACCGCTGCGTCTGCCAGGATCGTTTGTGGATCTTCGGCGTCGAGGTGCATCTGACCCGCGATGTTGGTGATGAGTCGTGCGATCGGTGCATTCTCCGGTGTTGAGCACGCGATATCGCCTGTGGCA
Source organism: Nocardia sp. 348MFTsu5.1 (assembly GCF_000383535.1). NCBI lineage: Bacteria > Bacillati > Actinomycetota > Actinomycetes > Mycobacteriales > Nocardiaceae > Nocardia > Nocardia sp. 348MFTsu5.1. The sequence continues at coordinate 59,482 of NZ_KB911518.1, forward strand.
CAGGGGGAGTACACGCGACCGTCGAGTTCACCAAATGTCTTGCCGTCTGACGGCGCGATCCCACCACCTTCAGCAGGTGGTGTCGCAGTGACCTGGAGCTGAGCAACATTCGTACCGCTGGTGCCCGGAGCCGGGTCGGGGGTTGTTTGATCGGCTGGGCCACCTGGGAAGTTTGGCGATCCTGCCACTCGGCCGGGATCTGAAAATAGCGCTACGCCGGCAATCCGTTCAGCCGGAACTGGTCCCGATCCGGCACCGATCGTCTGGGCAACCAACCGCGCAATCTGCGCACCCTGGCTGTATCCGGTGAGCGCAAAATCGGTGTCCGGGCAACGGTTGGCGAAGTCTTCCAACATCTTTGACGCGTTCGCCTCGCCAGTCTTCACAGACTGCTCGTATGTCGCATCCTCGCCGGGGGTTGCGCCCCCGAAAGATGCTGGATAGGGCACGTATTGGCGTGAGTAGGTTCCCGGAACGGCACCGGACCCTGCGCCGATCGTTACACGGGAGAGCAAGCCTGTATCCAGATTCGGATCGATGTCGGATGACGACTCACTCGTGCCCGAGACTGCGAGCACGTGGAGAACGGGGCACTTGTCGGACTGAATGGGCTCGGCATCGACCGGGGTGATCCCGATCGACAGGATTGCCAGGACCACCGTGGTGGCGAGCGTTGCACTCGTCGCTCGCCGTCGACGTCTCTGGACTGCCTGAACCGGAGCCAGTGGGACTGCAGGGGTGCGCGCCCGCGATGCCTGAACCAGCGATCTGGACTCGTCCTCGCGGACCAACGAGGAAGTTCGCATTCCGTACCCCCGAGACTCGGATAGCTGGGACCGTTCTGTCAGTCGAACGATCAAACAAGCAACGTAGAGTCAACATAAGACAGTTATAAGACATTTACAAGCATCACACACCACGAAAGTTTTGTCGGTTGTGTGTCTTGTGTGGGTTGTATGAGGTCTCGATCTGCTAAAAATCGGGAAGAGTGCAGCGTTCGCTGCGGACACTGGGATACGGTTTTGGTATGTCCGGTGTGCCTGAAAACCTTCTGCGACTCGCGAGTGCAGTGCATGATCGTCGGCGGGAACTCGCGTTGACGCGGACTGAGGTGCACGAGAAGGGTGGGCCTGCCGATACGACGATGGCGCGCATCGAGAATCCCGTCCCGGAGACAGCTAGCCCGCGCCCAACGACCTTGAGAAGGTTGGACCTGGGTTTGTCCTGGCCGGAGGGGCACGCTGCGAAGATTCTGCATGGTTCGACGCAGGTGGTCGACGCTCCTGGGACTCAGGACCTCACTGACGCACTTTCGTTCACGACGATGGAAATACCGGTGTCGATCATTCAAGACATCGTTCAGGCCGCTTCTAAGGTGGTCGTCGCGCTACCGAATGCCGACTCGGAGGACCTGAAGGCCTGCGTTCAGCGGTTGACCGCGATCTATGCCACTGAGGTCCTCGAGCGGGTGGGAGGCCCTGGTACAGCCAGGATTCCACTCATCGACCTGACCTTCCGCGATTTGCTCGACACACCTCTGGCAGCGCCCGGAGACCCCATGCGTACCGAGCAGCTCTACCGTCGCTGGCTCGCCGGGATGCTGCCGGACGATGAAAAAGATCTTTCTGATGCTTTTACGACACGCTGGAAGGCGCGGAGAAGATCGATTAGGCTCCGAGAGGACACCAGCTGAGGGGGTTCAGTTGACCGATACGTTGCCATTGGAAGTACGCATCGACAGACTGCTGCAACTTGCGAAGTGCGTGAAGCAACCGGCCACTTCTCAAGAAGTATCCGCAGGTGTCACAGCGACACTTGGGCGGTCCATATTGCCTGAGACCGTCGATAGATGGTTCGCAGGCGAAATCGTCCCGACCGAAGCCGAGCGCCAAGCGATCGCCGAGGTTTGCGGCTTCGCCGGGGACTCGTCTGCCTATATCGCGAGTGATGATCCGAACAAGTATGTGCCGATCCACCAGCAGATCGGAAACCTGCTCGAACTCGCGCACAACACCACGGGATTGATCGCACTGCGTGCCTCGGGAAAGCCGATGACCGATCACGCGCGTCAAGCCCTTGCTGACCTCGCCCGACGTGCACATGACGAGCAGCACTGATCCGCAGCAAATAGCAACCGCGGCGTTGGGTCAGGTCTCATTCCGCCGCCCGTGGACAATCGAAGCTGCGATCGCCGCACTGTCCCTCGATCGCCAACGTCCGATCACAGTGCACCTGCTGCCCGACAACCTCGCGGAGACCTGCTCCGGCTTATGGATCCCGCAATCGAACAGCGACCAAATATACATTCGACAAGACCTGACACCCGTGCATCGCGAAGTCGCCATCGCACACGAACTGGGGCACATACTCCTGCAGCACGGGCTGTCTGACCAAGAGCGCATCGACTACCTCGCCGCGCTGTTTCCGCTGGTACCTCCCGAGATGGTCGGCAACGTATTCGCCCTGCCTTGCACCATGGCCAGGTCAAACTACGAGCATCCATTCGAGATGCAGGCCGAGTGGTTCGCTCGGCTCCTGGTCGCCAAGGCAGACCTGTACCGCGACGTGATCATTCCGGACAGAGCAACAGCCTCCGAGCGTCGAATGCTGCAGAAGGCAGCCGCAACCTTCGGCTGGCCGTGACCATGGCCGCGGCACTCACCGTCGGCATTTGCGTTCTGCTCATAGTTGTTGCCTTGCTGCGCCTCTCGCGCCCACCAAGCGATGCGACGCCTACCTTCTGGGCCTACACCCAGGTCTGTCTGCTGATGGGTGCCGGCAAGCTGGCTCGGACGCCGCACTTCACGGATGACCTCATCAACCCGGTCATCTCGAGGGCTACCGGATTATCGAACGCGATGACCCTGGTGGGCATGACGCTCGCGGCCTGCGCTGCAGTGCCGGCAGTAGCGTTGATGTGGGCGGTTACCGGGCATGAGGTGCGTTACCGACCGTGGTTATACGCGCAGATCGCCATCGTCGCCGTAATGACAGTTACCTACATCAGCTCACCAATCGACGACATTCCCAGTTCCTACATCACAGCCGATATTCCTTTCACACCAATGGTTTACGCGTACTGGTTGGTGTTCCTGGGTGCGATTGGCATTGCTGGGGCACTGAACGCCGTCCTCGCCGTTCGTGCATATCGTGTTGTGCGACGAGGTCCCTTCGCGCTGACACTCCTCGGGTGGGCGTGTACCGCGGCGCTTGTCTGCATCTATACGGTGAACAAGATCGTCGATCTTGCGCTCACCGATGTGAACGTCGAAGCTGGTTGGTACTCGGCGCATGTCAGATCAGTGTCTTTGGCGATCGCGCTGCTGATCGTGCTGACTGCTTCGGCGACCGTGCTGATCTACCCAGTTGTTCGGCTGCCTCATCGGTGGGGTCGCTTCCAAGTCCTCCGGCGATCCGCTGGCGCTTGGAGTGAAGCGCGGACGCAGTTCCCGGCTTTTGTTCTCCCGGGATCATCCGACGTACCGACGAACCAATGGCAATGTTGGACGGCAGCGAAAGACCCGGTTTCCGCGTACAACCTGCAGGTCGAGATCGCGGATGCAGCGAATGCTGCGGCAAGTCAGGAGCGGTCCGACCGAATCATCTCTTGACAGCCCTGATCAGCCACGCGATTTCGCGGCCGGGACCTTCTTCGATGTCGTAGGGGATTGTTCGTCCCAGGCGCTCCGCGGCAGCGCTAAATGCTTCCGCTTCGGTGTCCCATCCATACCCGTCGAGCCACTGAACGGGGTCGGCGACCGTCGACTTGAATCCGTAGCCGGCATTTTCGGCGGCCGTCGCCATCTCACGGCTCTGGGCTTCGATGAGCGCACCGGCGCCGAAGTGCACCGCGAGCAGCTCGCTGCCTGCGGCACTCTGATCGGACACCGTCTGAATCAGCTGGGCCACAGTCTCATCGGAGAAGTAGAACAGGACACCTTCGATGATCCAGGCTGTCGGAACCGTTGAATCGAAGCCGGCGGTGGTCAGCTCCCGGAGCCAGTCACCCTCGAGGTTCCCGCCTCGAGGGCGCCAATCTACGTCGATGGGGACGCCCCGATCAGCGAGAACTTGTTTCTTATAGGTGATCACCGCGAGTTGGTCGATCTCGAATACGACGCAGTCATGAGGTAAATCGAGTCGCGCCGCTCGCGTGTCGAGGCCAGATCCGAGGATGACAACTTGGCGGACACCGTTGGCACTCGCCGTGAGAAGTGCGTTGTCGAGGAAGTGTGTTCGCACGACGTTGGACTCGAATAGTCTTTGCCCGGTGACCTGTTCGAGTTTGAGCGATCGAAGGTCAAGGCCAGAATGTTCAACCAGCAGTGCAGCGTACTGATCGTTGATCTGGCTACCTTCGCGTTCGGACTCAAGCGCTCGCATCTTCGCAGTTAACACTGCGGTGGCCGAGATGTTGCCTACTTCGAACTGACTCATATTGCCCCCGTCGATAGTCGTCTGCCCGGCAATATACCGGTGGTCGGCATTGGGCGGCGCGAGCCTCCGAGTCGTGAGGCATTGGTTAGTTTTTGCCGACCGTAGGGGCACGACCGTCGCCAGTGGTCCCCTGGCAGGCTCGCGTGCGCGTAGCGCAGCAGACGATCCACTCGCTCGTTGGTGGGTGCTCCAACAGGTTGTGGATGTAGCCCCTAGGCAGCATTCTTAGTGGGTTACGCCGCGCCCGCGCCCCGCTTCGTTGCCCCTTCGTGTGCTGAGAGCCATCGTTCGATCTCACTGCGGCGGTATAAAACTCGAGCACCGGCTCTAAACGAGGCGGGCCAATGTTCACATGCCGCCAGGACCGCAGTGTGGCGGCGGGCAGGAACGGCCACTGGTCGCTGACTTGCGTCGTGGTTAGAAATCCCGAGAAACCGATCGAAATGCGATCTCAATGAGGAAACGCGGACATTCAACAGTCGATCGTCACGGCATCGCATGCTTCTCGAGGGTCCAGTAGTTACTTCCCACGCTACAACCGCAACGCCAACACAGGTGGTGTCATCGCAAGCCAATCGCTCGACGACTCCCAGGTTGCCGTCAGTGACGCGTCAAGGTCGGCCTATCGACTGTGTGCAAGGCACCGCTGATGGACCACTGGTCGTCAGCCCCGAACTCTCCGCTGCACCGATGAACGGGGTACTGGTCGACGCGGCCGTGCCCGTGGTCGGCTCCTGGTTGGGTGCGGTACGGAATGGTGTGTGGCTCACGGAGCATTTTTCGCACCCAGCATCCAATCGCGCGGCAACCCGCAAGATTGCGTCCCGGCCAGTTCGATGAAATTGGCGCGGGAGCAACTGCAACACGCAATGTCGCTCACGGTCACCGACTCCGTGGCGAATCAGTGGCGGCAACCAGGGCTAGTACTCGCTGCGCCTGCTTCAGATGAGGCAGATCGAGCATCTTGCCGTCAAGCGCCACCGTCCCGACATCACCCGAGAACGCCTCGACCACTCGCGATGCGAACTCCACTTCCTCTGCCGACGGTGTGAACGCGGCATTGATCGTGTCGACCTGACCTGGATGGATGGCTATCCGGCCACTGAAACCCTCAGCCCTGGCACGACGAGAGGATTCCGCGAGCCCGTCGTTGTCGCGAATATCCACATACAGCGTCTCCACTGCCTCGACCTCGGCGGCGCGCGCGCCCATCAATGTCAATGATCGAACCAGCTGGTAAGTGACTGCCCAGCCACCGCCCTGGCCGAGGTTCGTCGACGCACCGAGCGCCGCACTCAAATCTTCTGCGCCCCAAGTAAGTCCATATAGCCGGGCGATTCCGAAATCGGCGAAATCGCCCAACCGGAATGGCGCCCGGGCGGTCTCGGTGGCGACGGGCAGGACCGATACGCTTCCAGGCGTCATACCGTTCGCGGTCTCGAGCGCTTCTAGGTAATGGTGGACCCGCACCACATCGAGCGGTCCGTTGATCTTCGGGATCATGATTCCGTCTGGTTGCGCCGCCACCACGGCCGACAGGTCTACTAGCGCATGATCGGTGTTAATCGGATTGATCCGCACCCAGAGCTGGGAGCGGCGCGAGCGTCCCCGGTGCTCAACAATGAAGTGGGAGGTCAATTCGCGAGCCACCGCCTTCCGGTTCTCGCTGACCGCGTCCTCGAGGTCGAGGATCAGCGCGTCTGCGGAGGATTCAGCGACCTTGCTTAGCTTCTTCTCGCTGTCGCCCGGTACGAACAGGAAGGATCGAATCGGTGTGGTCATTTCGGCTTCTTTCGCTGCAACCCAGCGCGTTTGCATGAAGCTACGACGTCGTCGTGCTGGTTGTAAGCCTTGTGCAGGAACACCACAATGCCCTGATCCGGTCGCGACCTCGACTCCCTGAGTTCGAGCACCTCGGTAGTCACGTGAACGGTGTCACCGTGGAAGAGAGGTTTGGGGAATCTGACCTCATCCCAGCCCAGATTCGCCACAGCCGTTCCGAGTGTGGTGTCTCCGACCGAGATGCCGACCACGAGCCCGAGAGTGAAAGCACTGTTCACGATTCGCTGCCCGAATTCGGTTCCCTTCATGTACTCCTCATCGAGGTGTAGCTGGGCCGGATTATGGGTCATGGCAGAGAACAGCACATTGTCGGTTTCGGTCACAGTCCGTCGAATCGCGTGTTCGATGGTCTGCCCCACAGTCAATTCATCAAAATAGAGCCCCGCCATTGGCACATCCTCTCTCTCGAATATCTCTGCAAACCATCCAACTCAATTCACCAGGAAATCGTCAGATCTTGTTCCACCGCGGTGCAGGGGAACTAGCGTTCATCCATCTCCCGTCCGAGTCCTAGACCTGACGCAGTCGTCCCGCCGGCGGGGACGATCTGTTGTGGTCCGTTGAATCGTCGTGCACGCCGAGGCGCAGGATTCGGTACAAACGATCCGGAATTGCGATTAGTCGCATCGTAGACTATGTTTGCGGGTATGGATTGGCCGATTCCGTTCGATGAACTCGTGGCAGTTCTTCGTTCCGCGGGCGCTCCAGCATCTGGCCAGGCAACTGTACGCCACAGTTCGATGTGCTACGGCTGCGGTGAGGCCAATCCAGATGGTTTGCGGCTCGATATATACGCCGGGGAAGGCGTGGGTGCGTGCACCACCCTCTCGGCGGATTGGCGCCTCGCTGGCGACGAGAACTTCATTCGACCCGGCATCTTGGCGGCCGCCGTTCACGAGGTTGCGGATCATGCGCTTCAGCAGACTGGACTCCTTGCCTCCGTTGTGAACGTCAAGGTCGACTTCCCCGAACCCGTGCCTGTCGGCGCTTTGGTGAGGATCGGTGCGCGTGTGATTGGAGCGTTTCGGAATAGGGTTTACGTGGACGTGACAGCTAATATTTTGGACGGAGATAAACCTGTCGGTTCGGCACTGGCAATTTTTGAATGTGAAGCGTAAATCGGTTGGAATCCGGCCAGATGCCGACGGGTAAAGCAAGATTCGCCTCTGGCCCATGAATTCAGTTCAACAGCGCATCCTCGAGATTCAAACGCATGCCGGCATCGATCCCGGCGCGCTCGAGGTAGTTATCAAAGGATCCATAGGCATCAGTGATCCTTTTCATACCAGTCTGGTAGTAGCTTTCTTGGACGCCGAGCAAGGGGAGCATCGATTCGGGGGTGTGGTTCGAATTGCTTCCAATGGCTGCCCTGAGTTCGGTGATGGCCGAATTGCTTTTCAGATAGTCGGCGACAACCTCGTCCTCACTGATGCCAACCGAGCTCAGGATGGTGGCGACCACCCAGCCCGCTCTGTCTTTGCCTGCGCCGCAATGAACGAGCAACGTGGCTCCTGTGGCGAGCAGCGAAGCCACTTCGAAAATTGATTCGTTTGCGGGCGCAAGTACGGGAAACTCCCAGTAGACCGATTTCATGTGGGCGGTGGCGAATACCTGCGACTCGAGCTCCGCTTCGTGCGGCGCGTCGTGGTCGTAGTCGAATGGCAACCTGTGGAGTTTTACGTTCGGTGGGATTCGGTCGTGTCCGGTTCGCTCCACTTCGCTGTCCCGTCGGAGATCGCAGACGTCGGTGATTCCATAACACGAGAGCGCCTGGAGACCAGCTTCATTCAAGTGTGCGAGATGTGAGGAGCGGAAGAGCTTGAACGGTTTCAACTGGCGACCGTCGAGCCGGCGAGCGCCCCCGACATCCCGAAAATTCCAAGCACCAGGCAAGAGGAGATGGTCGTTCATCGTATGACCTCGCAGTGTGTTCGTCGTTCGGGTGCTTGCTTGAAGGAATCGGGTGGTCGAAGCGCCTTGCTCCGAAGACCGTTCAAGCGTGTTGGGAGCTGTCCTTGCAACCTCCGCGGACCATCTCGAAAGTTATCGTATCCTGGATAGTTGATTGCTAGAGTGTATAGGTCAGTACTGCACTCGAAGATAGGACCGTTGCGATGGGTAGATTTGATGGGAAAGTTGCATTCGTCACAGGGGCAGCCCGTGGTCAGGGTCGGAGCCACGCATTGACGTTGGCCCGGGAGGGCGCCGACATCATCGCCATCGACCTATGCGCTCCAATTGACTCCGTCACGTATCCCATGGCAGATGAGGGCGATCTCGAGAAGTTGGTCAAGGAGATCGAGGCGCTCGACCGTCGGATCCACTGGCGGGTTGCCGATGTACGCGATTTCAGCGCAGTTCAGTCCGCGGTCGATAGTGGGGTGGCCGAGCTCGGTAGTCTTGACATCGTCTGTGCCAATGCGGGTATCGGCGGATTCGGCAAGGCGGAGGAACTGACGGCGCAGGCATGGGACGACATGATCGGGATCAACCTGACCGGTGTCTGGCACACCGCAAAAGCCTCGATTCCTCACATGGCGGTTCGTGGAGGCTCGATGGTTTTGACGAGCTCTACGGCAGGTGTGCGGGGTATCCCCAACATCGCGCACTACTCGGCTGCGAAACACGGAGTCATCGGCTTGGGCAAGACGCTGGCGCTCGAGTTGGCCGACCGGAACATCAGGGTGAACATGGTCGTGCCGACCAGCGTGGACACGCCGCTGATTCACAATCAGGCCGCATACGACCTGTTTGCCCCCGATATCGAGAATCCGACGAGAGCTGACGTCGAGAGCCGGTTCGCTGCGTTGAACGCACTACCGGTGCCGTGGATCGATCCATCCGATGTCTCTGCGCTGGTGGCATTCCTGGCATCAGACGACGCCCGCTACATCACTGGCGCCGTGATGCCCGTGGACGCAGGACAGACGGCCACGTAGATGCCGGACAAACAACAGATAACAGAAATGGTGGGTATCGAGATGGACGTGGCAGAGTTGCTGGTCCGTGAAGCCGCGAGAGACCTCGTGGCAAGGTACAACGCCTACGGCGACGCGGGCAAGATAGACCTACAAACTCAATTGTTCGCGCCCGCGGCCCGGTTCGAGTACCGCGACGGCGATGAACAGTTGGTCATCCAGGGCCGCAACGAGATTGCGGAGTTCATGCAGTCGATGCAGAAACGGTGGATCGAGGAGTCCACGAGCGTGGGTAATTCCGCGTATGTGTTCCACAGCGCCACCACCCACATCATCGATGTCGAGGACGAGTCCCATGCCAGCGGTCAGGCGTATGTGTCACTCCTGCGGGCGACCGGTCTGGTGGAATGGGGTATCTACCGTGATGAGTACGTGCGTCTCGATGAGGGCTGGCGGTTTGCCCGGCGATCGGTAAAAGTGATCGAGCGGCTCGAAGCGGCATCCGAATGACAAAGTTCGGCATTTCGCTACTGCGGGCGAATCCTGCGATCTGGGTGGAATTGGCCCAGGAGGCAGAACGATTGGGTTTCGAGTCCATCTGGATGTCGGATCATCTGATACTACCGGTCGACCTGAACAGCGGCGACTACCCCGATGGAAAACTACCGATAGAACCGAATACTCAGATTTTCGACGTGATGGTCTATCTCGCGTCGATCGCGGCTCAGACGAGCACGATCCGTCTGGGCACTTTCGTGTACCAGCTCGGATTGCGCGACCCTTTCGCCGCGGCAAGGGCCGTGGCCACGCTGGATGTCGTCTCGGGTGGACGGGTCGAATTGGGTGTTGGCGCGGGGTGGTCCAGTGCCGAATGGCAGGCTGCCGGCCTCGCGTTCGACAGTCGCGGTCGTCGTCTCGACGAAGTGGCCGCGATATGTCGACGGTTGTGGACTGAAGAGGTCGTCTCCCATGAGGGTGAGTTCTACTCGTTCCCGGCGGTTGCATTCGAGCCCAAACCGGTCCAGGGAGCAGAATTGCCCCTACTCATCGGCGGCGAGTCACCGCCCGCACTTCGGAGAGCAGTTCGAACCGGAACCGGTTGGATCGGAATGCATCACACGCCGGAATCGGTGGCGCCGGTTGTCGAGAAGTTGAAGGAGCTCAGTGTGGCTGCCGGTAGGCAGGATCCGCTGAGCGTGACCGTGGCTGCTCCGCCCGGCGAGGTCGACGTCGCAGGATGGCGAGCGTCAGGTGTGTCGCGAGTGATCGTTGCACCATGGCGGCGCACGAGCACCGCCATCACGGATATCCGTGCCTTCTCGAAGGCACTTCTTCAAGCATCGTGACACGCGAAAGTCCGGCCGGCGCCCGATAATCGGACGCTGGCCGGACTTTGTTGTTACTTCAGGTCGAGATTGTAGATGCGCGCGGCGTTGTCCTGCAGTAGGAGCCTGACCGTCTCGTCGGGAAGATCTTTGAGTGCGGTCTTGAGGTACTCGCGGGGTGTGGTGGCGATTGACGCCGGACCCGGGGACATACTGGTGGGATGGGGATAGTCGGTCTCGTACAGGAAGTTCCGCGCACCGAGTTGTTCGATTGCGCTCATCGCCGTCTCCCGTTCGAACCAGAAGCACCCATAGACCTGGCGGAGAAAATACTCGCGCGGCGACAGTTCGTATTCCGGATGCTCCTCGGGAACGCCGCAGTTGTACCACTGCCAATCCAGCGCCTCCAGAATGAACGGAATCCAGCCCACACCGCTCTCCACTGAAACGATGTTGAGATCGGGGAACCGGTGGCACACACCGCCACAGATGACACGCACGATCGCTTGCGCGTTGTTGATGAAATTGATGCACGACAACGATGCCGAGTTGGCGTGCTTGCCACCTGGATGTCGTGGGTAATCACCGATGTCGCCGGACCCGATGTGGAAGTTGATCGGCAGACCGGCCTCTTGCGCTGTGGCCCACAGACGATCCCAATGGGGATCTTCGATCATCGGCTGACCCCAATTCTGGGGTCCGGCAGTCATGATTACGCCTTTGTGTCCCGCGTCGACGACGCGCTCGATCTCCTTGACAGCTGCGTCGATGTCCCAGAAGGGAAGCGCGCTGATCGGTACGAACCGTCCGGGTGCGACGGCGGCGTAGTCGGTGAGGAAGTCGTTGTACGCCCGAACGAGATCGAGCATCAGGGCAGGTTCCTTGACGGATGTGAAGTTGCCGCCACCGAATCCCGCCACGTTCGGATACAGCACCTGTGCGTGTATCCCGTCGCTGTCCATGCGCTTCAGACGCTCGACTGGATCCCATGCCGAACGTTCGGCCTCCGCGAGTGAAAGTGGATGATCCGGCTGGTATTCCTTCCACCCGGCCATTGCGGCGGCAGCGACTCCGAGCATCCGGTTGCCGCCGGCATACCAAGCCGGATTTCCGTCGTCGTCGGGCTTGATGTGGGGAACAAGGTCGCCCCACTTCTTGACCGACACCCGAGAGGTCCACAGGTCGGGGGGCTCGATGACGTGCGTGTCGGTATCTATGATCTTCAGTTCGTCGATCAGCGACGTATCCATTGTCTTCACCGTTCCGTAGTCGTTGGCTGTCAGGCCTTTTGGTACTAAGAGCTAGCCGCCGCCCGCAGGTGTCGGTGCTCACGCAGCGGGTGGATCCGCAGTGCACTTGAGGCATCTCGGCCGACTGCCACTCGTTGCGATCGATTCTTGATTGAACCAATACACGCATACTAGACTATTTAGTCTACGAGTAATGTCGATTCGGTAAACTTTTTGAAAGCGTTTGCGCCATATTGCGGGCAGTACGAAAGGGCTGCCACAGCGGTCGGGTGCGGCCGCCCGCTGTGGCAGCGGTCTCGGGACTTCAGCGCAACTACAACTTCGACAGTGATTCGGAACCCCCCAGCAATACGGCAAGTCCCACGCCGACCGCGGTGACGCCGGTCATGATGAGTGCGACTGCGGCTGCAAGTGGATAGGTCCCCGTGTTCCAGAAATCGAACAGAACCGTACCCATGACCTGGGTTGTGGACGAGCGAACCAACAGCGATGCGCTGAACTCGTGTGTCAGAAGCACAAAGATCAGCGCCGCAGCGCCCGCAAGCGACGAACGCATCAGGGGCAGCATGATGAGGACATTCGTGCGAAGGCGACCAGCTCCGCTGACCCGAGAGGCCTCGATGTACTGGTCACCGAGAGCAAGCATCGTGGACAGCTGCATCCGTGTCGCGAACGGCACCATCAGCGCGACATACACAAGGATCAGCACCCATGGCGTTCCGTACAGGACGAAGGGGCCCTCGCTGTAGGTGAACAGGAACCCGATACCAAAGATGACTGCCGGGACGCCGAGCGGGACCGCGACCACGAAATCCAAGATCGTTCGCAGAATCGGAAAGTCTTGCCCTCGCACCAGGACCTGAGACACGATGAATCCCACGGGAAGCGCGATCGCGACCGCGACAATCGAGTAGATCAGGCTGTTTTGGATCGCAGTAGGTACCACGTTGTCACTCATTACGGCCTCGAAGTTGGCTGTTGTCAGCTTCGATAGGTCTATATTTCCACTCCAGTAGCGCGACAGTGAAACAAACGTCAACGCTGCTATTGGCAGCGCAGTCGACACCACGAAGTAAAGGACAATGAACCCTGCGCCCACCCACGAAGGCCTACCTGTTGACCGAAATGCCTTGCCGCCATGGGTCACGAATCGCTTCTGGTTGCCCAACGCGAGCTTCTGGAACAGAACGAGGAGCAGGCCAATGACCATCAATGGTGAACCCAACGCCGCTGCGGCTGCGGTCTGTACGGGCGATTGTGTGGTCAGAAAATACATCTCGGTTGTGATGACCGTGACGCCGCTGTTCGTTCCCAGTAGAAGTGGTGCGGTGAACTGTCCGAGCCCCAGTAGGAAGGCGACACTTCCGCCGTAAATCAATGTCGGTCGGAGGAGCGGTAGCGTCACCTTGAAGAAGGTCTTGAATTGCGATGAACCGCTGACCTGGGCTGCTTCGAGAATTTCGGAGTTGATGTTCTGAAATCCGGCGCTCACAAATAGGAAAACGAACGAGCTCAACCCGATTCCGGTGATGAAGACAATCCAAGGGAGTGTGTAGACGTCAACCGGGCCTTCCGTGAGGTCCGACCACCAGGGCAATTTGCGAAGCAGGGCGTTCAGATACCCGGGCCGTGGGGAGAAGAGGAATGCCCATCCCGCGACACTGGCAACCGCTGGAACCACGATGGGTAGAATCGGTACGATCCGCAGGAATCCCAGCCCGGACGGTAGCCGGCTCGCGGCCCACGCCAGCGCTGTTCCGAGCACCAGCGAGATGATCAACGAACCGAGTGACAGTCCGATCGTGTACCCGATAGTCCGGCCTATACCGTCGGCGCCAAATGCTTGCGAATACCCGGCCGCGCCGTCCGAAAGTGCCTCCCGCTGAAGCTTTATCAGCGGAGTGATGATCAAATAGCCGAGGATCAGTAGGAATACGCTCAAAGCAGCGCGGTTGAGATTCTTGGGCTGGAACAGAATACGGAGCCGTGACGGTTCGGCAGTGCTGGAGTTAGACCGCGGCCTGGTCTCGAGGGCAGTCATCCCATCGCCGCCAGAGCGGGCCCGAGGTCGAAGTACTGTGCATTTCTGAGCTCGAATGCGACGATTGCGCGGGCACCGGTCGCCCATCTGTTGAGGTGCCCGCCGAGATCCGCGGTCGCAACCTGCGCATTGATACGAGTTTCGCTTGCCTGCAGCCGCAACGACACATCCAGATGCTTGCCGCCGTAGGCCACATCCATGACTCTGGCTTCGAGTCCTAGTTCACTGTGCCGTAACTCAGACAAGTCTGAGACAAGGCGCAGATCATCCGGACGCAGTCGCACCACCCCGTCCGACGCCGAGATCGGTATTTGATTACCGTTCGCCTGCACAGGCTGCCCATCGCACGACCACCCTTCTCCACTGCGTTTGAGCTCGAGGCGTTCTGACATGCCGATGAATTCGGCCACATAGTCGTTGGCCGGATGTTCGAAGACCTCGCGTGGGGTGCCGAGCTGTTCGATCTTGCCGGCTCGCATGATGGCCATTCGCTGTCCGAGTGATAACGCTTCGGACTGGTCGTGTGTAACGAACACAGCAGTGAACGAACGTTTTCGGTGGAGTTCGTGTAGCTCGGCGCGGACCTGCTGCCGAAGGCGTGCATCGAGATTGCTCAGCGGTTCGTCGAACAGGACGAGGTCGGGTTGTGACACCAGTCCTCGGGCGAGCGCGACCCGCTGCTGCTGGCCACCGCTGAGTTGTGCGGGATATCTGTCGAGAAGACTTCCGCAGTCGACCGCATCCGCTATCCGCTCAACGCTACCGTCTTTGAGCTTGTCTCGGAGATGACGTGCCGCCAAGGGATATCGGATATTCTTCCGGACGGTCATGTGTGGCCATAGCGCATATGACTGGAAAACCATGCCGATCGAGCGCCTGTCTGGTGCAATATCGATGCGTCGGGTTGTGTCGAATACCGTTGAGTTGCCGAGGACGATCCGCCCATCGGCAGGCCTCTCGAGCCCGGCAAGGCAACGCAGGGTTGTCGTCTTTCCGCATCCGCTCGGACCGAGGAGGACGAGAAACTCGCCCTCCTCGATTTCGAGGTGGAGATCGTCAACCGCTGTCGTGGGAGGTTTACCCTCGAAGTTCTTTGTCAGTCCCTCAATGGAAACGTATGCCACTGCTTCTCCTCTGTCGAGCGCTGATCGGTTGTTCGCTATGAGCGACTTCTATGTGAACAGGCGGGTAAATTTGTCCTTGAAATCCTGAACCTCCGCTGGTGTGAGTTCACCGTCGGCGGCTGGGTCGATGACCTGGTCCTCGGTTGCGAGAGTGCCCGGAATGTTGGGCAGGATCGAAGCAGCCCGGTTCGAGATGCACTGTTGCCCTGCGGGAGTGATCATGAAATTGGCAAGGAGTTGTCCGGCATTGGGATGGGGGGCCTCCGCGAGAACTGCGGTGTTGAATCGTGTTCCGAAGATCGGACTGGACAACGCGAAGTCGACCGGAGCGCCCTGTGCCTTTTCGTTGACTACAGGCACTGAGAAGATGCTGGCGGCGATCTCGCCCGATGTCACAGCTTGTGTGAGCGGAAAGGCGCTCGGGTAGATCCGTGGCTTCTGAGCTGCCAACTTCTCGATGAATCCCGGGCCGAAGCGATCTTCGAGGTAGAGGTAGAACTCGACCAACACCGGTGCGCTGGGTGCGATCACCCCGATCTTGCCCCCGGCCAACTCGGGGTCCAGGACATTGTCGTAGTCCTTCAGCCCTTTGCTGTAGAGATCAGTGTTCCAGACGAAGGTCGTCATGCTCGCATCCGAGATGAACCAACCGCCTTCTTTGAGGTTTTCGGCAGCGTTGAAGTCAGGGTTGTCGAATGCGGGGCCTATTGGTGCAGCGAATTCGCCGGACTCCGCCTTCGGTACCGACCACGACGCCTCGGTCTGATCGATGACGTCGACGGTGACGTTTCCTGTCTGAAGTTCGGTATCCACTTTGGTTTGATTTACGGCGTTGATTCCGCTGGTGACGTTGACGGTGATCCCATAAGTGCTCTTGAAAGAGTCGGCGAGGCACTTGAGAGAGTCGGGGATGTTTCCCGAGTATATATTGACCTCACCCTCGTCTTTGGCCGCTTCAATCACGGTTTGCCAGGCGGCGTCACCAGAGGGCCCGACATCTCCGACCTCCATGTTTTCGGATGATGCGCATGCCGAAAGTGCAAGCAGAACAGCAGTTGTCGTGGCAATGGTGCCAACCATGTGTGGAAGATGGATTAAACGGAATCGATTGGATCGGTATGGATCAGCAAAGTCTGACCGGATCATGTGGATCTCCTTGGCTACGATTCTCGGACGGAATAGTCCAGTGATGGATAGTCTAGTACTAGATCAGTCAAGAATGTAGCCGTTGTCACGGGTGCACTGTTAAGTGATGCAGATCACTCAAATCGGGCAGATCTGACCAGTGTCACGGCTCTTTCGGAAGGCCGAGAACTCGTTCGCCGATAATGTTGCGCTGTATCTCATCGGTCCCACCGCCCAGGCGGAATCCCGGTACGCCCAGAATGAATTCGGTCCACGCGTACGTTCCCCACTCACCGGTGTCGGCAAGTAGTCGGGGACCCAGGGCGAGGCTCATCAAACTCGACAGCGCCGCAAGGTTTTCGGTGAGAGCCAGTTTGGACAGGGACATCTCGGGCCCGGGGGCATGGCCGGCCTTTGTGCCGGCTTCAGCACGCGAGCGCATGTTCTTGGCGCACACCACTCCTGAGTGCAGGCGGGCGTATGCCTCGCGTACGGCGGGGTTATCGCCGCATCCGAGGTGATTGACCATCGCTGCTACCCGCTCCATCCGGAAGAGTCCGCTTCCCCCGCCCGCGGACCCTCCGATGGCGCCACGCTCGTAGACGAGGGTCGCCATGGCCACCTTCCATCCTTGATCGACTTCACCAAGCCGGTTCTCGTCCGGAACCACGACCGCGTCCAAAAAGACCTCATTGAAGTCCGATCCACCGGTCATTTGCCGCAACGGCTGAACCTTGACCCCCGGAGTAGTCATGTCGATCACAAAAGCGGTCAAGTTGCCGTGCCTCGGGCCGGGTGAGGTTCTGGCAAGAAGTAGTCCCACGTCAGAGAAGTGCGCACCGGAGGTCCACACCTTTTGTCCGGTGATGATCCAATGGTCACCGTCTGCCTCGGCTTTGGTCGAGACCGCGGCCAGATCGGAGCCGGCACCTGGCTCGCTGAATAGCTGGCATCCAACCGAGTCGCCCCGGTGAAGCGCCTTGAGCCAGTGCTTGCGCACTGCCGCCCCGCCGAATTCCGCGAGGGTCGGTGCAACCATTCCGAGGCTCACCCCGAGCGGTGAACGCGACGGAGTGTCGAAACCCCGCTCGACGGAGTCGTAGGCCTTTTCGTAGCGACGAGGTAGCCCGCGCCCGCCGAATTCCTCGGGACCGCTGATCCAGCCGAAGCCCGCGTCAAAGACTGTGCGTCGCCACTCTCTCGCTTCGTCCGCCTCGGCTGTCGTGGCGCCACGGAAGAGGCTGACGCGATCGTCACCGTCGCCGAGCACACCTCCGGGCCGGCCGCCTTTCGGGCGCGGACTCACGTGGTTTCGAAGAAACCCCTCGGCTTCTTTGCGAAAATCGTCAAGGTCGATCTGGGCCTCGGGTGTGTTGGTCATATTCGTCTCCTCGGACGCGGAAAAGTCTAGTCTCCGACAATGCTGGCTTCAGAGGATCGGTGTCAGACGGTCGCTCAAGATGCGCTTGGCGGAGTGGGTTGCCATCCGGTGGGTACCGGACCACAAAAATAACTCTACCCCTATACTAATTTCCAGCTTTCCGGCTATCGTGCAGAGAAGGTCTTGTCGAACCAACGCTGGTTCATATCGAAGGGTTGCCACGTGAAGGAATTTCAGGCACTTGAGGTCATCAGGAACGGCCAGGTGGCGGAGCTGCGCCTTTCCAGACCTGAAGTGCAGAATCGCTTCGATGACGTCATGTTCGGAGAACTCGCCGACGCCCTCGAACAGGTAGGTGCGGACCCCGATGTGCGCGCCGCCGTCCTGTCCTCCACGGGCAAACACTTCTCTGCCGGCGGCGATACCGAGACGATGCTCAACGCGAACAAAGACCTGCAGGTCCTGATGGCGCAGATCGACGATGGTCGCAGATTGTTCAAGACATTCGCGGACTTTTCCAAGCCTTTGATCGTTGCGCTGCATGGCCACGTATTCGGAGTCGCGACGAGCCTCGTCCTCACCGGTGACGCGGTGGTTTCGACTGCAGGCGTGCGAATTTCGGATCCACATGTGCACCTGGGCCTCGTTGCCGGTGACGGTGGCTGCGTAACATGGCCAACCAATCTGCCGCTGATCAGAGCGAAGCGTCATCTGCTCTGGGGTGAGCCGATCCTCGCCGAAGATGCATATCAACTCGGGATGGTCACAGATTTGGTTGCGGGGCCGGATGAAGTGCGAGCCAAAGCCCTTGAACTGGCCGACCGCGTAGCCGAGTTGCCGCCCGTAGCGGTGCAACTGACAAAACGTGCTCTCAACAAGGTTCTGGCTGCACGAATGGACGAAGTCTTCGATACAGCCTTCTATCTCGAGGCGATCAGTGCTTCCACCAGCGACCTGAGGGAAGCCGTCGCGGCGTTCACCGAGAAGCGTCCCGGCGTTTGGACAGGCCGATGAAAACTGACGAGAGGGGTGTCGGAGTGCTGTCACAGGTCTGGGGCAGAGAAGTGGAACCCGCCGAGTATGCGGGCCACGAAGGATTTGTCCTCAATCCACACCCGCGGTCACTCGGTGCTCTGCTAACCGGTGTCGAACGGTTTGCCGAGCGCGAGTATCTCGTACAGGGCGATCAGCGAGTAACCGTCGGAGCATTCTTCGATGCGATTGGACCCGGACTGGCAAAGCTCAAGGATCGTGGGGTCAACGCCGGCGACAATGTGCTGCTGATCGGCTATAACAGTCCAAGTTGGGTTGCTGCGCTCTGGTCGATCTGGGCTGCGGGAGCCGTCCCGGTACTCGGGAACCGTTGGTGGAGTGAAAACGAGATCCTGCACGCGGTCGATGTAACCGCTCCGGCCCTGGTCATTACCGACCTGCCGGAGGCCATGAGGTCAGCACTGAACGATCCGCTTCCGCTCGACGCCTTCGTTTTCCAGGGAGTTGCCGACCGAACCCAGATCGCGAGTATCTGCGCGTCCCTTCCCGTGCCGGAGGAAGACTCGCCGGGACTGGTGATCTTCACCTCTGGGAGTTCGGGTGCGCCGAAAGGTGTTCTGCTGTCGCATCGCTCGGTGATCGCAAACCAGCAGAACCTTCTGATGCGGTCGGGACGGTTGCCCACAGATGGCGATGACGGAAATGCACCGGCTTCTGTGACCCTGGTATGCACGCCCCTTTTTCACATCGGTGGGATCTCGAACTTGCTGACCAACCTCATCACGGGCGGAAAGCTGGTTCTGAACAAGGGACGCTTCGATTCCGGGCAAGTGCTCGACTTGATCGAGGCCGAAAAGGTGCAGAGTTTCGGGGGTGTGCCCACGATGGCGATTCGTGTGCTCGAGGATCCGAGTTTCGAAACGAAGGATTTGTCAAGCCTGCGATCGTGGCCGCTCGGCGGTGCGCCAGTGCCCTCCACCCTGCTCGCCCTATTGCAACGTAAAGTCCCACAGCTGGCGGCGCGAGGGCTCGGAAACACCTGGGGGATGAGCGAATCCGGGGGATTCCTCACGGTCGCGGGTAATCGCGCGCTTGAAGAACGTCCGGGAACCGTCGGCCGACCCTACCCGGTTGTCGAGATCAAGATCGACGCCGATCAGGAAGGTGAGACCGGCGAAATCCTGGTTCGAAGTCCCACTGTGATGCTTGGCTACCTCGGGATCGAGGGGGCCGTCACCGCGGAGGGCTGGCTGCACACCGGCGACCTCGGGCATCTCGACGCTGATGGGTACCTGTACCTCGATGGCAGAAGTAAGGACATCGTCATCCGCGGCGGTGAGAACATTTCCTGTGCGCATGTCGAGATCATGTTGGCAGAGCATGAATCCGTAGTTGAAGTCGCGGTATTCGGTGTCCCGCACTCAGATCTGGGTGAAGAAGTGGCGGCAGTGATTGTCTACCGCGGTCAGCTTCCGCCGGAGCCTGAAGACCTCAAGACCTTCCTGAAAGGACGGTTGGCGTACTTCGAAGTCCCGACGCGATGGCAGATCCAGCAGGAGCGACTGCCTACGCTTGCCGGCGAAAAGACAGATAAGAAAACATTGCGAGCGGCATTCGCCGACGCACCAGCAGATACGAAGTGAGGTCGACGACGTGGTCTTCCTGAGTCCGTCAGACGAATACTTTTCACACCAGATCTCGCAGCCACACGCCTTGGTCGGATCCAGCGACCCGAGTTGGCGGGAAAGGTATTGGCTGAGTTTACAAGACACCGTCGCGAAGGACACGGTGCTGAGCCTTGGTATCGGGCAGTACCCCAACCAGGACACCCAGGAAGCGTTTGTCGTTCACTCGAAGTCGGGTGAGCAACGCAATATGCGCATGGCACGTTCGCTGGGGCGTCGGCGCGACGAGATGGCGGTGGGTCCTCTCAGGATCGAGATAGTCGAGCCAATGAAGGACGTTCGATTCATCCTGTCTGACAATCCTTCCGGCGTCGAGTTCGACTTCCACTGGAAGAGTGACCTCGAACCCATTCTCGAGGGCCGTCATTTTCAGGTCAGTCGAACGCGGGTGACCTACGATGCAATCCGCTATGTGCAATTGGGTCGCATCGAGGGTCAGCTGAGCGTCGATGGCAGCACAACCACATTGACCCCGGACCGGTGGTGGGGCGAACGCGACCACTCGTGGGGGACTCGAACGCTGCCCAGCACACAGGGGACTCCGCCGGGAATTCGACCGGAGTGGCGGATGCTGATGTTCTGTCCGATTCAGTTCGAAGACTTCGGAGTCCACTTCTACCTGTATGAAGCCGAACCCGGACGACCACTGCATCTGTCAGCGGCGTTCTCTCGGCGCGCAGGCGCGCCAGACGAAGAGGATCTCATCGTCCACATCGATCATGATCTGGTCTGGGATAGCTCGGCCGCTGCACCGACACTTCGTAGCGGAATCATCACTCTGGCGCTGCACAGCGGCGAGAAGATGGAGTTCAAAATCACTGCACAGGAAGGTCGTGCGCATTTGCGCGGTGGGGGATACGAAGGATGGAACGGTTGGTTCCAAGGGCATTGGAAGGGCGAGGACTCCTTCGAACATGACACGTGGGACCTCACCGACCGCAGCCAGATCTACCGCTATGCGAAGGCTGGCAGTGACCACATGATCGAGGTTGAGTACGCCGGACAAACCGGATTCGGAATCATGGAGTACATGGTGTTGCCGGGCTATGCGCGCTACCAAGAAGCGATTCCGGCCAAGCCTGGCTCGGGAGTGAACCAATGAACTCAACCCTGGCGAACGAGACGGACACCGTCGCGGCTGCGCTCCGAGAGTTCCTTGCAAAGCGCCTTGGGCCAGGCGCCGATCCCTTGATCAACGGAATCCATAGGACGGGTCTCGGGAGCTCGCGAGAGAACTGGCCTTTCGATGCCACCTGGACCATTGACGGAGTGACACAACAGCATCAACTGCTGCTGCGCCGCGACCCACCCGCCGCAGTGGTCGAGACGGGTCGCGCAATGGAGTTCGAACTCCTGCGGCGACTCGAGACGTTTGATGTCCCGACCCCCACGGTGTTGTGGCTCGACGACCAAGGCAGTGAACTGGCACGTCCTTCGATGGTCGTGAAGCGCTACGCCGGCCGCGCCCACCGCGCGATTCTGCGACATGCCGATCCTCTTGACCTCGGTATTGAACGGCGGGAGTTGCTTGCTCGTGAGATCTGCACAACGCTGACAGACCTCCACAACATCGATACTGAAGCGGCCGGGTTTCGAGGAATACTCCACCATCCGGGGCCGAACCCCGCGGCTTACGAGCTCGGTCACTGGCGGTCGGAGTTGGAGCGCTGCCAGCTTGAACCGCAACCTGCACTTCAGGCTGCAGCGGAGTGGCTTCGTGACTCA
The DNA here is from genome assembly GCF_000383535.1 of Nocardia sp. 348MFTsu5.1. Classification (NCBI taxonomy): domain Bacteria; kingdom Bacillati; phylum Actinomycetota; class Actinomycetes; order Mycobacteriales; family Nocardiaceae; genus Nocardia; species Nocardia sp. 348MFTsu5.1. The sequence goes on from NZ_KB911518.1 coordinate 81,328, forward strand.
CTGCCGCGCCCAGTTGATCGTCTCGTCGTGGTCCACGGCGACTTTCGGCCTGCGAACCTCCTCATTCGTGAGGGTCGGGTCGAAGTACTTCTCGATTGGGAGTTGGCGCACCTGGGTGATCCACTTGACGATCTGGGTTGGTATACGGCGCCGCTGTACCAAAAAGAACACTTCATCAAAGGATTCTGGGAGCAGAAGGATTTCCTCGAGCTCTACACCGCACGGACCGGCATCGAAGTCGATCCGCACGCCCTCAGATTCTGGCAGGTCATGTCCACGTTTCGGCTGGCCGTCATGGCACTGGCAGGTGTGAAGAACTTCTGCACCAGAGACAGCGACCGCCCAGCTGCCCCTGCGCGAGTCGTCATCAATCGGGTGCTGGAAGCCGTGATAGAAGCACAAGGAGCTCGTGATGCGACCTAGTCCTGCAGACGTGATCACCGGTGTTCGTCGGATCTTGAAAGAGGTTGTCGGACCGGAAGTGGCGTCGGAGTACGCCCTCAGCCGCCTCGAGGAAGTGAGAGCTGTACTCGCTCAAATAGATTGGAACGACGCAGCGCTGCGCCTTCGCAACGATGTGCTCATACAGCGTCAACTTCTGGCGGACATCGATGGCTGGAGATCGGCGTCACGAGATCGTGTCGAGCACTTCGCGGGTGTCGCCTCTTCGCCGGCTGTGAATACGGATATTCCGGTGACCTACGCCGAATTGGATGAACTTTATCGGAGTGAGGCGGCAACGCTGGTTGAGATGAACCGCTCCCTTGCGATATGGACCCGTGCGCACCCCGACGATGTGTCGGCACGAGAACTGCGTTCGACCATATTGACAGCACTCGCGGGTGAGCCCGCGTCCCGATGATCGCCGATCTCACAACCCTATTGGGTCTACTTGAACTGGAATCTGCCGGTCCAGACCACTTCGTAGGATCGCACCCTCCCGAGGCATCGACGCACGTTTTTGGTGGTCAGATTGCGGCGCAGGCGCTGGTCGCCGCCGGCAGAACGGTCGAGGATAGGGTGCCGAACAGTCTGCACAGCTATTTCTTGCGGGCGGGCGACACGGACAGTCCAACCGAGTACCGAGTCCGTCGAGTTCGTGACGGTGGAGCTTTTGCCAATCGGCAGGTGACGGCCGAGCAAGGTGGCGCGGTTATATACGAGGCGATGATTTCTTTCTGCGTGCAACGGCAAGGTCCGGACTTCCATCGACCGATGCCTGATGTGTGCGGCCCCGATTCGCTTCGGCGAATCGAAGAGATTTTGGAACCGTACGCCGCCGAGCAAGACGGCTGGTGGGTCCGACCGAGAGCCTTCGACATGCGTTACGTCAACGCACCGCCCAGGTTGGCCTTGGACGATCCCAAACCGCAGAAACCGGTAAACCAGATATGGATGCGCGCAGGTCGTGACTTCATGTCGGCTCCGGCACTCAACGCTGCGCTGATCACATATCTGACCGACATGACGCTGTTGGATTCGGTGATGCGCGTCGACCGGCGGACTAGCAGAGGGCCGGGAAGGGTTGCCTCACTGGATCATTCGATCTGGTTCCAGAGGCCTGCGGACTTCTCGGATTGGTTGCTGTATGACCAGAGTTCACCCAGCGCTGTCGATGGCAGAGGGATGGCCGCCGGATACATCTACAATAGATCCGGCGACCTGGTGTGCATTGTGATGCAGGAGGGGTACCTCGGCAGCGTGCAAACAACCACGTCCTAAAGCTGGCGATCACAGCTCGAACGGGGGCTCCGTCCAGAAGTGGGCGAACTCATCCAGATCCTTGCTGGGCCGGGAGTTGAACTGCGCCGGACGGTGTTCCAGAAACGCTTTGATTCCTTCTTTGGAATCGGGTTTCCGCGCCAGCGACCGGATCAATTCGGTCTCGACGCGATGGGCCTCCATCGGATGCGACTGGGTCAAGCCGTTCCACATCTGCCGACGTGTTGCCGACACCGAAAGTGGGGAGGACTGCGAGGTGAGTTCGGCCGCAACACGATACGCCTCATCAAGGAGTTGATCGGCCGGGTGCACAGATGTGAGCAACCCTCCATTCAAGGCCTCATCGGAGTCGAGAATACGTCCACTCATGGTCCACTGCATCGCACGTGAAATACCGACGATACGCGGCAAGAACCATGTCGAACACGCTTCCGGAACGATACCGCGACGGCTGAAGACAAAGCCGAATCGCGCATTCTCCGACGCGATCCGAACATCCATCGGCAACAGCATCGTTGCGCCCAGACCGGCTGCGACGCCATTGACCGCGCCGATGACCGGTTTAGTGCAGCTGTAAATGCGCAAGGCGAGAACCCCACCGAAGTCTCGGTGCGTTTCTCTGACCATGTCGGCGTCCGCCGGTTTGACCAGACTGCCTGTTGAGAGATCGGCGCCGGCACAGAACGAGTCCCCTGATCCGGTGAATACGACAGCTTTGATCGAGTCGTCCGCGTCGGCCTGATCGAGTTGCGCACAGAGGTGTTTGACCATCGGTGGCCCGATGGTGTTTTTGCTTTCTGGACGGTCGAAGCGAATGGTCAGGATTCCTGAATCCGTCAAGGAGGTGATGCTCTCGTGGGTCGTCACGACTCGTCAGATCGCCGAAAGCGCTGGCATGGCTCCGGCTTTGAACGTCGCCCCCAACTCCGAGCGAGCCTCAGCCGACGATCCGAGCAGTCGCTCGAGGATCAATCCTCGACGGAGAAAGGTGTGAAACGGGTGTTCCCAAGTGAAGCCCATGCCGCCGAGGTACTGCTGGCAGTTCTCCGCGGCGCTCCGGAAGAATCGACCCGCCAATGACGAGGCGACGAGTGCTGCTTCGATGCCGGGATTTTCCGGTGCCGCATCGGCGGACAGGTCTGCGCACTCCTGCCACGCTCTTGTGTCCGCAAGACCCTGTTTGACTGCTTGAAATGATCCGAGCGCACGACCGAACTGATTGCGTGAGGACACGTGTTCGACGGCGAGCTCCAACATTCGGGCACCGAGTGCATTGAGCTCCAGGGAGATTGCCAGCATGCTGTGCGCCCGAATGCTCAGCCACTGCCTCTGGGCCTCTTCGCCGGTGGAAACGACAGTGCAATCGGCGGTGCCGACAACACGGAACCAACCCGAGTCAGGGTCGATTCCAGCAGCATTGGTCGACAGTGCGTCAGTGTCAGCGATCTCCACCAGTGCCAAAGCTCCGTCCAGCACCGCCGGCGTGATCAGTGAACCCGATGGGATCGGACCGAAGTTCGCGGTACCGCGTACCTCGATAAGGTTTCCGCCGGGACTCACTGTGCTGGTCGGTTGGTCGGACCCCAGGGCTGGATAGAGGAGATGTGTCGTCGTGCGCTCCGACTGTGGGACGCCCGACACCGCCAGTGCAAGGCGGTCCACGAACGAGGCGTTCGGTAGAAGTTTGCCCTGTAATGGTGCAATGATGCGGATCGCATCAACAGGTTCGTCGGCGCAGAGGTCATCCCAGCCGAAACTATGAAGTGCTTCTTGCCAACCGGCGGGTCCCGCAGCCGTAAGAATCTGGCCGACTGTGCCGGCCAACTCGGACCTCTCGCTGCTGTCCATCACTTCTCCCTGGGCAGGCCGAGGATGCGCTCGGCAATGATGTTGCGTTGAATTTCTTTGGCGCCGCCATAGATCGACGACGCGCGAGAGTACAGATAATCGTTGCGCCAGTCGGTGGACTCGTGGTCGTCAGCGAGTAGCAGTCGCTCCGGCATCGACTTGAGCGCGGCATCGAAGAGAAACTTCTCGGCCGTAGACATGACGTACTTGTCGAAAGAAGGGCGGACGCCTAGCTCTTCGCCAGCGGACAGGGCGCGCAAGGTTCGACGCGCGAGCAACCGTAGCGCGCTGATCAACTCGAAGGCTTCGCCGACTGCTTCGTCGGAAAGGTCCGGACTCTGGGCGACGAGTTGTTCCAGCTGCCAACGCATCCATGCTTGACGTTGCCAGGCGGCGGCGCCGCGCTCGCAGCCGAGTATGAACATCGACACACCCCAACCGCCGTTGACTTCTCCGATGACTCGCGCCTTCGGGACGACGACGTTGTCGAAGTGCAGACTGGAGAAGTCATCTTGCCCGGTGATGGCGCGCAGTGGGCTGCGAGTGATACCGGGCGTGTCCATGTCCACGAAGAACGCTGTGATTCCTCGATGGGCCGACTCCTGGGTACCCGTTCGAGCCAAAACGAAGCAGCGCGAGGCGTATTGGGCCCAACTCGTCCAGATCTTCTCGCCGGTGATGACCCAGTCATCACCCCGCTCGACTGCTTTGGTTCGCAACGAACCGAGGTCGCTACCGGCACCTGGCTCGGAGAATCCCTGGCACCAACTCTCCTGGCCGCGAAGAAGTCGGGGGACGAATTCGGTACGCAGTTCGGGCGAACCGTAGCGGGCCAATGCCGGACCCATCACCTCTTGGGTCGCGAATGAAAACGGGGTCGGATAGCCGGCCAAGACCAACTCTTCACCGACAAGTGCTCGATGCGCGACAACGCCACCGATCCCACCGACATCCGCGGGCCATCCGAGCCGAACCCAGCCGGCATCGTAGAGAAGCCGCTGGAGTGCTGCGCCGTGTCCACTGAAGATCTCGTCAACGTCTGTCGGCAGAGTCCGGAAGCGCTCGAGTTCGGCGGCGTGATCGGTCATCCACTGGCGGAAGACTTCGCGCATTTCGTCGATCGAGAGATCAGGGTCGGATACCGCCAGCGTCGCATTGGTGGTGCCTACAGATGACATCAGGACGCCCTGGCCTCGAGGACATGGACCGCGCAGGCCGACGCAAGTCCGATGACATGGGTCAAACCTACTCGGGCCCCCGAGATCTGACGATCGCCCGCTTCACCGCGGAGGTGGGTGGCGACCTCGTAGATATTGGCGATTCCGGTTGCACCCAGCGGATGGCCTTTCGACAGCAACCCTCCCGAAACGTTCACGGGTGTCGTGCCGTCGCGCCAGGGTGCACCGGAATCGAGGAAGTCGCCGGCGCCACCGGGTTCACACAGCCGCAGGTTGTCATAGTGGAGCAGTTCGGCCGTGGCGAAACAGTCATGTAACTCGACCAGGTCGAGGTCGGCCGGTCCGACTCCGGCTTCCGCATAGGCAGCGTCGGCTGCTTGCCGTGTCAAAGTGCTGACGTCGGGTTGTACCTGACCGCCCTCGACCCAGGGATCGGATGTCAAAACCGAAGCAGAAATCTTGACCGCTCGGCGTCGAACGTCCGGGTCCATTCGGGCGAGCCTGGCGTCGGAAACCACAACGATTGCTGCAGCACCATCGGTGTTAGGGCAACACATCGGCAATGTGTTCGGATACGCGATAACATCGGACGCTAGAACCTCCTCAAGTGAGAACTTCTTGCGATAGTGCGCAAGGGGATTCAGGACCGAATGCTCGTGGTTCTTCACGGCGACTTTGGCGAAGTGTTCGGCCGTTACACCGTTGGCGAGTGCATATTCGGTGCCAGCCTGTGCGAAGACTCCTGGCATGATGCCGGTCCCCAGCACCCCCTCCGTCTTCAGCACCGAACCGTAACGACCGGATGGCCTGTACACCTTCCGAGCATCACGCTTCTTGGCTGCGCCGCCGATGAGTCCCATCTTGCCCATCTTTTCGACCCCGACGGCGAGTCCGATATCTGACTCGCCGGCCTTGATCGACATGATCGCAACCCGGGCAGCGGTCGCGCCGGTTGCACAGGCATTCACGACGTTGTACACGGGAATGCCCGTCTGGCCGATCTGCTTCTGGAGGCGCTGTCCATTGTGCGAGTTCGCTTCGTACACATTGCCCATGGCCAGGATGTTGACATCGCCGATGGCGATGGCGGCGTCGTTCAACGCGTCGAGTGCCGCGTCAGCCGCGAGGTCGATCAGATCGCGGTCCGGGAATCGGCCGAACGGCGTCATCGAAGCGCCGATGATCCAGATGTCACCACTGCTCATTATTTGTCCTCAATCTCGAAACCAAATGCGACGGCATCGGTTTCATCGTCGTCGGTTCCGGCCACGAAGGTCTGCAGTCGCACAGGTAGCCCAGGCCTGATGTCTTCCAGCGTCGCATCGAGCAGGTTCGCCTTCACCACACCGCCGCCATCGAGGTCGACGACCGCGGAGATGTACGGCACTTTTACGGCCGGACCGGCTCTGTGCACTTGGGTGTATGCGCGCAAGGTGCCAGTTGTCCCAAGAGCCTTGCGGGCGAAATCGGTTCTGCCGCAGTGCGCACAGGCATTCCGTCGGTCGAAGTACAGGGCGTCACAAGACGTGCACTGATGCGCGCTGAGATGTGGAACTTCGTCGAGTACCAAGTAGTCGACTACCGGTATCTGATTCGCCATGGGTGTGGATCCGATCTGTACGGGACTCTGACTTACCACAAAACTCTAACACGAATTAGTCGCGTACTAGACTACTTTGCGGCGTTGCTGACGCCCGCAGTGCCTGTCGTATATCGAATTCGCGAATGAACTTCACCCGCGGACGACCTGCTGCCCTGCCGGCCGAGCGTTCGGCCTTGTCGATTTGGTTCCAGTCGGACATGACCAAATGGTCAGGCGCTCGGTCAGCCAGCATTTTGTCGAGCGACTCCTGGTCCCTGGCCGGCGCCGCCAGTCGACCCTCAGCGTGGTCGGCGAGGAGGAGTTCCACCGTGTCGCCGGCGCACTTGCGGTTTGTCCCGATGACACCGTTGGCTCCGCGTTTGATCCAGCCGACCGTGTAGACGCCGGTGAGCACTTCGGCGGGATCGGAATCGACAACTCGACCGTCGACATTGGGAATGACGCCTCGACTTTCGTCGAACGGTACCCCTTTGAGCGGACGGCCTTTGAATCCGATCGACCTCAGTACCAAGCCAGCTGCTAGGTCGTCCGATTCGGTCGTCAGTTCAGCATGGGTTGCACCATCGGGGCCGACACTGATTTTGGTGTGGCTCAGTCGGATGCCTTCGACCTTTTCGGTGCCGAGTATCGCCGCCGGTGCGCTGAGGTATCGAAGGACGATGCTGGTCTCTTCGGATCCGGGACGATCTGAGATATCCTGGGCCAATTGAACTTTGAGTCTAATATGAGGCTCGGTAGCGGTGGACTGGAGGACGGCATCCACGTGGTCGTCGACGATGCTGTCGGCGTCGACGCGGACATTGATGTCGGGGTGTTGGATAAGGGCAAGCAGTTCAGGATTTGTGTAGGCCGCCTGTGCGCGGCCGCGACGCCCTACGATCACAACTTCGCGGATGTTGCTTTGTCGCAGGGTGGCCAGGGCGTGTTCGGCGATGTCGGTCCGAGTCTCCAACTGACCTTTGTCGGACAACAGGATTCGCGCGACATCCAGGGCCACGTTGCCGTTGCCGACAACGACGGCTCGCTCGCTCGAGAGGTCGAACTCGCGATCGGCGTAGTCGGGCTGTCCGTTATACCAGCCGACGAACTCCGTGGCGGAGTAGCTCCCGGGCAAGTCCTCGCCGGGGACCTGCATGCGCCTGTCGCCCGATGCTCCCACTGCGTAGATCACCGCGTGGTAGTGAGCCAGAATCTCATTGTGACTGATGGTCTCACCAACTTCGACTCCCAGTTTGACCTGGAGGGCCTTCCGGCCCGCGGTGGATTTGAAGACGTCGGTCACGGATTTGGTCGTCTGATGATCCGGAGCAACACCCGCCCGGACAAGTCCGTAGGGAGTTAACAGGCGATCAAACATCGTGACTTCGACACCTTTGTGGTCGGTCAGCTCTCTGGCTGCATAGAAGGCGGAGGGCCCGGTTCCGACGATCGCCACCCGAAGTCCCGCATGATCGAACTTTTTGTGGGTAGCGCGGGTGACAGGATCGTCCTCTGCAATGGGATGGCGATCGAAGTAGGCGGCGTTGATCGCCAAATAGGGCTCGTCATTGGCGTCCAGCTCGTAGTCGGGTTTGATTGCCTCCACGGGACATGCGTCGACGCATGCACCGCAGTCGATGCATGTCGTTGGATCGATGTGCAACATCTCCGCGCGCATGAACGCCGGCTCGCCCGGTTTCGGATGGATGCAGTCCACCGGGCACACGTCGACGCATGACGCCTCGTTGCAGCAGGACTGAAGGATCACGAAAGTCATGCGAGCCTGCTTTCATGCTCGGATATTGAATAGGTTGCCATCAAGTTTAGTCCAGTCTTAGAGTTGTTTGGCCGGTTCCGATGATCTCGTCAGGGTCGGGTGTGGACACGCAAGCCGCCGTCTACGACTACGGTCGTTCCGGTGATGTAGTCCGCGCGAGAAGAGAGGAGAAAGGCGCACACCCCAGAGACTTCGTGCGGCATACCAAGCCGCCGGGCCGGGATGTGCTTCGTGACAACGGCGAGATCGGCGGGGTTCGGCTGAGCCCGGCGCATTGCTTCGGTATCTACCGACCCAGGTGCAATGGCATTGACCTGGATATTGTGCCTCGCCCATTCGTCGGCGATCGCTTCCGTGAAGCGTAACAGTGCGCCTTTGGTTGCCGAGTACAGTGACATGCCGCGTCGTCCGGTGATTCCGGTCAACGACGCGACGTTCACGACCTTTCCGTGTCCCTGTTCGGCGAAGCGAACACCTGCCGACTGGGTCAGCAGCATTGGTGCGGTGACGTTTACCCGAAACACGTGATCCCACTCCGTCAGCGTCTGCTCATGTAGTCGAGTGTTGGGGGCCTGAGCCGCGTTGTTGACCACCGCATCGAGTCTGCCGAAACGGTCGATTGCGTAATCGGGAATGGCGGCGATCCTGTCGAGATCGGAAATGTCGCACGCCAACGTGGCGACTTTCTCTGGCCAGGCACTCGCCAAGGTTGCTAGAGCGGACGTGTCCCTGCCCACGGCGACCACCATCATTCCTTCGGAAGCGAGTGATGCTGCGATCGATCGACCGAGCCCGTGACTGGCTCCGGTGACGATCACAACGTGACCCTCGAGCTGCAGATCCATAGTCGCGATGCCAATCGTTCGGTGCGCCGGGAGGCACCCCTGGACGCAGTACTCTAATGATCTAGTATCTATTCATAGAGTACATAACACATATGTCTCGCGATGGGAGTTTACGAATGCGTGATGCAGTAATAGTCGAAGCGGTGCGCACCGGGGTTGCACGTCGAAACGGAAGTCTCGCCGGTCTTCACCCGGTCGATGTGTCGGCACTGGTCCTGCAGGCTTTGGTCGGTCGCGCGGGTCTCGAACCGGCCGTGGTCGATGACGTTGTATGGGGGTGTGTGAGCCAGATCGGAGACCAGGGCGGAAATCTCGGGCGAAATGCGGTGCTGGCGGCTGGCTGGCCGGAATCGGTGCCCGCCACCACCGTCGACAGACAGTGCGGATCGAGCCAGCAGGCTGTGCATTTTGCTGCCGCCGGCGTGGTGTCCGGTCAGTACGACGTTGCGGTCGCCGGCGGGGCAGAGTCGATGACGCGCGTGCCGATGGGTTCGCCGGTCACCTCGGGGCACGGTTTTCCGATGTCGGACCGGCTGTCTGCGCGGTACCAAGCAGCCTTTAATCAGGGTATCGGTGCTGAAATGATCGCTGAGAATTGGGGTTTGACCAGGACCCAGCTGGACGAGTACGCCCTTGAATCGCACGAGCGTGCGGCGGCCGCACGGGACGATGGTGCCTCTGTATCGCAGATCGTGTCGGTGGACGGAGCGACGCAGTTCAATGTTGACGAGTGCATCCGCGTCGGCACCACGATGGAGAAGATGTCGCAGTTGAAGTCGGCGTTCAAGGACGACGGCTTGATCACGGCGGGCAACTCGTCACAGATTGCAGACGGCGCGGGAGCGCTCCTGGTGACGACGAGCGAGAAGGCGGCGGAACTGGGGCTGACTCCGATTGTTCGAGTCCATACTTCAGTCGTTGTAGGTAGTGACCCCGTGATGATGTTGACCGGACCTATCCCGGCCACTGCGAAAGTGCTTGCGAAATCCGGACTTCAGCTCAGCGACATCGGGGCCTTCGAGGTCAATGAAGCGTTCGCATCGGTTCCCCTGGCCTGGATGGCGGAGACCGGCGCCGATCCCAAGCTCGTCAACCCGCTCGGTGGTGCGATCGCGGTTGGTCATCCGCTCGGTGGTTCCGGAGCTGTACTGATGACAAGATTGATCAATCACATGCGGGACAATGGTATTCGCTACGGAATGCAGACGATGTGTGAGGGTGGCGGGATGGCGAACGCCACGATCCTCGAACTGCTCTGAAGTCGGGCCGCGGGGGGCCGTCATGGTGGAAATGACGGCATCACCCCCGCGGTCTTCAGCTGATCTCGGCAGAACCGGTCAGCACGGTGATGCCACCATCGATGCGGGTCCGGAACTCAACAGTTCCGCCCTCGACTGGCCACGTGTCCACATACAATGTGTCGCCCGGCATTACCGGATGGGCGAAACGCCCTGCAAAGGAACGAATTCGGGATGGATCCCCACCCACTACGGCACTGAGGACTGCTCGTCCGGTGACGCCATAGGTGCAGAGGCCGTGCAGAATCGGCCGCTCGAACCCGGCCTTCTCCGCGAACCATGGGTCCGAGTGAAGCGGGTTCCGATCGCCCGAGAGTCGGTACAGCAATGCTTGATCAGGAGTGGTTACGCACGTTGTCGTCTCATCCGGATCGCCGAGTTCTGCGGCCGGCTTTCGTTCCGGCCCGCGTTCACCACCGAATCCGCCGGCTCCCTTGATGTACACCGAGGACCGGGAGGTGAAGAGGTCCTTTCCACTCGCATGATCTGTTGCGGTCGTTTCGGTGACGATGACAGCAGCCTTGCCCTTGTCCCACACGTTCGCGATCTTGGTGACCGCTGTTGCCGAGCCCTCGACCGGCAGCGGACCGAAGAGATCTACGCCCTGCTCGGCGTGAACGAGGCGGGTCCAGTCGATCGTTCCCAGCTCGGCCATCACACTGAAATCGACTCCCAGTGTGACTGCCATCGTTGGATACGCGACCTGCTGCACGTTCCGGGAGTTCTCTGTTGTGAAGGCGAGATCGTCCGTGCCGGCGCCGATTCCTAGCGCATAGAGTATGCAGTCCTTCGAGTCCCAGCTGATCGTGGTGGGTTCGGATGTGGCTCCGACGGCGGAGAGATCAAACGTCATCGTGGTGACTCCTCGAGAGATGCATGCATGCCCATGTAGGCGTTTCGAATGCTAATTTACTCTTAACATCTATCATATAGCTAACGACCAAATTTTGATATCCGTCGGAGCGCTGCGATTTGCTCGCCCGACCAAGTCACAGAATCTAGGAGATGCAATGGGGCCACTCAGCGGCTTGCGTGTGTTGGAGATCGCCAGCGCGGCACCCGCGCCATTCGCGTGCATGATGCTCGCAGACATGGGTGCGGACGTTCTGCGCATCGATCGGCCGAACAAGAAGGTCGCCGTAGAGGGCTATCCCGATCCGGCGCTCGACCCGCTGGGTCGCGGGCGTCAGTCGATCGCAGTCGATCTGAAGTCGCAGGCGGGTCGAGACCTTGTCTTGAGCCTGTGTGACCCGGCAGATGTTGTGGTCGAGGGGTTTCGGCCCGGCGTAATGGAGCGGCTGGGCCTCGATCCCGAGGTTTTGATCGGGCGCAACCCCCGCCTGATCATCGGCCGCATGACAGGCTGGGGCCAAACCGGCCCCTTGGCCGAGCGGGCCGGGCATGACATCAACTACGTCGCGGTGGCGGGGGCGCTCCATTCGACTGGGCGGATCGATTCACCGCCGTCGCCGGCACTGAATCTGGTCGGTGACTTCGGTGGCGGGGGAATGCTGCTGACTGTCGGAATCCTCTCGGCACTCGTCGAGCGCAGCCATTCCGGACACGGCCAAATAGTTGATGCCGCGATGATTGATGGTGCCTCGCTGCTCATGGCGTCGGTTCGCGGAATGCGGGACGCGGGTAGCTGGAATGACGCTCGGAGCAGCAACCTGCTCGATGGTGGCGCGCCGTTCTACGACACTTACGAGACCGCCGACGGCAAGTACATGAGTGTAGGCGCATTGGAACCGCAGTTTTACAAGCTTTTGCTCCAAGGGCTCGGCATCGAAGCCTCCGAATTTCCGCGTCGGATGGACCCCAAGTCGTGGCCCGAGCAGAGAACCCGCTTCGCGATCGAGTTCGCGAAGAGAAGCCGCGATGAGTGGTCACGGATCTTCGATGGGACCGACGCATGTGTGTTCCCCGTGCTCGAGATGGCAGAAGTACCTGATCACCAGCAGGTCTCAGCCAGAGCGGGATTCGCCGATGTGGCAGGCCAAGATCAACCCGCACCCGCACCGCGATTCTCTCGCACCCCATCCGCGATCTCAGGTCCATCACCGCGTCCGGGAGTGCACGACGCTTCCTCGCTCGGAGAATGGGGACTCGACGAAACGACCCTGCAAGGCCTGGCCGATTCCGGAGTGATCTGGAGGCCGGATCACCTGACCTCCGCCGGCACCCGTGAGGCCGCCGTGTAGGCCGTTGTCCCGGATCCTTGTACCCGTTCATCCTAGGGTTCTGAGAAGAGGTAACGACATGTCCGACAACAACTATCCCCACTTGTTTAGCCCGATACAAGTGGGCACGATGACGCTGCGCAATCGGATCATGGTTCCCACACACGCCTTCGCCGACGGCAACCTACTCGGCACGCCTGCGGAAGCCGCCAGGTTTGTCGGCTACTACCAGGAGAAAGCTCGCGGGGGGTCGTCGTGGGTTTGCGGCAGCAGCATGCATCTGCGTACTCCGGTCGGCCCGGGATTCGAGCCCAGCGGAATGGGGGCGTTCAAGGACGGCATGTTCAGGAACGAACTCTATGTACCGCGCGCAGCACAATTCGCTGAAGCCATTCATAGCGAGGGCGCCTACGCGTCGATGCAAATCGTATTCATGGGCGGCACCCCACACGGACCAAGCCCACGAGCGCACGGTTTCACCAACAACCGCGTGTCACACGTATTGACTACCGGCGAGATCGGCGAAATCGTCGCAGAGTATGCGTTCACCGCAGGACAAATGCTCAAGGCAGGACTCGACGGCGCAGAACTGCACGCCAACAATGACGACCTGCTCCAGTGGTTCATGTCACCGATGACCAATGATCGCGACGACAAATACGGCGGGTCCGTCATCGCCCGCCTCACGCTGCTACATGAGGTGCTGGCGGCCATTCGGGCACAGGTCGGGCCTGAGTTCACTCTCGGTGCGCGCATCTGTATGGACGAACGGGTTGCCGGAGGTTACGACAGTGACCTCGCGCGAGAGTCACTGTCGCTTATCGATGAGTGGGGACTGGTCGACTACTTGCACCTCAATGTCGGCAACAATTGGGGTGAGACGACGTACTTACCGATGCCCGACTTCGACACCGCGCACTGGACTGATCTCGCGGGCACGATGAGGGAGGTGGTCGGTTGCCCGGTGATCTACACAGGCCGAGTGACGACACCCGATGTCGCAGAGCAAATTGTCGCATCCGGCCAAGCCGACATCGTTGGTATCGTCAGGTCGAATATCGCGGACCCCGAGTTCGCGAACAAAGCCTCAACAGGTCGAGTGGCCGAAATTCGGCCGTGCGTGGCATCAAATGATTGCTTGAGTCGGGTCACGCTGGACGGCATCAGCTTTGGATGTGCGGTAAATCCACGCGCTGGGATGGAACAGCTGAAGGTCGAGCCTGCGATCCGTCCGAAGAACATCCTGGTGATCGGCGGTGGTCCGGCCGGTATCGAGGTCGCAGCCACTGCTGCAGAACGTGGTCATCGAGTGTCCCTGTGGGAACAGGCGCCCGACCTCGGGGGACAGCTCCTGATCGCTGTGCGTATGCCATACCAGGACGCATTCGGCCGGTATCTCGACTACCAAAAGGCACGGCTCAAACGCGCGGGGGTCAAACTGGAAACCAGCCGCCGGGCAGACTTCGAAAGAGTTCTTGCGGCCGGCGCAGACGAAGTCGTTGTGGCCACAGGTGCCACCGCGTACGCACCGTTCGACATTCCTGGTATCGCCTCCGCGCACGTTGTTGATGTGCGTGATGTTCTGCGGGACCCAGCAGGCGTCGGACACAAAGTCGTGATGGTTGTCGAGGACGATCACATGGCTCCATTGGGCACTGCCGATTTGTTGTCCTCGCGTGGGCACGATCTGACCCTTGTCTACCGGACCACAGAGTTCGCTCCGATGGTTGGCCGGTACAACATCGGCCCATCGATGGCACGTTTGTTCGCCGCCGGGGCCACACTCCTACCGATGCACCGTTTGGTTGCGATCGAAGACGGGACCGTGCAGACGGCGGACGTCTATGGTGGCTCGCTCAGATCAATCAATGACGTGGACACAGTGGTGCTCGCGTGTGGCTCACGTTCGGACCCTCATCTGCACGCCGAGCTCGAAGGAATTGTCGAGCATCTGCACTTGATCGGTGATGCGTACGCACCGCGCCGCCTCACATACGCGACTCGCCAGGGGGACGCCCTTGGCCGGATGCTGTGAGAAATCGGCGAACTGTTGCCTGAATCACTTCAACGGAGGTACATTGGTCGCAGACTAGAGTATTTTTCCGCCGGCGTGCTTACGGGTGACGTGACACCTGCCGGGGGTAAGTAACTTTATGGTCCTCAGCCGCGATCCCACCTTGATCTGATGCGTCAGATCCATTGATGTACAAGGAAGTTCACAACTATGGACACTAAGTCTCCCGCCCACACGGATCCGTCGGGACCGATTCGCGAAGGGTTCTTGCACTCGACACATCCGGCGCTGCAGGCCGATACCTGGGAAGAAGTCAGTCGTCTTCGCGACGAAACGCCGGTGTTTCGGAGCGACTTTGTCAATCCGGTCGATGAGAAGTCGACCTTGTGGTATCTACTCGACTACGACTCGGTCTACAACGCGTTGCGCACGCCGGACGTGTTCTCCAATGTTGGGTCGGCGCATCCCTTTTCCGAGGGGGATCCGTACAGTATGTTGCCCGGAGAGCTCGATCCGCCGGACCACACGAAGATGCGTCGAGCGCTGGATCCGTATTTTGCGCCGTCGCCAATCAAGAAATTGGAGGACGCGGTTCGGGAGACTGCGATCACGTTGATCGAAGGATTTCAGTCGCGCGGCGAGTGCGATCTCGTAACCGACTTCGCGTTGCAGTTCCCCACGTCTGTTTTCATGGAGTTGATGGGTCTACCCAAAGACAATCGCGATCAGCTGATGAGCTGGGTGAACGCCTTCTCGGCCATGATGGGAAGTGAGCAGGCGATCACCGCAGCGGTACAAGCTGAACAAGAGGTACTTGCCTTTCTGGCAGAGTCGCTGGTGGATCGTAAGAAGAATCCGAAGGACGATTTCATGACCGCGGTCAGCGCGTTGACCGTTGACGGAGAAGTGATCTCGCACAAGGAGCAGGTTGCAGTGGCATACCTGTTCTTCCAAGCTGGACTGGACACAGTGGCCAGTCAGCTGGGCTGGACGTTCAAATACTTGGCGGAAAACGATGAACTGCGGCAGTCGATCGTTGAGGATCCTGATCTGATTTCAGGTACGGTTGAGGAAGCGCTCCGTTGCTTCAGCGTCCTGTCGCACACAATGACCGCAGCCAAGGATACCGAGGTGCAGGGCTGCCCGATCAAGAAGAACGATCGAGTGGTCACACTCATCGCAGCGGCCAATCGCGATCCCGAGGAGTTTCCGGATGCCGGTGAGTTCGATGCGACACGCAAACCGAACCGTCACATTGCCTTCGGAATCGGCCCACATCGTTGTATCGGATCGCATCTTGCGCGATTGGAGTTGAACGTCGCGCTCGAGGAATGGCATAAGCGGATTCCGAATTACCAGATCAAGGCGGGTGCCGACCTAGATCCGAGTATGGGCTGGGCAGTCACGCGAATCTCTTCCTTGCCACTCCACTGGGAGCCGTGAACATGATCGTCCGCGTAGACAGCAACTTCTGCACTGGCCACGGCCGCTGTGTCGGGTTCGCACCTGAATTGTTCGAACTGGGCGACGAGGGCTTCCTCGACATCGAAGATCAAGTTGTGCCCGACGAGCTCCTGGCATCGGTTCGAGATGCGGTCCAGAACTGTCCGGAGCGGGCAATCTCGCTCATCGATGAGTAAGTCTTCCATCATTACAGCAAGAAGGAGTTTCGATTCACTTGAGCGAGAAACGCTTTGATGGCAGGGTCGCGGTAATCACCGGTGCCGGAGGTGGTCTGGGTTTCGAGCATGCAAAGCTGCTCGCTGCCCGAGGTGCACACGTGGTGATCAACGACATCGGCGGTTCGGTGACCGGTGACGGCGGCGACCGCGGCGCAGCGCAGCGTGCGGTCGATGAGATCACCGCGCTGGGTGGTTCGGCGGTGGCGGATATGAACTCAGTGTCGACGCCCGAGGGCGCGGCGGGGGTCATTGCGACCGCGCTCGAAGCCTTCGGTGGTCTGGACATCGTGGTGAACAATGCGGGCATCCTGCGCGACAAGTCACTTCTCAAACTGCAGCCGAAGGACTTTCAAGCGGTTCTGGATGTGCACCTCCTGGGGACATTTCTGGTAACCCAGGCGGCATTTGCACACATGCGAGAAACGGGGTACGGCCGGTTCGTCAACACCGCGTCGCCGGCCGGCCTGTACGGAAACTTCGGTCAGGCAAACTATTCGGCTGCAAAGGCCGGAATCGTGGGCTTCACCCGGACAGTGGCGATCGAGGGCGCGAGATTTGGGATCTCGGCGAATGCGATCTCCCCGGCCGCCTATACGCGCATGACGGAAAACCTGCTCGGAAAATTGTTCAATGGTGCCAGTGCCGACGCCCTTGATGCGGCCAAGGTGTCGCCCGTTGTTGCCTGGCTGTCCCACGAGGACACGGCGGTGACGGGGCAGGTCTTCGGGACGGCAGGTGGGCTGGTTACGAAGGTGTTCATCGCAGAGACAAAGGGCATCTTCGAGCAAAACCCGACAATCGAGAACATTGCGGCCCGCGAGGCGGAGATCTTGGACGAAGACGGGTATCTCGTCCCGAAGGACGTAGGGGCCAGTATGGCACCGCTTTTCGAGCATCATGTCAGTGAAGTCAGGTAGCCGTGAACGCTGAGTTGCAAGGCATACTCGACGAGAGAGCGATCAAGGACGTCACGATCAAATACGCCACCGCGCTTGACACCAAGAATTGGCGGCAGCTTCGCGAGTGCTTCACCCGGGACGCGGTGGCGCACTACGGGGTGATTCCCGATTGTGAGGGTGTGAACGCGATCATCGAGCAGGTGAGTGGCGGGATGGACCATTTGGCCCAGACACAGCACATTCTCACCAATCATGTGATCAAGGTCGACGGTGACTCGGCCACCAGCGTGTGCTACTTGCAAGCCCAGCACCTCCGTGACGACGCCAAACCATCGTGGAATTTCGTCATGGCTGGGCAGTATTCGGACAGGCTGGTCCGCACCGCAGACGGCTGGCGAATCAGCGCGCGCTCACTCGAACTTTGGTGGACGTCGGGAGATCCTGCCGTCATCGCCAAGTAGTGAAACAAATCCGGAACAACGAAAATCAATCTTGCAATAAGCCTTTACTGGTTCGTGTCAAAGATGGTGCGACAGAGGGCGGGACGAAGGAGTTGCCGTGGTACGGCAGGCAGTGATCGTCGATGGTGTCAGAAGCCCACGTGGAAAGGGCAAACCCACGGGTGGGCTCCACGGAATTCATCCGCAGGAAGTCCTCGCGCAGGTCCTCAATGCACTCGTCGAGAAGACTGGAATTGCGGTCGCCGATGTAGAGGATGTTGTCATCGGCAATGGCGATCCGTCAGGCGACCATGCCAACGACATTGGCAGGTTGGCCGTCCTGGCGGCGGGCTGGCCGGTGACGGTACCAGGTGTCACGCTCAACCGGTTCTGCGGGTCGGGACAGCAAGCGATCATGTTCGCGGCGATGGGCATACGGGCTGGGTGGCAAGACGTGGTTGTAGCCGGCGGCGTCGAGTCTATGTCGCGGTATGTTGGAGGTGTGGCAACGCCCACCTCGGCTGGAAATGACCATCTTCTCGAGCTGCATCCATTGGTTCCGCAGGGTATTTCAGCCGATCTCATCGCGACTCGGGAAGGATTTTCGAGGACTGAGGTAGACACTTTCGCAGCACGTAGTCAAGACCTGGCGGCCATTGCTCAAGCCGACGGCAGGCATAAGTGCAGCGTGGTTCCGATCTTGGACGCCGACGGTAATGTCGCACTTGATCGCGACGAACACCCGAGGGCCGGAACGACCGTGGAATCGCTTGCTGCACTGACTCCGTCGTTTGCAAGGCAAGGTTCCAAAGTTCGTGATGGCGGTATGAGTTATGACCAGATGTGCACCCAGGTGTACCCAGAAGTTGGCAGTGTCGACCATGTCCATCATGCAGGGAACTCGTCGGGCGTCGTCGATGGGGCGTCCGCGGTCCTCCTGACGTCCGATGACTATGCGAAAGCCCACGGGCTCATAGCGCGCGCTCGTATCACCTCGGTGGCAGTCGCCGGCGCAGATCCGGTCATCATGTTGACTGCTCCAGGCCCGGCCTCGGAGAAGGTTCTGGCCAAAGCCGGTATGGCCGTGTCCGATATAGACCTATGGGAAATCAACGAGGCGTTCGCGGCCGTACCGTTGAAGGTGATCCGAGATCTGAAGATCGATGAAGACCGTGTGAACGTGAACGGTGGCGGCATCGCACTCGGTCACCCGATCGGGGCCACCGGCCCCATGCTCTTCCAGACGATACTAGATGAACTGGAGCGCCGTGACCTCAGGACGGGCCTGATCACCATGTGCACCGGTGGTGGCATGGCCACTGCGACCATCATCGAGCGGATCTGAGGAATCGGCATGACGGTCGATCCGATAACGGCCAGCTACCTGTCTGCACTCCGACAACGAATCCAGGAGCTTGCTGGTTCTCGGCTGTCAGAGTTCATCCACGAAACCGAGTCGACCGGCACCATTCCACCACCTGCCCTGGCAGCGATGTCTGACGCGGGTTGCTTTGGTCGTGCCCTGCCGCTCGAGTTCGGCGGAACTGGAGAGGGACTGCGCGCCTTTTCTGTTCAGCAGGAAGAACTGGCACGGGTCTGGCCTACCGCAGCGGTGGCAGCGACGTGGACGAATCTGAGCGGCATCTTGCTGAGCAAGTTCGGGACTCAGGATCAGCAGTCGGAGTTGCTCGCTGCGATCGCCACCGGTCGCTCGATGGGCGCGGTGGCCTGGACCGAACCCCACGGTGGGTCTGATGCGGCTGCGTTGCGGACCACGGCAGTTCGGGTCGAAGGCGGTTGGCTGCTGGCCGGCGCGAAGCGGCTGATCGATAACGCGGCCAACGCCGACTTCCTCATCGTTGGGGCACGTAGCGACCCCGATGGACCGCCACGGCGCGCGATGTCCATGTTTGTCGTCCACCGGGACAATCCTGGGTTTCACTTCGGTGGGACTTACGAGACACTCGGCCTCAAGGGTGCGGGGGTGGGCCACTTCACCTTGCACAACTGCTTTGTGCCCGACGCAGACGTCTTCGGGGAAGTTGGGCGGGGCTTTTACCAAATGATGGCAATGGTCGAGTTCGGCCGCACGGGCGTGGCCGCGATGTGTGTGGGGATCGCCCAACGCGCCCTTGATTCCGCGGTCGAGTTCCTGGCTGACCGTGCGTCTTTCGGCCGCAAGCTCTCCGACAACGACGTCATCCTCGCAGCGGTCGCTGATATGCGCATCAAACTGGACGGAGCGCGCTTGTTGACCGAACGCGCGGCCATCATGTTCGATGCTGGACAGCGGTGCACGGTCGAAGCCGCTGTCGCGAAGGTGTTTGCCTCAGAGGTCGCAGTCGCCACCACCGCCGCCGCGTTGCACCTTCACGGCGGTATCGGCTTCACCAATGAAATGCCCATCGAGCGGTTCTTCCGGGACTGTCAGGCCTTCACGATCGGTGAAGGTACTTCGGAAGTGTTGCGAATGGTGATTGGCCGCCACGAGTTTGCGCAGGGCCGGCCCGCGAGATGAACGATGATGGCGTCGTGCGCGGGCCTTCGCTCTTGCGCTCTGGTGCGACAGGCACTGTTCGTCATATTCAGCTTTGTGATCCTGGACGCAACAATTCGCTCGGGCCCCAGATGGTGCGGGAACTGCGGTCAGCCATCGAAACCTCTGACGAGACAAGGAGTCTCCTGATTTCGGCGGAGGGCAGGAACTTCTGTGCCGGGGGCGACCACGATGAATTGGCGAAACTGACGAAAGTGGAGTTCCGGCAATACGTGAGCGAGCTTGGGTCACTGTTTACCGAGCTACCCGAGAGGTTGCCCTCTGTCGCTTGCGTGCACCGCGCTGCGGTCGGTGGCGGTGTCGAACTCGCTCTCAGGTCGGATTACATACTCGCCGCCGACGATGCCTGGTTTCAATTCCCTCAACTGAGTCTCGGGGGTCGTATCGGGCCCCACACCTTGCAACTGTTGGTGTGTCGGGTTGGTCTGAGTACTGCACGGCGCCTGTGTCTCTTCGGTCAGCGGATCAATGCACAGGATGCCTGTGCCGTCGGACTTGTCGATGACGTCGTAGCCAGAGCTGAAATGATTACCACTGGAATGGAACTGGCTCGCAAATTGGGTGCGCTACCAGAGCGAGGCCTATCCCAGTTCAGGTCGACGGTGAACTCCATGACTATTTCGTGAAGGCACATGTCGACGACTGCCGGGACAACCGCCTAACGGCATGGAAGCGGGTCATCCGACAATCGAGTTGCATGTCGAACTCACTAACCGATTAGTAGGGCCCATGTCCCAGATACTGCGGACTCTCAGCGAATTTTGGATGGCAGACCAACTGACAATGCAGCCTCGCGGAGGCCTTCATCTCGAAGGCCACCGCGAGTCAGCTGAGGTCGTCTTCGACAGCGCGGAAGCGGGGCGAGCGCTTCTGTGCGAACGCTCGTCCGGCCTCTTTGGCTTCGGTGGTTCCGAATGCGACTGCCTGATTCAGACTTTCAGAATCGATCGCCCGCTTGAACGAGCTCTCAAAGGAGTTGTTCAGGGCCGATTTCATCATGGACAAAGCAAGGGTCGGGCCATCTGCGAGATCCTGGGCCCATGTGCGGACAGCGTCGTCGATCTCGGATTCGCCGACTACCCGGTTGATCAGCCCGATTCGCTCGGCTTCGTCGGCTGAAACCCGCCGGCCGAAGAACACGAGTTCCTTCGCCTTGGCTATCCCGACCAGTCGAGGTAGTGACCATGAGGCGCCACCGTCTAACGCGATACCTCGATCAGCGAATATCTCGCCGAATGTCGCATTGTATGATGCGACCACAAGGTCGCAGCACAGCGCGAGATTGCAACCGAATCCCATTGCCGGACCATCTACTTTGGCGATGACGGGCCGCGGTAGGTCGTGGATTATGGTGCACAGCTGTCCGACTCTGGTCATGAAAGTCAGTGGATCTGGTGACACTGGCTCGGAGAGATCCATTCCAGAGCAAAAGGATCCACCCGCACCAGTAAGTATCACCGCACGATCAGCGGGCGTGCGGGCGATTTCCTCGAACACCCCGAGGAGTTCTTCCACGACTGGCCCGGTGATCGCATTGCGGCGACTGGGGCGATCGATCGTCACGGTGACGACGCCCGTCGACCGCGCGACCAATACCGAACTCATCGCGCCCCGATCAGGCCTGCGGTCTGCGCGACCTTCTCGCGATATGCCGCAGGTGATCCGAACATCAACTCAGTTGCCTTCGCACGTCGGAAGTAGAGGTGGGAGTCGTGTTCCCAGGTGAACCCGAGACCACCGTACACATGCAGGGTCTCATCCGCTGCGAACATGAACGCATCGGAGCAGACTGATTTGGAGATGGCCGAAAGCAGACCCAAATTCCCCCTGTTGGTCGGCCCGGGATCGAGCAAGTAGGCGTCCGCCGCTGCCACAGCCTCGGACGCCGCAGACCGCGCGAACTCAACCTTCAGCAGGATATTGACCAGAGAGTGTTTAATCGACTGGAAGCTGCCGATCTTGCGGTTGAATTGAACGCGCTGCTTCGCGTACTGGACAGCACCGTCGAGGCAGTGTTGCGCGGCGCCAACCTGCTCTGCGGCGAGCAGGGCAAGCGTCATATCCCTCGCGATCTCGAGTTGATCTGCAACATCGCCGTCGAACTCGATGAGCTCGGCACGCGCGCCGCTCACACCAACCGAACCGAAGGCACGGGTCTTGTCCAGCGACGTGTTCCATGCCACTGAGACGCCTGGTGTGGTGGTCTCGACCGCAAACAACTTCGAGCCGTCGGGCGTAGCGGCCGCCATCAAAACAACGTCGACGACGCCCGCATCGAGGACAAACCGTTTGCTCCCGGTCAACGACCAACCACCTGAATCGGCAGTAGCGACAAGATCTTGCGATGATCGGTCCCAAGAGCCGGACGTATCAAAGCAGGCGACCGTGGCGATCGTTTCACCCATTCCGATTCGGTGCAGCAGACCACTCGTGTAGCCGGCACCAGTGCTCAGACGCAGTACAGAAGTCGTCAGCGCGACGGTGGAAAGGAATGGGACGGGGGACAGGCTCGCGCCCAGCTCTTCCGCAACGATCGCGGCGTCGGCGAACGTCGCCTCGGAACCTTCCGCGGACGACGGGACGAGCAAACTGCTCACGCCGATCTCTTTGCTGAGAACACGCCACAGCTCAGCATCATGAGGGACGGTGTCCGACTCTGTGTCCTGTAAGAACGCTCGGACCCCCGTGCTTGCGTCGATTGCGCGACGGATGGCCGATCTCAACTCGAGTTGCTCGTCTGTGAAGGTGGTCACGAGGGAACCCTTGCCCTGCTTCCGGCCGGCGAGACATTCATCTCACGGGACGGCAGCGCGACAGTTGCGTGACCCGGCATCACGTCCCCACCGCGCTGATTGCGCGCGAACGTGCTGATGTGGACGACATGTTCGCCGTCGGCATCGATCTCCTTACTGTCGACGACACCACCGAGCTCGATCACATCCGACAGATAGACGAATCCGCGGTACTGGGAATCGAGGTGCTTAACCCATCCCTGGTCGCCGATCCAATGGGTGAGTAGCTGGATCTGCCAGCATTGACGTTGGAAGCCCACGTCGTACTGGTACGCGACGCCCATCGCCTGTGCTGCTGCGTTGTTGTAATGGACAGCGTAGATCGGTTCTTGGGCACCGGTGACCGGGTCTCGGAACGACCACGCGGGGTGTTCGGCGTAGTCGACGAGTGCGGCTGCGTGCGCTTTCAGTCGCGGAATCGGGGTGCCGCCACCGGCGATGAATGCGACCTCGTCCGTGAGACCGATCGGCCCCTTGGTCAGTGACGAGATCGGATCGCCCGGTTGGATGTCCTCCCACCACTGGGGCGCGGCACCCTGCGGCTTCTCTGCCAGCGCTTTGGCTTCCACTGCTTCGATCTCTTCGAGTTTCCACGGGTGCGGCAGTACCAGTGGCTCCCGCTTCGTCTTCGATGCGGATCGTGCAGTTGCACGCTCGTAGTTGACAACCTGCCAACGAATTTCAGCGACCTTCTCGTCACGCTGATTGGTGTAGGTATTCGTGAAGTTGTCAGTCACCATCTGATTGGCAAAGGTGGATGGTCGAGGTCCGGTGAATCCGTCGTAACGGCAGGTAGCCGTGATGACATCACCCTGGTAGATCGGAGCAAGAAGGTCCATGTCGGTCGACGAGTGGAACGAACCCAACCCGGGCCATCCGAACTGGATACCAGAAAAACATCCGATCACAAAGGACGGCGGGGCCACCGGCGCGCCATAGTCGGAATCCGTTGCATGCTCGGCATCAGTCCACAGCGGGTTGATGTCGCCGATACCACCGGCGAACTTGGCCACCGCGATGCGAGTGACCTCTTCGTTGTTGATCGAATGGCTGATTCGTAGATCGACCCCGGCCTTCGCCTTCATCGATTCGATCATCGCGTCATCGATGACGGCTTCTGGCATGCGGGCTTCAGAAGAACGCGACTCTTCGGTCGACGAGGTGCTCATTTGGATGCCTTGTTCGGGTTCGCAGTCCAGCTCTGTCCTGTCGGGATCCCGGCGTCAGAGACGGCTTTCTCCAGGTCAGCGACAGTCCAACGTCCGTCGGTCTGCAACTTCCACTCGGGGTCGCGTTCCCAGGGCTTCACACGTTGCACGCGACTGCCTCCGACGATGAAGACCTCTCCACTCAACTGTGTTGTCGGAGAAGCGAGATAGGCGACGAACGGTGAAACATTTGCGGGATCCCAACGATCGAATTTGTTCTCGCTTGCCGAAAGGGCATCTCCGAAGGTGGCCTCTGTCAACCGAGTCCGGGCCTGGGGCAAAATGGCATTGACGCGGACCCCGTATCGATCGAGTTCCTTGGCCGCCACCTGTGTAAGTGAAGCGACTGCAGCCTTGGCCGCGGCGTAGTTCGCCTGTCCGGGATTGCCGAAAACACCGGATTCGCTCGAGGTGTTGATGACCGACGCACTGACGGGGTGTCCTGCCTTGCTCTGGTCTCGCCAGTAGTTCGCGGCAGCGCGGAGAACAGCAAAAGTGCCACGCGTGTTGACCTTCATGACCAGATCCCAGTCGTCGTCGGTGAGGTTGACGAGGACGCGGTCGCGCAGGATTCCGGCGTTGTTGACAACGATGTCGAGGCGACCGAACTCGGCCACGGCGGTGTCTATGATGCGTTGAGCCCCTGCGGAATCCGAGACATCATCGCCGTTTGCCACGGCGCGCCCGCCGGCCTTGATGATCTCGTCGACGACGTCTTGCGCGGGCGAGGATTCGGAACCCGTGCCGTCGCGCCCACCACCGAGATCGTTTACGACGATTGCCGCGCCTTCGCTGGCCAAAAGCAGCGCGTGCTCGCGCCCGATTCCCCGCCCCGATCCGGTGACGACGGCCACTAACTTGTCAAGACTACCCATTTTGGAACTCCTCATTATCGACGCAGCCTGCTTGTTCGCTGGGGGCTGCCTCAGTGGCGACAGGACGATTTTGAACGTGCGCGACGATCGAGTCGTCCAGAATCAACATTAGTCGTGCACTAGAGTATTCTCAGTGTGAATGCCATGTCAACCCGTCGATCGGTGTGCGATATCGACGGGGTGACGAGGGTGGCGTGACGGTATAAAGCCACCCAGTCTAGGCGATTTGCCTGTTCGCGTGACCGTTTTCACGGCAAGACTTGCTGGGTTGCCGTACCAGCTACCTCGCAGCCTGTATATTTTGATCGTAGACAGTTACGGCGAAATTGAACGCACATATTTGAGCAAAGGGGAGAACATGGCCAAACGAGCGGCGGGTGACGGCAATGGTGGCGACAGCTTCCACGACCCAGTTGACTGGGCGCGGCACTTCTGGCGAAGGCACGGAATGGGGGACTCCGAGGACGCATTCATCGCGATGAGTTCGGTGTTGCGGTTCCATCGGCTCATGGCGGATGCCGTCGAGGCCGAATTACGCAGCCACAAACTGAACATCACCGACTACATGCTTCTGATGACACTCCTGCTGAGTGAGACCGGCACTCGGTTGATCAGTCAGCTCGCCAAGGCTCTGATGGTGCACGCAACCACTGCGACACTGGCGACGGACCGACTGGAGGGGCGCGGTCTGATCGCTCGAAATCCCCATCCAACCGATCGGCGGGCAACTGTTATTTCGATCACGAAGGACGGACGTGCACTCGTTTCGGTGGTGACGGAGTCGTTGAAGACCATTGACTTCGGATTCGGTGGAAGCTCCGCGGACGATCAACGTGAACTGGTCGACGTGCTGGGTCGCCTGCGTTCCGCCGCGGGTGACTCGGATGTTCCGCTGCGGGCAACGCCTGCCTGACCTCATTGTCGGGTCGGCGCGGTGGCAGGGGGAGGGCTCAAGTCCGGCCCGATTATTCTATTGCTCAATATTCCATCGCAAGACAAATATCTGTGGCACCGTCTAAGTACTCACGAGAACTTAGGACGGTGTTGTGAAATGGGAAGAGTTGACGGCAAGGTAGCGCTGATCACCGGTGCTGCCAGAGGACTTGGGCGAGCGTTCGCTCTGCGTTTGGCTGAAGAGGGTGCTGACATTATCGCAGTTGATCTGTGCGCCAATGTCGACTCCGCACTGTACGGAATGAGTACAAGCGTCGAGTTGGAGCAGACTGCCGCAGATGTTCGGACACTCGGGCGGCGAGTCGTCACAGCACGCGCAGACGTCCGGGATCTTGAAGCACTCGCCGAGGGAGTACGACGCGGCGTCGAGGAGTTGGGTGGTCTCGACCTGGTATGCGCCAATGCCGGGCTGGTGTCTTATGGCGGTGTTCTCGATCTGACGTCCGAGCAATGGGCGGACGTCATGGACGTCCATGTCACCGGGTCTTGGAACACGGTGCGGGCAGCCGCGCCATTCCTCACCCAATCCGACGCTGGTTCGATCGTTCTCACCAGTTCGACTGCAGGTCTCCGAGCTGAGGCCTATATCGCCCACTACGTTGCGGCCAAACACGGCCAGGTCGGGCTGATGAAAAGTTTGGCAATCGAGCTGGCTCCCTCCGGGATTCGGTGCAATTCGGTCCATCCGACCAGCACCAACACACACATGATCACCAATGAGGTGACGCGACGCCTCATGAGTGAAAACGCCGGCGGGGACGAGAATCTCGACCACGCGGCACGGGCGAAAAACCTTCTCGGTGTCCCATGGGTTGAAGCTGTTGATGTCGCTAACGCGGTGCTGTTCCTGCACTCTGACGAGGCTCGATATATCACCGGAGTGAGTCTGGCCGTCGATGCCGGCGCTGGGTTGATCTGAGTCGATCACACGAATGCCTGGGCGCGGTGGTTTCTTATTTCAGTTTGTCGAAAGTGCGACTATTTATTGCAAGAGTACTTAGGCTCTTCTCTGGGCGACCAGGAGTGGCACCCGTCATCGGCACCGCGCATTCGCGTGGCGGATGGGTGAGGGTCGACTTCCACTCTTGGCAAGTCAATTGCTTTCGCCCCTCACCGATTGGAGATCAGCTCATGGATTTCGACCCGACATCACCGGCCGTGAAGGCAAACCCGTATCCCGCGTACGCACAACTTCGCGAGACGGCTCCCATCGCCTGGAATGAGGCGGGGTTCTGGACCATCGCTCGCAATGAAGATTGCTTGAAGCTGTTGCGTGACAAGCGCATGGGTAAGGCACATCCGTTCGCTTGGGAGGCGGACCATCCCAACCTACCTCTGGTGGCCGTCCACAAGGCGATGATGATCTTTCAGGACGGATCGCCGCACCTGCGGCTTCGGCGGCTGTTCACATCGGTGTTCACGAGGAAAGCTGTGGAGGACCTCCGTCCCGGAATTGCGGCCATGACCGATTCCCTTCTCGATGACTTGCGAGGGCGTGACGAGGTGGACATCGTTTCCGAGTTCTGCTTTCCGATCACGCTGGGCACGATCTGTCAGATGCTGGGCGTTCCTGAGAGCGATATTGACTATTGTTATCGCCTGATGAGCACTGTGCAGCGGCTACACGAGCATGACCTCACGGATGCTGAATTGCAGTTGATCAGTGATAACACGGTCGAACTCGCTGGTTATTTTGCTGAGCACGTCCAGGACCGAAAGAAGAACCCTAAGGACGACTTGATCACTCTCCTCGTGCAGGCGGAGGTCGATGGGGAGCAGCTTTCCGAGGAGGAGATCGTCGCCAACGCGATTTTGATGTATCTCGGGGGTGAAGACACCAATGCTTATCTGATGGCGAATTCCACGCTGGCACTGCTGTCATCGCCGGACCAGGCAGACGTGCTGCGGAATGATCAGGAGGTTGTCGAAACCACGGCGTTTGAAGAGATGCTCAGGTTCGACTCCTCCATTCAAATGATGCCCCGGCATGTGTTCGAGGATGTCGACTACGGTGGTGTGACGTTCGAGGCTGGCCAGACTGTTATGTGCCTGTTGGGTTCTGCAAATCGAGACGGTCTCGAATATGAGAACCCTGATGTGATCGACCTACGACGGCAAGTGAAGCGCGGTGTCGGGTTCGGAGGCGGCCCGCACCTTTGCCTTGGTGCACCCCTGGCGAGAGTGCAGCTGAGAGAGGCACTTCCGCGGCTGTTCCGAACCTTCCCGGAGATGGCATTGGCGTCATCAGAGCTTGAATATGAACTGCTTGTTGTTCGTGGGCCGAAGGAACTGCGGTTGTCACTCGGACGTGATCACCAACTGACCGCGTAGCCGGCGACCACGGCGCGCGCGTCCAGCGGTTAGACGCTTCTTACGCAACGAACAGTCTGTCACGCCGGATCTCGGGCGACCAACCGACGTGCCCCGGATGGTCTCTCGGCATCAACAGAATACGATTCCAGATCGCGTAGCTCGGTGATGTCGCGCGAGCACAGATCGTCAATCGGATATGAAACATCAACATCGAACTGACCTGCCGGAAACGCGCTCCACCATTGCCATCGACAACGCTCGGGCAGGGTTCGAACCTTCTCGGTGTGACGGAAAAGGTCTCGCACCTTGCGCTCCCACGGCGCGTTGCAGGGTCCGTGACATGGGTGACGCCTGTTGTTCGGGACATACCTGCCGAGGCTGGTCTTTGGCGTTGATATTCGTACGGTTTGCTGTACGCGCGCGCCCTGCGGGGGCGAGCTCTTTGACCGATCGGCGGCGCTGTGATGCTGGTCGACGACGCCAGTCACGATTGTGAAGAACGATGAACAGGGAGAGAACTGATGGGCATATCGGAGGGTAAAGTGGCCTTCGTCACTGGCGCGGCCCGCGGGCAGGGACGTGCACACGCCGTCGCGCGGGCGAAAGAAGGCGCCGAGGTGATCGCGTCGATATCGACCAGCTGATCGAAAACGTGGTGTACGCCCCCGCGACTGCAGCCGATCTGCGGATGCGGTGAAACAGGTGGAGGCACTTGATCGCCGGATCCTGGCAAAGGAGGCCGACGTCCGCTCGTCCGAGAAGCTCGAAGCGGTGATTGACGAGGGCCTGGCGATGTTCGGCAAGATCGAGATCGTCGTGGCGAACACCGGTATCTACACCTAGGCGCCGTTCTGGGAGATGGATGAGAAGACGTGGGACGACGTCCAGGACGTCGACGTCATGGGCGTCTGACGGACGATGAAAGCGGTTGTGCTGCGAATGATTGAACACAAGCGGGGGTCGATCGTGCTGATCTCCTCGGTGAACGCGGTCATCGGTAACCCGGGCGCGGACCGCTCTGATTACGGCACGGCGGCCATGCATTTCGGGATTCTTGCCGCCCAGGGCGCGCTACCCCCGGAGACGATCGCCAACACTGCGGCCTGGCTTGCGTCGGACGGGTCATACGCGGTCACTGGTTCAGAACATCGTCGTGGACGCCGGGTACACGATCTTGCCGGGATTCAACCCGGCACCGGCCTCAACGCTCTGAATCGCAGCGGCCCTCGGTCGTGTTCTGTCGAGGTGGTTCGGAGTTCAGCCGCTCGTTGCCAGACAAACGGTGATTGCTTTGGAAACAGGCAAATTTGGCGATGCCGCGACGTGTCCGAGGGAAGTCATTGGGTTCGTTTCGCGGTAGTAGCCGGCGACGTTGCCGGCGGGTCGGTAGGCGATCACGTTTCGTTGAGCCACATCACCGGCGCGATCGGAGACAGGGGTGGCGGCACCTCTCCCGGGGTTGCCACAGATCTGTTTCAGGACGGAGATTCGGTGACCAGAGGTGCACATGACGATAATCGAGGCCATGAAGAGGGAGGCCACGATCACCGCTCCCCGAATCGCACCAAGATTCCGCTGCTTGCTGTCCAACAGGTTGAACACCGCGAGCGGATCGTCATCACTCCGCAGCCCACGAGGCAGGAGCGTGCTGTCGCACCGCATTTGACCTCTTCGTGTCGGCCGCTGATCCGGTGTCAACTTCATCGATTGCGGACGGAGGCCTCGGAAAGAACCAAAAAGCGCTATGAATTGAGAGCAGGCCTAGTCGGCATTTTTGCAGGCCAGGGGCCTATTTGTGTCTCAACCAAATCAGTCGAGGTGGCGGGATCGATACCACGATCTCTTCGGCCCGAATGAACTGTTGGAGTTTTGTTGAAGACGGAAACAAGTTGGCGGAGTGCGTATCTGCTCGTTGCCTGTGCTGTCGAGTTGAGCCTGTAGAGCCGCTCGCAAGGACTGTCCTGCAGTGAATCGATCAGCTGACGATCTCGCCGAGATAGCTCTGTTCGAGCAGATGGCGGTCACGCAGTAGGGCTTCTGCGGTGTCGGTTCTGTCTATTACGCCCTTGCTCAGGACGTAGCCACGATCAGCGACTTCGAGGGCAAGCTCGATATGTTGTTCGACGAGTAGGATACCTGCACCGGTATCGACCGCCAGCTGCTTCAGGACTGGAAGAAGTCGTTCCACGATGATCGGTGCCAACCCAAGACTCATCTCGTCAACCATGATCAGCTTCGATCCGCTGATGGCGGCTCGTGCAGTGGCGAGCATCTGCTGTTCGCCTCCGGATAGTAGCCCGGCCTTCCGGTTGGACAGTTTGGCCAGGGCCGGGAAATAGTTAAAGACCCGTTCGTAGTCTGGTTTCCCTTGGCGGGTACCGAGTTTCAAGTTCTCTCGTACCGTCAGTTGGAAGAACAGGCCTCGCTCTTCTGGGACGTGGGCAACTCCGCGCCGTGCGACAAGCCACGGTCGATTCTTTCGTATGGGCGTACCCATCACTGTGAGTGTTCCCTCGGAGACCGGGACAATGCCAGAGATCGTTCGAAGCGTAGTAGTCTTGCCTGCGCCGTTGGCGCCCAGTAATGCGACAACCTCTCCGGGTTGGACGACGAGGTCGATACCCCGGATGACCGAGATGGAGTTGTAACCGCTGTGTACGCCTTTGAGTTCAACGACCGGTTCGTTCATTTTCACGCCACCTCGTCCGGAATTCTGTTTTCACTCAACGCGATTGCGTCTTGTGTGATGTCTTCGGGAAGTTCCTGTTTGCCCAGGTAGGCAGCGACGACCTTGGGATCCGTCCGGACTTGTGCAGGCGTACCTTCGGCAATGATCTTTCCGAACTCGAGCACGTAGATGTAGTCACACGCGTTGAGGACTAGACCCATGTCGTGGTCGACCAGCAATACGCCGATACCTTGTGCCGCTATCTTGCGCAGGAGCGGACTGAGTTCCCTGGTGGCGTCGGTATCCAGACCGGCGGCAGGTTCGTCCAACAGCAGGAAGTCGGGTCGCGACACCACACTTCGCGCCACACTGACTAACTTTTGCTGACCGAGTGAGAGCGAAGTAGGCAACTCGTCGAGAAGCGCTTCGAGGCCAAACTCTGCAGCAACGGCGTCGATCTCGGGTGTTTCGACCTTTTGGGGCGGTAGTGCGATGTCGGTGAGCATCGACCACCAACGGGTCTTGCTGGACGCGACCGAGAGGTTCTCCCGCACGGTCAAGTCATCGAACAATTCCTGCGCCTGAAAGGTTCGTGAAACACCGGAGCGAAATCGCCGGTAGGCGGGTAGGCCTTTCAAGGACTGATCGGCCACCGCTATTGACCCTTTGGCCTGAACGAATCCGGACAGGGCGTCGATGCAGGTGGTTTTTCCCGCACCATTTGGGCCGATGAGCCCAACCAGTTTGCCGACAGGTATCTCCATCGAGACACTGTCAAGGGCGCGTACGCCACCAAATGTCACTGTGACATTCTGTGCTACAAGGGAACTCATATTAGCGCACACCTCCGGCGTGTGGTTGGGCCTTCGTCGGTCGCTCGCCGGCATCAGGCTGTGAGGGGTCATCATGGGCGACGGTTTGTGCGAAGGATGAATCTCCTGGCGCGCGGTCTACCACTTCTGAACCGGCGGAAACGGTGGTCGATCGCTTGGCGAACTGTCCGCGAATCAAGCGGTTGATCGTCCGAGCGCCGTCCCGAGTTGCTCCCGAGATCCCTTCGGGGTTGAAGATGGCTGTCAGGATCAAGCCCAGTCCGGCGATGAGGTTGAAGATCACCACAGCGTTGTCGGCATAGACATAGCTCTCGAATACGTAGAACGACAGACCGCCTGCGGCGAGTGCCCCGGCGGCCAAGGACCCGGAGATGCTGGTGATACCTCCGACATACGCGATCGCCAGGATGCCAACCGACGACAGCGCGTCAAAAGGTCCGCTGACCTGAGTCTGCTGGTATGCCATCAGGCATCCTGCGAGACCGGCGAGGAAGGCCGAGAACCCAAATGCCATGAACTTCGTTGACGCAATGTTGATTCCAGAGGCCGCTGATGATCGTTCGTTCGCGCGCATCGCCAGCATCCGCAAGCCCGTTTGCCGCCGACGAAGGTTGGCCACGCCCAGGGCGGAGATTGCTAGCACGACCACACACATAATGCCGAACTGCGGGCTGCCGACCACCGAGCCTTGGACGAACCCCAGGTTGATACCGAAGATTTCGGGCTGGGGGACGGTGGCGCCCGATGACCCGCCGGTGTACTTGGGATTGTTGAAGAAGAAGGTCTCGATGGCATACCCAGCCGCAAGTGTGATGATTGCAAGGTTCACGCCTCTCACTCGAAGTGCGGGTGTGGCAGCGATGACGCCGACGACGGATGCCACCAGAGCGGCGATGATGGGCGCGAGAGGAAAGGGAATCCCCATGTCTGTCGCGAAGTACGCGACGGTGTACGCGGCAACTCCGGACATCGCAAGCTGAAACAGTGAGATCTGTCCGACATAACCGGTCAATACAACGAGTGACAGGCATACAAGTGCTGCGATGATGGAGTTGATCGCGGCCACGCGAAGGCCGCTGCCCATCACCAGGAACAGTAATCCGAGAACTACGAAAAACGCTGCACCGGACCATACTCCGATTCTGCCAGGTGGCGGAGCGGACGGTAGCCGTGCCTCGAGGGACATCCCGCGCGTGGGAAGCGACTTTCCGAGGAACACGATCGCGATGATGATCACGATGAACGGGAGTGCATCCTGTGCGCCGACGGCGGGAAACCACGAGAGTTGATTGGGCAACTCGACCAGCAAGCCCTGTGCCATGCCGATCAGAATGGCGGAAATTGCGGTGATAATGAAGGAGGTGAACCGTCCGAGCAGTGCAGCGGCGAGGGCCGGAATGATCAAGAGGCTGAACGCAGTCGGAGTCAGCTGGGTCAACGGACCGATCAGAATCCCGGCAACACCGGCGAGCACGGACGCCATCACCCAGTTGACACCGGCCTGAAAGTCTGGCGAGATGCCGAGCAGTGTTGCACCCTGCTCATTTTCGGCTGCGGCGCGGGTTGCCAAACCGAATCGTGTGTATCGGAAGAAGGCGGCCAACGCGACTGCCAACGCAAGACTGATGCCGACCAGGACAAACTGTTCGATACCGATCTGAGCGCCGAGTACTTCGACGGTCCCGGTGTCGGGAAGAAGCTTTGGCACCGACACGGTAGTGGTGCCGAACCGGTATCCGACCACGGCTTGAAGCAGCAGCATATACCCGATTGTTGCTACCACCCGTGCGAGCATCGGGGCGGTACGTAGCGGACGCAGTATCAAGAAGTGGAGTATCAAGCCAAGGACCGCCGCCGTCAACAACGAAAGAATCAGTGAGACTGCGGTATTGGCTCCGGTGGAGTCGCCGACCTGAATTCCGCTTGGCAGCCCGGGCACCGGAAGCATGTAGATTCCCGTGGTTTTGAGCTGATACCAGACATACGCGACGTACATCGCTATCGCGCCCTGCGAGAAATTGACCACGCCCGAGCCGCGGTAGCCGAGCAGAACACCGATCGCAAGCATGCCGAGCACCGCGCCCGAACCCATGCCGAGAAGGGCGAAGATTACATAATTGGACATCGTCAGTGACTTCCGATCGCAGAAGAGGGTCGTGCAGCCTTGCCCACCCGCTGTCCGGCAGACTGATCTGCCCTGCGCGTAGAGAAGGTCGTAGACCAAGTACTCGGAAACTAGACTAATTCGCCATTGACGTGCTGTCTACGGTTTTGGGAAATTGGGTGAGATCCAGATCACGTGACAGGGCGGTGTGATGACCCTGGTACCAGGTTGCTTTTTCCGGATAATACCAGCGTAATGGCACCCTAGGTCTTGGTGGGGTAAGCGCCGTGGTGGACGACGGGCGCCGGTCGCCTGATGGGGCCAATGCGTCATTCCGCGCAATTGGCAGGCGGATACGTGCGAGGATTCTTGGGGCGACGGTCGCGCATACGACAATCGACTATTCGAGTAGTTGGTACTGCGGGGAAGATGCCCGGGTACCACACCTGTCGTAGGGATCGAAGTGCACGCCGACGAACAGCGGAGGTGGACTCCGTTTGATGCAGTTCGAGATCGCAACGAAAGGTTTCAATCCATGACCATGCTCTTTGACCCCGCAGAGTCTGCCGACCGCAACGACCCATACGCGGGATACGCACGACTACGCAGCGAAGCCCCAGTCCAGTGGAACGAAACGATGAATGGCTGGACGCTGGCCCGTTACGACGATTGTTTTGAAGCGCTGAAGGACCCGCGGTTGGTCCACGAGTACCTGATGCGATGGGAGGATGAACTGCCAGAATTGATTGTCTTCCAACAGATCCGTCGTATGTTGATCGTTTTGGAAGGACCCGGCCACCTGCGTCTCCGCAAGCTCTTGATGCCGTCGTTCAATCGGGTGTCTCTGGAGGCGCTCCGGTCGTCCATAGAGGCAAATTGCTCAAGGCTGCTCGATGGGCTGAAGGGTCGCGAGGATGTCGATCTGGTATCTGAGTTCTGCTATCCGATGACGGTGCGAACGATTTGTTCGATGCTCGGCGTGCCGGCAGAAGACGACGACTTCTGTCACGAGCGCACGACACGCCATCAACGCATACATGAACCGGATGTATCGAAGGAAGAGCTGATCGAGATTAATCGCGGAGAAGAAGAGCTTGCTGCCTACTTCCTCGAACACATCAGGGACCGTCGAGGCAGAGAGCTCGACAAGACTGACATGATCAGCCTGTTGGTTCATTTCGAGGTCGACGGTGACCGCCTGTCCGACGATGAGATTGTGGCAAACATCGTTCTGCTCTATCTCGGCGGCGAAGACACGAACGCCAACCTTCTGGCGAACTCCACGATTGCGCTGTTGCAGCACCCGGAGCAAGCCGCTCAGGTTCGGTTAGACCCCGACATCATGGAAACCGGATTCGACGAGGTCTTGCGATATGACTCGTCGCTGCAGTTTCATCCCCGTGTGGTCGCCGCCGAAGGCGTTGAGTACGGAGGCCAGGAGATGAAGGTCGGGGACATGGTGTTTTGTCTGCTGGGCTCTGCGAATCGCGACGAAGAACAATACGAATCAGCGGACGTGCTGGATCTTTATCGACGTAGCGGGAAGGCGATCGGGTTCGGTGGCGGCGCACATCGTTGCCTGGGAGCCGCCCTCGCGCGCTTGCAGACCAGTATCGCGTTGCCAGCGCTGTTCAAGGCGTTTCCCGACATGCGACTTCCGGACGAGCCGATTGAATATGAGCGGCTGTTTCTGCGAGGGCCCGCACGACTGCCGTTGCTGTTAGGTGCTCCTGCCGATCGTGTCGGTGTGCTCCGCTGAAGATCGGCGGGAAATAGTCGCATCATCGATCAAATTGGACAACCAGGGAGCTCAACTTTGTCCTCGCCTCGGCTGCTGGACCTCCAGGGCTGGGGGGTGTGGCACGTGCCGCATCCTGATTGCGCATTTCAAAGTGCATTTCAGCGAAATTTCCCAAAGCGGTTCCCATGGCCCTCGTGGCGTGGCACCCTCTAGTAAGACGATCGCATTTCCGATTATCGAGTACGCGAGTATTCAGACTCGGGGCGGAACGTCTTCCCATCCCGACGGTGCCGTATAGGTACCGCATAGAAAGAGCTGAGGACGGTCATGATTACAGAACCGAGCAGTGCGCGGCGTCCACGCCGACTGCGCAAGGTGCTGGGGATTGCCGCGTGTGTTACTGCGCTGATTGCAGTCGCCGCGTGTAATGGCACCGAGAATGGGGGATCGGGGGAGTCTGGAGGGTCGGGAACCATCAAGGTCGGGTTCATCAACCAGACCGCCGGGTCCGTGGGGACCTATCCGGAGGTCACGGCGGCCTTCGAGGCCACCGTGCAATACATCAACGACGAGCTCGACGGTGTTGGTGGCAAAAAGATCGAACTGGACTCGTGCGCCGTCGACGGCACGCCGACTGCGTCGCAGCGCTGCGCCCAGCAGATGGTCACGAACAAGCCGGCTTTCGTTTTCCTCGGGAATGACTACAACTCCGGCGTTCTGTATCCGATTCTCGACGGAGCCGGTTTGATGGTCATCGGAGAGGTCCCGCTGACACTTCCTGACTTCAATGCTCCCAACGTGGCGTTCTTCAACTCGGGAATTGCGGGATCGGGCCCCGTAATCCCCGCGTATCTGGAGCTGCATCCGTCTGAGAACAAAGGCTTTGGTGCGCTGGTCAGCCAGAATCCGGCGGCACTCGCTGCGGCGCAGCTGCTGGAGATCCCGCTCGAACAGGCTGGGTACAACCTGCAACAGACTGCGGTGAGTCCGACAGCCACCGACTACTCGTCGGCCTTGCT
Organism: Nocardia sp. 348MFTsu5.1; assembly: GCF_000383535.1. Lineage (NCBI taxonomy): Bacteria > Bacillati > Actinomycetota > Actinomycetes > Mycobacteriales > Nocardiaceae > Nocardia > Nocardia sp. 348MFTsu5.1. Next base: position 117,857 of record NZ_KB911518.1, read on the forward strand.
GTCGCTCAACCCCAGTCAGCTGGGTGGGATTACCGGCATCTTGGCGGCCAACGGCTGTGTGGCATTCGCTGAGGCCTACGGGCAGCAGAATCTGAAGACTCCCGTCATCGCGAACCAGACCTGTTATGCGACTGACGTTTTGAAGTCGGCCGGAGAAAACATGGTCGGGTGGAAGGTCACGGAGTTGACTGCTGATCCGATGGGCGACAGCGAAGATGCGGTGCTGTACCGCAAGATCATGTCGACGTACGCCAAAGACACGGAGCCGAATGCAGGTCAGGGCCCGCTGGCGTTCTCGACTGTGATGACGACGTACAACAACATCCTTAAGCCGATGGGATCGTCTGACGTCACCTCTCAGGCGGTGAAGGATGCGCTTGCCGGTTCTGCAAAGACCGGGAAGATCTCCCTCGGTGGCGATTACACCTGCGGCGGCACCGTTGCTGCGCTGCCCACCGTTTGTGGTTGGGAAATCTTCATTTACGAGATCGGAGCCGGGCCCGACTACTCACTGCAGGTCATCCCGGATCAGGTCGACCCCATCGACGTCACCTCGACGGTGAGCGAAGCGTTCCCGAACGGACTGCCTTCCTGAGCTTGTACTCCGGGCAATGTTGAGATCGATTAGTTGACTCCGCCGAGGAGGGTTCACACCCGCCTCGGCGGAGTTGCGCATACCGCACTTTGGCGAGCTCAGCATGTGGCACGGCCCGGCACCGGCCGGCGGGTCGCGGTGTGGGCGTTCTGAATCATCTTGGCGTGCCCTCAACCGGTCTTACACCGAGTTCGCCGATCTTTACAACATCCTGATCGATCCCGCGCGCGCTGGGAAACCGAAAGACGAACTGCGATTGAACGCGCGATGCCCTATATCTGGGACTCGTTCTGCAAGGGCCGCACATTCACCGCACCGCGTCAGATGCAAGATGCCGACCTGGTGTGGTGCACCCAGGTGGACGGTCAGCATTCTCACCGCGGTATCGACTGCATGGCACCGGCCGATATGTTCGATCAGGTCGAATGTGAAGTGTTGAATCCGTTGCTGTCGACGGTCACGTAATTCCGACTTATGTGAGTGTCACGACACTGTCGTTGGGATTGCAACCCATAGCGTGTCGTAGCAGATCGCAGGGAATGACTCGCGTAATTCCTGTCGCCCGCAGTTTGGGCTGACCCACCTGGGGTGTGTCGCCTCTGTGGTCTGCGTTCGCGGTGTGACTCGAGAGAGGCGTGACCTGGAGTACTGGAAGTCGGACTGTCCGCCGCGGATTTCTCTGTCAACGACTGAAGGGAAACGTCCATCATGATCGTCATCGGCGTCGATCCGCACAAGTCCAGCCACACTGCCACCGCTCTCGATTCCGTCTCGAACACCGACCTGGGATCGGTTCGCATCGAGGCCTCCATCAAAAAGTACAAACGTCTGATCGTGTGGGCGAAGGCGTGGCCGGAACGAACGTGGGCCATCGAGAATGCGGACGGGCTCGGTCACCATCTGGCCTTGTGGTTGCTGGCTCTGGGTGAAGTCGTCCTCGACATTCCCACGACCGCGACCGCTCGCGTGCGTGAGTTGTCTCGTGGCGGCCGGCGCAAGAATGATCGGATCGACGCTGCCGCGGCAGCGAGTGTCGCGGCGCTGCACGGTGATGCCCGGCGAGTTCATCCAGAAACCGTGACTGACGCGCTAGAATTCTCGAAGAACGGCGAGAAAATCTGTCTCACAGCCGAACCCGTACGGTAAATCAATTGCATGCTGTGTTGCGGGACCTGATGGCAGGTGGTGCTCCGACCTAGTTGACACCGTCAAAGGCGGTGACCGCGGTGCGCGGATTTCGTGCCAGAACCGAACCCGACAAGGTTCGTCTCCAACTCGCCAAGGACCTGATCGCCGACCTCAAACGATTCGATGAGCAGCTGGCCGCCAACAAGCAGAAGATGACCGAGCTGCTCGATGAACACGGCACCGGACTTCGAGACATCGATGGCGTCGGCCCAGTGCTGGCCGCCCGCATCCTGGGCTGCACCGGCCGCGCGAGCAGATTCCCCACCTCGGCCGCGTACGCGAACTACACCGGCACCGCTCCCATTCAGATCGCGAGCGCAGACGCCTCCCGGTACCGCCTGTCCCGGTACGACGATCGGCAACTGAACTCAGCGATCTACACCATCGCCATGATTCAAATCCGGATGCCCGGCAGCGACGGCCGCCAGTACTACGACAAGAAGATCGCCGAAGGAAAAACAGCCGCGTACGCCCGACGCGCCCTCAAACGCCACCTCGCCGCACACCTGTGGCGCCTCATGCTCGCCGACGAAACCCGGGCCGCACGGCCGTTATCAAACGAACTCTCCACTGCGTCTTGACAAATAGAGAGGCACCCCATGTTCGAGCGTGCTGGGCTCAGCTTGGGGTGCAATCATCCACCCGTCCACTGAGTGACCACGCGGTATCCTCAGTCCCGCTCGCCTCCAGCCGAGCGGGACTGGTTCAATTCCGCTGCACGGCAGCAATAGTGTCCATTGTGTCGAACAACAAATTCGCGGGCATGTCCTCGACGTGAAGGATCAGCCGCCCCACACCCAGGGCGCGGGCAATATCGCGCAATCGTGCGAGTTCGTCCTGTCCGGTGGGGGCCTCGATCGCCGCGATCTGCAGGTCGTCGGGATTGCGCCCACGCTGAGCCCAGGTTATTCGCAGGGATGTCAGATGTGCTGGGAAGTCTTCAGCGGCAAGGGTCGTGCCCATCGTTAGCCAGCCGTCGGCCCAGGTCGAAACCCTGTCGAATGTCCGCTGAGTGGGCGGTGCGCCGAGCAGCGATGGAATACCCTGCTGTCGAACCGGTTTTGGCCAAGACCAACTCGGTTCGAGCGCGACGAAACGGCCGCGGTAGCTGGCCTCGTCTTCGGTCCACAAGCGCTGCATCAGCTCGAGCTTCTCGCGGGTGACGTCTGCCTTGTCCGTGATGTTGGCACTGTTGTGCGCGACGAATTCGGCATTGTTCCAACCGAATCCGACACCGAGAAACATCCGACCGCCCGAAAGCATGTCCACGGTGGCAAGGGCTTTGGCAAGCGCTATCGGGTCATGATTCCCGATCAGGCCGACACAGGTCCCCAGTTCCATCTCGGTTGTCAGTGCGGCCGCGTACGCAAGCGTCGTATAGGGATCGACCAACCGCTTGTAGCGGTCGGGCATCGTGCCGCCTCCGGGGTACGGAGAGCGATTCAAATCCAATGGCAAATGCGTGTGTTCGGGCAGGTAGAAGCCACCAATCTTTCTGTCCTCCGCAGCGATCAGCAAGTCCCGGACAGGCATGGTGGTGTCGGTTACGGCCGGATGGAGTCCGATGATGACGTCGTCTACACCCGGGTGTGGGGTACTCATTGTCCGTGTTTCGAGAGCAGTGCGAGCATGTCATCCCGGCCGGTCCGATGACCCCTCGACGATAGTGACCAGCGGTGGGGAAGGTCCGTTGAACGTTGGAGTATTTCAAGCTTTTCGAGATGAATCAGGTGCGCGAGTGTCTCGCCGACGGCGGAACGCTTCATGAGGCTGTCGATCGTGTCCCACCGGCGAGACCATCGCATCATCGACGCGATCGTCCAAGCCGTTCGCTTGCCCGACGATGCGAGCGCGTACACATCCTCGAACCGAACCCGGTGGTGTTCGATCAGTTCCGCGATCCTCTGTTCCAGTCCGTGGAATTCGTATTCGTGAGCCGGGAGAACGATATCTGCCGCGACTCCATCCAGTCGACCGAGAGACGCCAAAAAGTCGCCCAGCGGGTCGGCACCTGCACAGGAGAAGACCGACACCCCAGGGGTGATTCGGGGAAGTACGTGATCGCCGGTCACAAGCGCCGCTTGATCCGGGATGGAGAAGCACAGGTGCCCGGGTGAATGGCCGGGTGTCCACAACGCTTCCACCCGGCGTCCCGGGATCGGAAGCAGCTGGCCATCGGATACATCGAGGTCCGGTACGACTCGGGTCACATATCCGCTATCGGGCAGTTCTTCACCCTGGACTTCGCGTAGATCCGAATCCGGAATACCCCCTGCCCGCAACTCGTTCACGAGATCGGGTTGCTGATCGGTCGGTAGGAGGTAGTCCGCATCGACCAGTTCGGCATCCGCGTTGTGCAGTCCGATCCAGGCGCCGCTGGTCTCTCGGATGCGGCCCGCGAGACCGTAATGGTCAGGGTGGATGTGCGTGGCGACAACGCCACGCACATCCACCACAGACCGTCCTAGCTCCTTGAGTCCGGAGGTGAGTGACTGCCACGATTGCTCGTTGTCCCACCCGGTGTCGACCAGGTACATGCCGTCGTCGCCGTCTATGACGTAGACGAGTACGTAACCCAGGGACTTGATTGGAAGGTCGACCGGGATTACTGAAATGCCCTCCGCGACAACGCGAACTTTCGGGGGCAACTCAAAGGCGGCGACAGCTGCCACCGGTCACCGCTCCTGGAGTTCGTCGACGCTGCTAAGCATCAGCGGATCTTGTTCAGATCGAGCAGCTCGATCGCCCGCACCGCCTGCGGACGAACCAGCTCGCCACGCTGCTTCATGCGCGGATCCGTGGTCTCGCCGCGGTAGAACCGTGCCGCGAGTTGCTGCAGAATGACGGCCACCCGGAACGACGCGAACGCCTGGTACCACCCGAACGCGCCGATATCGTATCCGGTGGTCTTTGCGTACTGCTGCGTCATTTCGACGTGATTCGGCAATCCGAGGGCAGCGACCTCGGGTAGATACAGGCCGCTGCTTCCTTCGCTGTCCGATGGGTCCGGCCAATAATTGAGCAGGGTCGCGAAGTCGAGCAGTGGATCGCCGAGAGTCGCCATGTCCCAGTCGAATACCGAGTACACGGAATCGGGCTTGCCGGCCGCGAACTGGACATTGCTCAGTTGGTAGTCGTTGTGAAGGATCGATACGGTCGGGTTTTCCGGGATCGCGTTTGCAAGTCGTTTGGCCGCATCTGCCATCAGATCCGCTTCAGCCTCGGAGGCCACCGCATTCCATCGTTTTGTCCAGCCTCCGACCTGGCGTTGCAAGAATCCATGCGGGCGACCGAGATCGCCCAAACCGCAAGCGTCAGCATCCACGAGGTGCAGATCGCCGAGGGCCTCCGCGACTGCCAGGCCAACACGATGACCGACGTTTTCGCCGACCTGCAGAACTTGGGGGATCGACCGCCACACCACGACCCCGGGACGGTACTCCATGACATCGAAGTCGGAACCGATGATCGACTTGTCGTCGCAGAACAGCAATGACAGTGGCGCCCTTGGGAACTCCTTGTTCAGGCGCGAGAGAACCCGATGCTCGCGTCCCATGTCGTGGGCGCCAGCAGCGATTTCACCGAGCGGTGGTCGACGAATGACGACCTTGAGGTCGTCATTCAAGGTAAGCAGATAGGTCAGATTCGCTGAACCGTTGGGGAACTGCTGAACTGACCACTCCGCTGGTGAGACAGCCAACTTCGCGCCCAGGTATCCGACGAGCTTGTCCCAATCGAGTTCCTCTCCGGGCCTGACCGGGGCGAGCTCTGGTGTCTCATCAGGTGTTGTTGTCATTTTTGTGCCTCCGCGATGATAGGTCCGAACCGCTCGAAAGCGGCTGCTTTGAGAGCCGGCAGGTGACCGGTGGGGAAAAGGCCTGGTGCGGCCTGGTGGCCGCGAAGCGTCTGTTTTGCGACTGTGATCTTGTGAATCTCGGTGGCCCCGTCGGCAAGACCCATTCGATAGGACTCCATGATCATCTCGCCGAATGGCATCTCGTCAGAGGCGCCCAGGGATCCGTGGAGCTGCAGTGCGCGACCGCTGACGTCCAACAGCACCTTGGGCATCGCGGCCTTCACTGCTGCAATGTCACGCCGCACAACGCGGTAGTCGTCGAACTTGTCGATCTTCCAAGCTGTCTGCAGAACCAGAAGGCGGAACTGTTCGAGCTGAATCCAGGAGTCCGCCAACATCTCCTGGACCATCTGCTTGTCAGCAAGTCGTTCGCCCTGGGTGTGTCTGGACAGTGCACGCTCGCACATCTGGTCCAGTGCCTTGCGGACCAGACCGACAGTCCTCATTGCGTGGTGAATCCGGCCGCCACCGAGGCGTGTTTGCGCGACTGCAAACCCGTCGCCTTCGCCGCCGAGCAGATGGTCTGCCGGGATGCGCACGTCGTTGTAGCGCAGGTATGCGTGAGTCCCTTCGTTCTCGTGGTGCCCGAATACGCGCACGTCTCGAACATTTTCTAGACCAGGCGTCCCCGCGGGAACCACGAACATGGACATCCGCTTGTGTGGTTCGGCATCAGGATCGGTCTTCGCCAACACGATGTTGAACTCGGCGAACCGGGCATGCGACGAGAACCACTTGGCTCCGTTGATCACCCAATCGTCCCCGTCGCGGGTGGCTGTGGTGTTGAACTGCGTGGGGTCGGAACCACCCTCGGGTTCTGTCATCGAGTAGCACGAGACGACTTCGTTGTTGATGAGAGGTTCGAGGTACTTTTCCTTGAGCCGCGGACTTCCGTAATGAGCCAGGATCTCGGCGTTACCCGAGTCAGGCGCCTGGCAGCCGAAAACGATTGGGGCACACTTGGATTTCCCTAGAATTTCGTTCATCAGTGCCAACTTGACCTGACCGTATCCCGGACCGCCGAGATTTGGGCCCAGATGGCAGGCCCACAGCTTGCGCTTGCGGACTTCGTCCTGCAGTGGGGGGATCAGGGCTTTGCGGACCGGGTCGTTGAGATCGAACCCGTAGTCGGCCACGATGTGGTCGATCGGCTCGATCTCATCTCGTACGAAGTCCTCAATCCAATTGAGTTCCTTCTTAAATTCACTATCGGTTTCGAAGTTCCAGGACACGACATCGCTCCACTGGGTCTCGGCGTTGAAACGGGAAAGAAATACTCTAGTACTAGATAAAGTTAGGGCTCTCGTGATGAGAAGTCAATGCCGATCGACAGATCGACAGATCGATCTCAGGGTGTCGTCGTGAGGTCGGTGACCAACTGATTCCGCAGGAGCTTTCCTGTTGCGCTATAGGGGAGTTCGGTGGCGAGGATGAACTGGTCAGGTGTTTTCGAACTGCGCAACCGGGTTCGAACGAACTCGGTGAGGTCTTCGGCTGTGATTCTTGCCGGCTCGACGAGGACCACCACGGCAACAATCCGCTGTCCCCACTCGTCGTCAGACATTCCCACTACTGCCGCTTCGCGGACTCCGCTGTGGTCGAGCAAGACCGACTCGATCTCGTGTGGGGCAATGTTCTCACCGCCCCTGATGATCGTGTCATCGAGGCGGCCTTGCACGAAGAGGTAGCCGGCCTGGTCGAGGTATCCGCCGTCTTTCGTTGGGAACCACCCGTTCTCATCCAAGACAGACCCCTGCTCGGTGTATTCGCCTGACACCTGAGGTCCACGAACCCAGATCAAACCCTGTGCACCGGGCGGCAGCAGATTGTCGTCGGAGTCCCGGATCTCCACCTCGATTCCAGGTACCGGCCGACCCACTGATTCAAGTCGGGCGAGCGCGTCGGGCTCGCTGCTCTGCACGGCGTCGCGGTGATCTTGCGGACCGAGGAGTGCAATGGTCGAACTCGTTTCAGTCAAGCCGTACGCGTTCACGAAATCCGCGGTGGGGAACCTCTGGAGCGCCTTTTTCAGGACGCGTTGAGAGACTTTCGCGCCGCCATAGGCCAGTCCTGTCAGCTTGGGGAGTTCCGCCTGCTGACCTTCGAGCTCGTCGACGATTCGGCTGAGCATTGTAGGGACCACCATGGCATTTGTGACCGACTCCTCGCGGGCAACGCGTAGCCATTCAGCGGCGTCGAAATCGGGAAGGTAGACCACGCGCCGTCCTGCGTAGAGGTTGCTGATCACCGCGCCGATCGCCGCAACGTGGTAGGGCGGCACTGTGGTCAGCGTGGCGTCGTTCTCATCCGCGGACCCGAATTCCACGGTTTGCAGAACGTAGTTGACGAGGTTCGCGTGGCGCAGCCGAACGCCTTTGGGGCGCGAGGTGGTTCCGCTTGTGAACAGCACCACGGCCGTCTCGTCATCGTCTACCTGCTTGTTGAAGAGTGGCTCTAATCCGGCGATCTCACGCAACCAGGTGTCTGAACTGATCGTGTGGCTCCGCGATTCGAACTTCTCCAGGTACCGCGGGTCCGATATGAGCAGCGGATTTCCGAGTGCCTCGACCTGCTCGTGAAGTTGTTCATCGGACAGTCTGAAGTTGAGCGGAGTGAACGGTATTCCGGCCATCGCGCAGGAGAACATGACCGTGGGAAGAAGTGACCCGTTCAGCCCCAAGTAGGCGACGTTGGATGCCTCGCGTTCTATCAGCCATGCAGCACCTTGACCGGCGCGTCGGTGCCACTGCTCGAACGATGTGCGTTCGCCGTTCGCGTCGGTGAGGGCCTCGCGGGGGCCGTATGCACTTGCGGCCATCTCCAAGATCATTCCCAGAGGCATGATTCTCCTAATGTCGTATGTGGTCCCCGCATCGCGCAGACCAGGTTGTGAACTGGGTTACAACTAAAGTACTCTACTGGTAGAGTAGTTGTGGAACCGGTTGAGTCAACTCGATCAACGGAACTGCCGCAGGTTGCGAGTGGGGCCGAGTGACGAAAAGCTGCCGTGGAAGCCATTAAGCCTTCTACAGTGACTCTAAGGGTGAACTAAATATTCGGCGAGTAGATAACGGAGAAGTTGATGACGGATCGGACTGTATCGGTCTTGAAAGCCGGTCAACGGTTGGCCAGCACGGTCTGCGAAACCCAGGTGATCGTGATCAAGACGTCCGGACAGCTCAGCCTTGAGTGCGGTGGGTATCCGATGTCGGACGACCTGGCAGCACCGGCGGACGGCGCACCGGTCGACGGACTGGATGGCGGAACACTGATCGGCAAGAGGTACACCCTGCCGGACAGCGACGCAGTCGAGGTCATGGCGACACGTGGGGGCGCCGGAAGTCTAAGTATCGGCGGCGTTTTGCTGACTCTCAAAGAGAGCAAACCGTTGCCCGCTTCGGACTGATTGCGCCTCCATTGCTTTACTGCCAAAGATATTGCAGCGCAATGGAAACCCAAGTCGGAAACCAACAAGTTCTAAGGATGCTGAAATGCATACACGTGTGCCAGAAACCGGTCGATCCGCAACCGCGCGGCGAGAGCGTGGGCAGGGACCGCTCGCGGGTATCAGGATCGCTGATTTTTGCTGGGTGGGAGTCGGCGCGCTGGCCACACGATTCCTGGCGGACTTCGGCGCTGAGGTCATCAAGATCGAGGATCGCACCCGACTCGATCTGACCAGGAGGATGCCGATCTACAAGGGGGACACCAGCCGGGCGATGAGTCAAGAGGTTGCCGGCGCGAGCCCAAACATGAGTGGCCACTTCAACAACTACAACCGGAACAAACTCGGCGTGACCATCAATATGAGGACGGACGAGGGTCGTTCGCTCGTCCGGCGGCTGATCGCGAACAGCGATGTCGTGACCGAGAATTTCGCGCCCGGAATCATGGAGCGGTGGGACCTTGCCTACGACGCACTACTTGAGATCAAGTCGTCGATCATTTCGGCGCGGATGAGCGGTTTCGGGCATTCGGGACCGGACGAGTCTTACCGGAGTTACGGACCGGTGGTGCAAGCTGTTGGCGGACTGACCTTCTCGAGTGGTCTGCCGAATCGCGAACCGTCGGGATGGGGAATGTCGTATATGGACAATCAGGCCGCGTACAACGCCAGCGCCGCAATCTTGATGGCGCTCTACAATCGCGCGCTCACCGGTGAGGGAACAGAGGTTGATGTTTCTGCTCTGGAAGCTTCGGTCCACCTCATCGGGCCGGCCCTCCTCGACGCAGAGGTGAACGCGACAACCTTCCGGGGTTCGGAGTTCCCGCCAGGTAATCTCCTCGAGTTCTCCGACGCGGCACCTCACGGTGTCTACCCGACGTCCGACCCCGACCGCTGGGTCGCCATCGCGGTGTTTGATGACGCAGAGTGGGACAGGTTCGCCGATGCTCTGGGACGACCGCATTGGATCGATGCACCAGAGTTCGCCGATCAGTCCTCGCGACGCGCGGCGTTCGTGAGTCTGGACCAGAAGGTTTCGGAGTGGACGGCTACCCGGAGCGGCCACGATGTGGCGGATCTGCTTCAGCACCACGGAGTTCGAGCTTCCTCGGTGCAGGATGCCGAGGACGTCGTCGATCACGATCCTCAGCTCGCACATAGAGGTCTGTTCGTTGAAATGGATCATCCTGAAATAGGTGTAGCGCCTTTCGAAGGAACTCCATTTCTTGCGAGCTCGACCAAACCGGTGCATTGGCGATCCTCGCCGCTGCTGGGCGAGGACAATGAGTACGTTTTCAAGGAGCTACTACAGATGCCTTCGGAGCAATACGCTGATCTTCTCGAACGTGGGGTGATCTGAGATGGACGCACAACGGCCGTATGAGCATCTCAGAGTGGTGGAGTTCGCGAACAATGCCGCGGGCGAGTTGGTCGGCAAGTTGTTCGCCCAGATGGGCGCAGACGTGATCAAGATCGAACCTCCGGAGGGATCGCCGAGTCGCCACATCGGCCCATACGTCCGCGACCAAGAGGATCCCGAACACAGTCTCACGTACTGGCATTACAATGTGAGTAAGAAGAGTGTCGTTCTGGATGTGGTGTCAGAATCCGGCCGCGACTGCCTCGTCACTTTGCTCCAAGATGCCGACATCTTCGTTTTCAGTGGGCATCTCGCGGAATTTCGTGAACTCGAACTGTCAAGCGAACTGCTGGCAGTGCTGAACCCGCGGTTGGTCAGCGTGGTGATCACTCCCTTCGGACTCACCGGTCCGTGGTCCGAAATGAAGTCATGCGACCTCGTTTCATTCGCTGCCAGTGGCGTGCTGGCGAACTGTGGCTACGACGACCACTCGATTCCTCCGATTCGTCCAACAGGAAATCAAACCTTCCACACTGCTGCAAGTTTCGCGCACTCGGCGGCCTTGCTGGCATTGATTGGCCGACTCAAATCCAATCGCGGCGACTTCATAGATCTCGCGGTACACGACTCCATGGCCATCACCGTCGAGTTGGCAAACGCCTATTGGTTCTACCCCGGCGTGAAGATCGGACGCCAGACTGCTCGCCTTGCCTCTCCGACACCGACGGCACCCGCACAATTCGTGTGCGCCGACGGCAGGCACGTAGTGCTTGTGTTCATTCTCAACGAGCAGAAGGCGTGGACAATCATGCTCGAATGGTTGGACAGCCACGGCCTTTCGATGGATCTCGTTGACGATGCGTACCTGGACCCGACATTTAGGCAAAAGAATTTCGCACACATCCAGGAAGTACTTGAGGTCTTCTTCCTAATGATCGATGCCGAGACCGCATTCCGCGAGGGGCAGAGCCGCGGAATGCCGATCGGTGCAGTCTATTCTCCGGAGGAAGTGCTCGACATCGAGCACTTGCGCATACGTGAGTTCTTCAGCGAGGTCGACTTCGCTGGCGCTGCCGGAACTCGAACCCCGGGTGCGCCTTACCGGTTCTCGGCCTTTGATGAACGTCCGCCGGCGAGATCACCTCGTCTCGGCGAGCATACTTCCAGGGTGCTGCTGGCTACGACATCCGTTAACCGATAACACAATTCAGTCCTCGATTGGGCTCTTCTAAGGAGATCGAAAGCATGACAGATCCAGCACTCCCGAACTTCTCGCTCGAGGGTAAAGTTGCGCTCATCACGGGTGGCAGCCGTGGCCTCGGTCAAGCAATGTCTCGTGGCTTCGCGGCGGCAGGTGCCGAAGTTATCGTAGCGAGCCGCAAGGCAGAAAACTGCGAGAAACTTGCCAACGAACTTACCGAGAAGTACGGACGCCGAGCCCTGGGAATTGGTTGCCACGTCGGCAAATGGGATGATCTCAAAAATCTTGCAGACGTTGCGTATTCCGAGTTCGGCAGGGTCGATGTGCTCGTGAACAACGCAGGTGTGGCTGTACCCTACGACTCACTCGAATCGATCACCGAGGAACTGTATGACAAGACGTTGGACGTCAACCTGAAAAGCGTGTTCCGGCTCAGCACTTTGATAGCCAAGCGGATGTCCGAGGGTGCCGGCGGGTCGATTCTGAACATCAGTTCCATCGGTGCAATCCACCCGACGCCGATCGCAATGCCTTATGTCGCTGCGAAGGCGGGCGTGCTCAACCTCACCCAGTCTCTGGCCCGGGCCTACGGTCCCAAGGTGCGGGTGAATTGCATCATGGCCGGTCGTTTTCGGACGGACATCAGCAAGGCTTGGGATATGGAGCAAGTACTCGAGGAGGTCAAAGGCACGACACTGCAGCGTCTTGGCGAACCGGAAGACGTGGTCGGTGCGGCCTTGTTCTTCGCCAGCGACGCGTCCTCCTATGTGAGTGCCGCCAGCCTGAAAGTCGATGGGGGCGAAGTCTATCCGTGATTCGGAGACCGGCGCGAAATCCATTACGTAACACTTGGAAACAGCACTGAAAGGTGATTCAGATGTATCAGCGCGATCAGCTCTACATTGACGGAAAATGGACAACACCTACGGGGACCGACACCCTGACGATCAAAAACTCGGCCACGCAGGAGCCCATAGGCGTTGTCACCCTGGGAACTTCAGTCGATGTCGAGCGGGCGGTGGAGTCTGCGGCGAACGCCCAACCAGCCTGGGCTGCATTGAGTCCAGACGAGCGAGCGGGCTATTTGTCGGCCGTGTCCGAACAGCTAAGTGCCCGGATGACGGAACTTGTCGACCTGTTCTGCCAAGAGGTCGGGATCATTCGACCCCAGGCCGAGGCGTTCCAAGGGTTGGCAGCGAGCCTCTACTCCAGCTATGGCGAACGGGCGAAAAGGTTCGAATGGACGCAACAGCTGGACAACTCGACTCTGGCGTTCGAACCGATCGGTGTGGTCGGTGCGATCACTCCGTGGAACTTTCCATTGCTGCTGATGTCGATCAAGGTAGCTCCGGCCTTGGCAGCCGGCAATACGGTGGTTCTCAAGCCCGCGGAGATCGCCCCACTCACGGGATATCTGCTGGCCGAAGCAATCGACGCGGCCGGGTTGCCACCGGGCGTGTTCAACCTAGTCATCGGTACTGGCGCCGAGGCGGGGGAAGCGCTCGTGACCGACCCGCTGGTTGACATGATCTCCTTCGTCGGATCGACTGCGGTCGGCAAGCGGATCAGTGCACTCGCGTCGGAGACGGTCAAGAGGGTGTCGCTCGAACTCGGTGGTAAGTCCGCACTCGTGGCGCTAGAGGATGCCGACCTGGAGGCAGCGATACGTGCCGGGATGGATTCGGTCACCACAGCCAATGGTCAGGGTTGTGCATGCCTCACCCGGGTGATCGTGCCGCGCGGACAGCTCGAAGCAGCGGTCGGGCTTGCCGAGAAGTATCTGGCAGGCATCAAGGTCGGTGATCCACAAGAAGCCGGCACAACTGTCGGGCCGATGGCCTCTGAGGCGCACCGCAAGCGCGTCGAAGGCTATATCGAGACCGGCATCTCCGAGGGGGCCCGGGTAGTCGGCGGTGGCCCGGGACTACCAGATGGGATCGATGCCGGAAACTTCGTGCGGCCAACAGTCTTCGTCGTGGACGACTCGAAGGCGACAATCGCGCAGGAAGAAATCTTCGGACCGGTCCAAGTCATCATCCCGCACGACGGAGAGGCCGATGCCATCCGCATCGCGAATGACTCCGTCTACGGTCTGGCGGGCGCGGTCTATGGCGCGGACGTTGTCCGCGCCGAGCGGGTCGCCCGAGCCCTTCGAACCGGGAAGGTTGACATCAACGGGATCACCTTCGACCCGGACGCGCCTTTCGGTGGATACCGCCAATCCGGAAACGGGAAGATGTACGGCGACAAAGGTTTCGAGGAGTTCCTGGAGATCAAGACACTTTCGAAGCTCTCCTGAGAGCACGCGGTCCGGCGAGCAGACGGACCACATCAGCCACACGAGTTTGGAGAAGAGATGGCATCGATCTACAAATCAGCTGATCTATCAATCACGCCCGAGCAGGCGTGGGACTTTGTTGACAAGTTCACCAGGTCCGAGGTCCATGTCTTCTCAGGCGCCTCCGCGGAGCGCCAAGAGGGTGACTACAGAGTCGTGACAGACCTGGAGGGCAATGAGGTCTGGGAACTCGGTGTCGCAGTCGATCCGGAGCACCGACGCGCGACCTATACCGTTCCGAACCTGTTCGGAGCAACATTTCACGCCGCGTCGATGCAGATCTTCGAGAAGGACGGCCCAGGATGCAAGCTCGTGTGGATCACGGACGTCCTGCCGAACTCATTTGCCGACGAATACGGCGAGTTCTACGTTGGGTTGTTCGATGATCTGGTGAACGCAATCGAGAAGAGTGTGCTGTGACCGCACCGCCCACCGTCGCGAAACCGGTTCCGCAGCCGGCCTTCGAGAGCGTTGAGTTCTGGGCGGCTGCCCGGGAGCACAAGCTGAAAATCCAGCGGTGTACCGAAACTCTCAAATACATCTATCCACCTGATGCGGTCTCGCCGTGGACAAGGCGGGAAACCCTTGAATATGTCGAGGTTTCAGGTAGAGCCACCCTCTACAGCTATGCCGGTCTGAACCAGGCGTTCCACGCCGGATTCGCTGATGACCTACCGTATGTCATCGCGCTCGTCGAACTCGAAGAACAACCGGGTCTGCGGATGATCACCAACATCATCGGCACCCCACTCGAAGAACTCTCGATCGGGTTACCGCTCATGGTCGATTTCGAAGACCGTGGCGACCAGACCATCCCCATTTTCAGAGTTTCAAAGGACATGTGACCATGGGTTCCCTCTCACGCGATGTCGCGATCGTCGGCGTCGGCTTTTCACCTTTCAGCCGACGCGGGCTCGACGATCCACGCAAGCTGGCGTACCTCTCCTGCACCGGCGCACTGGCAGATGCCGGGCTGGCGGCCGAAGACATCGACGGCATGTACCACTACCGCTTCGAAGACGACATCCCCACGCACGAAGTCGCCCGGATGCTCGGCATGAACGATCTGGCCGTCTGGGGTGACCTTTCGCCCACCACCGGCCCTTCCGGACTGGTAAGCGCAACCGAGGCGATCATGGCGGTTGCCTCCGGAGCAGCCGAAACCGTCCTGGCTCTGAGGTGTATGACCCGGGCAACCGGATACGCCGGTGCCGTGTCGACGGAAAATGCCCCCGTCCGTGGCGCAGAGCAATATCTCGCGCCGTACGGGTGGGCAGGTGTCCTGATGGGCATCGGAATGCGGAAGCGACGCCGTTTGATCGAACTCGGTGGTAGCGAGGAGGATTACGGCCACGTGGTCCTCAATGCGCGGAAGTGGGCCGCACTCAATCCGCAAGCTGTTCTGCGTGACGAGATCACCATGGACGACTACATGAGCGGTCGGATGATCGCGGACCCGTTGAGGGTCTTCGACTGCGACTACCCGGTAAACGGGTCGGTCGCGGTGATCGTGACGACGGCGGAACGTGCCAGAGATCTGCAGCAGACACCCGTACTGGTCGACGCGATCGCGTACTCGAACGGCGTCAACCCGGATACCCGCTGGATCTTCGGAGACGACTTCCTGTACGGGGGCACGAAGTTGTGTTCGGACCGTCTGTGGTCGCGGTCCCAGTTCACGGCGGCAGATGTCGACACGGCGCAGCTCTATGACGGATTCACGCATTTGGCCATTGCCTGGGCCGAAGCGCTCGGACTCTGCGGGGATGGCGAGTTCGGCGACTGGATCGACGGTGGACGAACGATCGGCCCCGGCGGGAAGATGCCGATGAACACCAGTGGCGGGCACATTGCCGAGGGCCGGGTCCATGGATTGCAGTTCCTTGCCGAAGCGGTGGTCCAGTTGAGAGGACAGGCAGGCCAGCGACAGGTGCCTGGTGCCAAAGTCGCAGCCGTGACGAATGCCGGCGGGCCACAGAACGTTGCGATGGTCGTCAATGTCGCATGATTGGATCGAGAATGTGCGGAGGCGCGAATGAGGGCCTGGCAATTCACCGACACAGGAAACCCCCTCGAACTGGTCGAGTGGCCTGACCCGGAGCCTGCACCGGGAGAGGTGTTGATCGACATCAAGGCATCGGGATTGTGCCATTCGGACGTCTCGGCCATCGACGATCCGGCCTGGCTGGGTTACTTTCCGCGGCGGCCGATCGTACTCGGGCACGAGCCCGCCGGCGTGATCACGAAGTTGGGCGACGGAGTGACCGACTGGATGGTCGGAGACCGGGTCGGCGCCCCATCAGGTGACCCACCAGGATTGGGCTATTCGCGCGACGGGGCATACGCGGAACGCATGGTCGCGCCCGCCGGCCATCTGGTTCGGATTCCCGACAATGTCGGCTTCGCTGAGGCAGCGGCCGGAACAGATGCCGGCAACGTCTCACATCGTGCTGTGGTCACGGTCGGTCGCGTCACAGCTGGTGAGCGGGTGGCGATCGTTGGCGTCGGCGGCCTCGGTCAGATAGGCCTGCGCATAGCTCACCTGGCCGGCGCCGAGGTGTACGCCGCTGAGATCAACCGAGAAGTCTGGTCGATCGCGGAAGCGGCGGGTGCGAGACGTGTCGTGGCCGACATCATCGACCTCGCCGACGTCGGGCTCGACGTGGTGATCGATTTCGCGGGCTTCGGCTCCACGACCGCCGGTGCGATCGAGGTGTTGAAGCCAGGCGGGCGTCTCGTTCAGGTGGGGATGGGCACCTTGGAGGCGACCATCAACACGGGCGCACTGATAGTCAAGCAGCTGAAAGTACTTGGCTCGCAGGGTGGCGGCATCGACAATCTGACCGCGGTTTACGACCTTTATGCGCAGGGGTTGCTCCGCCCGGTTCTCTCGAGCATCGATTTCTCCGAGATCGGCACCGGACTCGAACGACTCAAGAACGGTGACGTACGCGGCAGGCTCGTTGCCGTGCTTCCATAGGTGGCCGGCGCTGTCGTAGCCGGCCCGAACAGGCTGAGCGCGATCCTGTGCCTGGGCGGACTGTTGGCGTCCTTCACACACACGCTGGTCATCCCAATCGTCGGCAGACTGCCTGTCTACCTGAATAGTTCGGCGCAGGACACCTCGTGGGTCGTCACTGCGACTCTTGTTTCGGCGGCCGTCGCAATGCCGATTTCCGGGCGCTTGGCCGACATGTACGGTAAACGCCGGATCATCCTCGTAGCCCTCGCCGCCATGGTTGTCGGCTCGGTGGTCTGCGCGTTGTCGGTATCGGTCATCCCCATGATCGTCGGCAGAGTGCTGCAGGGTGCGGCGACCGGTGTGATTCCATGTGGCATCAGCCTATTGCGGGACAAGTTGGCACCCGCGCGAGTACCGGGAGCAATTGCAGCCATGTCCGCCACCTTGGGCGTCGGTGCGGCTCTGGGTCTGCCCACGGCAGCGTGGGTGAGTGAACAATTCAACTGGCATGTGCTTTTCTGGATCTCAGGTGTCCTGGCGGTCATCGTCTTCCTGCTCACGCTCTTCTTCGTCTCCGAGACCGATATCCGATCACCGGGCAGATTCGATTTCGTGGGTGCTGTCGGCGTGGCGGCGGCGATGGTTGGGCTTTTGTTGGCTCTGAATAAGGGTTCGTCGTGGGGCTGGTCGAGTGTCGGTTTCGTCGCCCTGACGGTGGGAAGTATTGTGCTGCTGGGGTTCTGGAGTCTATATGAGCTTCGGGCGCAGTCACCATTGGTGAACCTCCGGGTCGCAGCGAGACCTGTCATCGTGCTGACCAACTGCGTCGGAGCACTCACCGGATTTGCCTGGATCATGATGAATCTTTCGGGACCACAACTTCTCCAGAGCCCGGAAATACCCGGTGTCACCGACTTCGGAATGGGTGAGAGTCTGTTGGCCGCAGGTCTGTACATGGCGCCAGGCGGTATCACCATGATGTTGCTCTCGCCTGTGTCCGCCAAACTGAACGTTTCGGTCGGGCCCAAGGCAAGCCTGCAGCTGGGCTCGATCATCGTCGCCGGTGGATTGCTACTTGCGGCGATCCTGATGAATGAGTCCTGGCAGGTTATGCTGGCCGGCATTGTCGTGTCGGCCGGGGTGGGAATCGGATACTCCGCGATGCCTGCCCTGATCATGTCGGCGGCCCCAATTCAGCAAATGGCTGCGGCAAACGGGCTCAACGCCCTCATGCGAACGATGGGAACGGCGACGGGGTCAGCGTTGGTCGCCACGATTCTGGCAACGTCGGTGGTCGAGATCTTTCCGGGGCACGAGATCCCAGGGGAGTCGTCGTATCGACTCACTTTCCTGGTCGGCGCTGCGGCAGCCTTGATCGCGGCAGGGCTGGCAACTGCGATCCCGTTTCCAGCCCGAGCTGCGCTACGTGCAGTCCGGACGTGATTTCATACCACCGTCTGCCCGTTGTCCACCGGGATCGTGAGGCCGGTGATTGATGCGGCGTCCTGAGATGCCAGGAACATCACCGTTCCGACCACGGAATCGGCGGTGGCGAAACCGGGTAGTGGACTGTTGGATTCAAGGGTCTTTCGAAACTTGACAGGGTCATGTTGGGCTGCGATGAACGATTCGAGGAGAGGCGTAACGCAAGAACCGGGCGCCACTGCATTGATCCTGATGCGGTGCTCGGCGTATTCGGCGGCCGACGAGCGAGTGAGCCCAGTGATACCCGCCTTCGCGTACGTATAGGGAGTGATTCCCTTCACCCCGATCAGGGCCGCAATGGATACTGTGTTCACGATGCTGCCACCGTCGGGATTCGTCAGCATCGCGGCGATTCCCGCCCGCAGGACGTTGAAGGCGCCGTCGCCATTCACCCGGCTGACGCGCTGCCAGTTGAGATCGTCAGTTTCGTGAAGAGCCTGAGGCTTGTCGTCGATACCGGCGTTGTTGAATATGACATCAACCCGTCCGTACCGACCAACGGTCTGTTCAAAGGCATCTGCAACGGCCTCTGCGTCGACAACGTCCAGGGTGATCGCTGTTGCATTCGGTAGGTTTGAAGCGATGTTTCGGGCTCCGTCATCGTTGAGATCAACGACGACACAGTTGGCGCCTTCGGAACTGAATCGCGTCGCAGCGAGGGCTCCGAAACCTGAAGCAGCGCCGGTGATAAAGACCGTCTTGCCTTCAAATCTGTTCATGCTGTCTACTACCTTCACTCGAGATCGAACAAACGTCACCGGGTCGCAGACTGACCCTCAGTTGAGAACCAGCCCGCCGTCGACAAGGACTTCAGTGCCGGTGACGTACGAAGAGTCGTCAGACGCCAGGAACAACGCAGCACGTGCAAACTCTTCAGCGGTCCCCAGGCGGCGCAAGAGTTGCGCCTTCGAAAGGCTCTCGAGCATTGCCTCGCCGTCGGTGACGCGATGGGCGAGGAACTGTCGCAACATAGGAGTATCGATGAGCCCCGGGCTGATCGAGTTGACACGGATCCCTTTAGGGGAGAGCTCGGCAGCGAGCGCGCGGCCCAACGCGATCACGGCTGCCTTCGAAGCAGTGTAGGCAGCCAGATTTGGGAGGCCGTAGGATTCGTGCGCTGCTGCAGCAGTGGTGTTCACAATGGATCCAGAACCCGCTTCGATCATGATCGGTGCGGCAATCTGGCACGCCCAGAAGACACCGTTGAAGTTCGTCGAGAACAGTCTGTCGATTTCGGCGCTCGATGTTTTGGCGAGAGACGAATGGGTTCCGTCGTATGCGGCGTTGTTGAACAGCACATCGAGTCTTCCGAAACTGCTCATGTGGGATTCGATGAGCGCCGCAACCTCGCCTTCGACTGAAACGTCTGTCGGCACAAAGTTGGCCTCGCCACCGAACTCTCTGATCGCGGCGGCCACTGCCACGCCCTGACCGGTACGCCCCGCGATCGTCACCTGCGCGCCCTCGCGTGCAAACAGAATCGCGGACGCTTCACCAATTCCCGACGTGCCGCCGGTAATGATCGCAGCTTTTCCTGCAAGCCTCATGTGTGACTCCTTGGTCAATTTTACGTTGGTTTGGTCGGGCCAGTTCATTTACTGATTGGTGTAGCCCCCGTCGATCGGAATCACGGTTCCGGTCACGTAGGCTCCGGCGCGGCTGGCCAACCAGATGACCGGGCCGGCGATGTCGTCCTGCGTTCCAGGCCGTCCCATCGGTACGCCGCGGGTGATCAGCCGGTCGTATTCGGCCGGGTCATCGAAAAGCCAATTGGTCATCTTCGACGAGAAGTAGCCGGGTGCTATGACATTGACGTTCACGTGACCGGCGGCGAGTTCCTGTGCAAGGTGTCGAGAGAATTGGTGCAGGCCAGCTTTTGCGGCCGAATAGGCGAACGCCTCATGTTTGGGTGTGCGAATGCCGTCGCCCGAGCCGATCGTGATGATGCGCGCGGGGTCAGCGGCAGTTGCTCCGCGCCGCAGTGCGGGTGACAAGCCTTGCACCAGAAGGAAGATGGACCTGATGTTGAGGTCGAACACCTTGTCCCACCCTTCCACCGGATAGTCGGACAGCGGGGCTGTCCAGGTTGTGCCGGCATTTGCGACCAGGATGTCCAGCGAATCCTGGTGCGCCTCGAAAGTGTCGACGACGAGGCGGCAGCCCTCTACAGTCGCCACATCAGCAGAGAGCGCAACAACCTCGGCCCCCTGCGAAGTGAGTTCGTCGGCCAACTGGTTGCAGACAGCTGCGGTCCGTGACACCACGTAGACCTTCGCCCCCGCTTCAGCAAGCCCTCGGACTATGAGCTCGCCGATCCCACGTGAGCCGCCGGTCACGAGCGCTACTTTGCCTCGGATCGAAAACAAGTTTTCCTGTGTCATCGGCCTACGCTCAATGGGTGAGGCCAGGAAGCCTGGTGGATATCAGTGCTTCAGCCTCTGCCATGATCGTGGCGACCACCCGGGCGCAGGAGTCGATCTCGAAGATCAGACCCTGTGCTTGGCTCGCCCACCACATGCCGCCGTCCATGTCGCCTTTGCCGAGGACCTCCGCACGTCCTCGTGCACCGGAGGCGAGGTGCGCAATGTCTGCGAAGGTTGCACCCGGACGACTTGAGATCGCGACGATCTCCTCGGAGACCGAATTGCGGGCGACACGAGCGGTGTTTCGAAATTGGCGGAAGACAATCTGCGTCGAGCGCTCGTCGTTTGCAACGATCTGTCGCTTCACGTTGTCATGAACCGGTGCTTCGGTCGTGGCCACGAATCTGGTACCCATGTTGACCGCCGACGCACCGAGCGCAAGTGCGGCGACGAGTCCGGCGCCGTTGGCGATGCCACCTGACGCGATGATCGGAATGGTCAGTTGTCTCGCGGCGGCGTTGATGAGGACCAGTCCTGGAACGTCGTCTTCGCCCGGGTGGCCTGCGCACTCGAAGCCATCGATACTGACCGCATCGACACCGAGCTTCTCAGCCTTGACTGCGTGACGAACGGCCACGGCCTTGTGGACGACCTTGACTCCTGCGGCCTTGAGGGCGGGTAGGTGGGGTGCCGGATTCGCTCCGGCGGTCTCCACGATCTTGACCCCACCATCGATGATGGCATCTCGATACTCATCGTAGGGAACGGGATCGATGGTGGGAAGAATGGTCAAGTTCACGCCAAAAGGCTTGTCGGTCAACGATTGGGTTCGGGCAATTTCTTTGGCGAGCGCCTCCGGTGTTGGTTGCGTCAACGCCGTGAGGAAGCCGAGCGCACCTGTGTTCGCCACGGCGGCAATCAGTTCGGCTGTACCAACTGCCGTCATGCCTCCGCAGACGATAGGGTGTTCGATTCCGAATGTCTCTGTGAAGGCGGTCTTAAGCATGTTGGGCAACTCTCTGTGTCGATTGATGGTGGCGGCGCGTCCGCATGGCCATCCGGTGTCTTGTCGCGGTCAATTCAGTAGGGGCCCGCAAGATCCCCACCGTCGGCGATGAAGTCTGCGCCGGTCGAATACGACGATTCGTCGCTCGCGAGGTAGACGACCAGATTAGAAATCTCAGAAGGGTCACCCGCTCGGCCTACAGGCCCGAAGTGTGCACTGAAGTCGCCCACGGCGGTCATCGGAGTGGTGACCACGCCCGGACAGACCGAGTTGACCCGGATCCCACGGCTCCCCAATTCGAGTGCGGCCGAGCGGGTGAAGCCTCGAAGCGCCCACTTGGTCGCCGTGTAGCCGTGCATGCCCCCTTGTCCCTGGAAGCCGGCGCCGGAGGCGATATTGATCACCGACGACGGGGCAGAATCGGTGAGTGCTTGAAGCGCCGCGGTTGTTCCGATGAAGGGACCGGTGATGTTGACGGCAAGCATTCGATCCCAGTCGGCGCGCGTGTACTCTCCGAGCCAGGCGTGCTGGACGATCCCGGCATTGTGCACAAGCACGTCGAGTTTGCTGAAGTGATCCAACGTTCGAGCGATCGCGGCTGACCAGCTTTTCTCATCGGTCACATCGAGGTGGACGTAGAGCGCACCGGGACCGATGTCGGCTGCCAGTCGGTTTCCGACTTCATCTTGGATGTCTGCGATGACGACAGCACCACCGTGAGCGACAATCGCTCTGCAGTGCGATTCACCCATCCCTTGCGCGCCGCCGGTCACAAGGGCGACCTTTCCAGCCAGTCGTGCCACCGATACCTCCGGGAGATCGCATAATAGTCGTAGAATATTTAGTCGTGTACACAACTATATACACGGCGTGTGGGGGGTGGAGGCGGATTTAACATCTACGTAGCATCGGGATGGCCGGTCGTGCTGTAAGTGAGGTGTACCCCATTGACGCACAAAAGGTCTAGTAATAGAGTTCTTGTGGAGGCTGGCATCGAGGCCGGCACAAGCGAGACCCGATTTCTGCAAGTTTCGGTCGGTGCTCGAGCGAAAGGTGATGCAGTGGGTCAGTTCGCCGGGAAAGTCGCACTTATCACTGGTGCCGCGCGTGGTCAGGGACGTGCACACGCTGTGCGGTTGGCCGGAGAAGGCGCGACGATAGTTGCACTCGATCTGCCGGCCGAGTCAGTTCTATCGGTCGGCTATCCATTGTCGACGCAATCGGATCTAGACGAGACGGCGCGACTAGTCACGGAGACTGGCGCACGGGTGTTGCCACTTGCTGTCGACGTGCGTGACCAAGGCGGTCTCGATGGCGCCGTCACCTCTGCTTTGTCCGAGTTCGGACGCATTGACGTGGTGTGTGCCAATGCCGGGATCGCCCAGCGACCGGGAAACGCCTGGGAGATCACCGACGCGACGTGGAACGACGTGCTCGACGTGGATCTCACCGGCGTCTGGCGAACCCTCAAGGCGGTGGTCCCCTCGATGATCGAGCGAGGTGAAGGTGGTTCGATCGTCATCATCGGTTCATCGCTTGGGATCAAGGCGCAGCGCAACCTGGCGGCCTACGTCGCCGCCAAACACGGCGTCACCGGGTTGATGAAGGCTTTCGCGCTAGAACTGGCTCCGCACCGAATCCGGGTCAACTCGGTCAACCCGTCGTCGGTCGCCACCGATATGTTGCTGAGTGACAAGTTGTTTCGGCTCTTCCGCCCCGATCTGGAGTACCCGACTGCAGATGACTGTCTTGATGCTTTTCGCTCGCTGAATGCGTTGCCTGTTCCGTGGGCAGAACCGGAAGACATCAGCGCCGTCGTCTCCTGGCTCGCGTCAGACGAATCCCGGCACGTCACCGGAGTCGCCTTGCCTGCTGATGCCGGGGCGACGATTCTCTGAATCACTTTGTGCTGCTGCGAAATCGGTCGAACGCGACCGTGGCGACCAACCGCAACAACCGTAGGTACGCCGGCAATCAAATCGAAAACGAGGTAGGCATGAGTGACGCAGTGGTAGTGGTCGGGGTCGGGTTGGGTGGTGCACGGATTGTCGAGGATCTGCGATCGAGGGGCTACCATGGCGAACTGGCCCTGATCGGTCGCGAATCCCACGTTCCATACGATCGGCCCCCGTTGTCGAAAACCGTGTTGACAGAACGCCTGGATCGGGTGGATCTCCATCCGGATGGCTTTGACGCGGACAACTAGGTCGACCTCCGAATCGGCACCAGGTTGACTGCGATCGACCCCGATGCCCACACCATCACGACCGAACCGGTCGACGGGAATGAACTGGAAAAGTTGTCGTATCGTTCGCTTGTCTTGGCGACAGGTCTCGAGCCGCGAACCCTTGCTTTCGCCGAGGGCAGGACCGGCGTTCACGTATTGTGAACGATCGATGACGCCTATGCACCACGGGCGCAATGTGAATCGGCCGTGACCGCAGTTGTAATCGGAGCCAGCTTCAATGGTTGCGAAGTGGCGGCGAGTCTGAAGGCATACTCACGAATCCGCAAGGCGTCAACGCCAGCAAACGCGCAATAAGGGGCTCTGCTTCAACGTGTAACGCATTGGTGAGGACGCCACTTGGGCCATTCGTCAGCCGCTTGCATGAAACGGTCCTCAACTTCGCTTCTGGTGCTTTGCGGGGGTCCGTTTGCGGCTGGATGCATTTGGCTGCATCTGGGGACTCGGCCTTGGGATCGAACTCGGTCCATCAGAAGGCAACGACATCAAGGCGCTCACGATCCGATTCCGCCGGTTTGCCAGCGAACGGTTACGCAGCGCCGCCTCCCCTCGTGGTGGCCACTTCCTGTTCACCCAACCACCGTTCGATCTCGCTGCGGCGGTAGAGAACTCGGGACCCAGCGCGGAATGAGGCAGGACCCTGATTGGCGTGACGCCAGTACCTCAGGGTCGCCGCCGGCAGGAACGGCCACTGTTCGCTGACTTGGTTGGTTGTTAGAAATTCGTCTGACATCGTGCCCCTCCTGGCTGTCGACTGATTGTGCGATTCGGTGTTGCATGACGAGTCTCTGATGAATCAATTCGAGCGTGGCACTTGTTGGTGATGCTGTCAAGCATTACGGTGGCAAATATGAATCAAGATGAGGCTGAGGGCGGTCAGACTTTTCCTGCGGCGATGCGCCGGGGACGCCAGGCGTTGGGTCTGAGTCAGCGGGCGTTGTCGCAGAAGCTCACTGAGCTGGGTGTGACCATCGACCAAGCGGGCATAACCCGAATGGAAAGCGGGCAGCGCGAACCGAGGCTGTCGGAGGCGGTGGTGATCGCGGAGTATCTGCAGTTCGATGTCTTGCAGGTTGACCACGACCTACCCAATGTCAGTTACTACGGTGCAATGCAGAAAGCCACGCAACGGTATTTCGATGCCCGAACGGCGGTAGCGGATTACCTCCATGCGGCGAAATATGCTGCCACGCAATACAAATTGTGGGAACTTGGTGATCCTTCGTCCGATGATGACGGCGAGTTCCTTGCCCACACCGCCACGTTGCCAGGTTCCGAGAAGACCTACGACGCGAAACCTGTTGACTTCAACGATCTGGACTGGGACTGGAGCGTTCCGTATCTGACCAACCTGCTGCGCGGGCTGTCGCCGGAATCGGACCTGGCGAAGAATCTGGGCGACAGTAGCGGCGCCGTGTGAAGACGTTGTGAGCGTGAGGATTGCCAGTGAGCGACGAAACTTCGGAGGGTGTAGCGCCGAGCGATCGAGTTGCTAGACGTTCGCGTGCAGGTCAACGTCGAGGCCGCCGAGCGGGTGTCGCGGATCTTTGGCTCACGAAGGACAAGAAGACTCGAACCTCAAGGTATGGCCGAGGCATGCGTTGGCGCGCTGTGTATGTCGACCCGTCCGGCGCCGAGTACACGAGGGCATTTCGGACCAAAGCTGACGCTCAGGGTTGGCTCGATAGCAACACCGCAGCTATGGTCGCCGGGACGTGGGTGGAACCTGGCAAGAGCAAGGAGCGGTTCGAGACCGTCGCTGAACGTTGGATGCTGAGTAAGGCTGGGTTGAAGCCGAAAACGTTTGCGGGCTACCGAAGCTTGCTCGACACCGTGGTGCTACCTCGGTGGGAAGATGAGCGACTGGTCGACATCGATTTCGCGTCCATCCAAACCTGGGTCAGTAGCCTCAGCGGCGTTGGTGGAAGCTCGAGATTTGTTGACAGGGGATTGTCTCCATCGAGGGTGATTCAGGCGCACCAAACACTCTCAGCGGTACTGAAATATGCGGTCAAGAGTGGCTTGCTGATGAGAAATCCGGCCGACGACGTCGAACTCCCGCGCCGAGGGGAAGCCGAGCATGTCTATCTCAATCACCTGCAGCTTCTTCAGCTGGCGGAGGAGTGCCGGCAGTTCAAGTCGTTGGTGTTGGTCCTCGGATACTGCGGTCTGAGATTCGGCGAGGCGATAGCACTCCGTGTTGGTGACGTCGACCTGGACAAGGGGAGGATCCGAGTCCGACGGTCGGCGACGCACGTAAGCGGACAGGGATACGTGGAAGGTACGACCAAGAATCATTCGTCTCGCACCGTCCCGGTGCCGACGGTCGCCCTGGAGCCTTTGCGTGAGCAGATCGGCAAGCGATCGGTCGGCGGATTGGTATGGCCGCCGACCGGCTCGACTAAGTGGCTGACCATCGGCGCATTGAGGTGGGTTTTCGACCCCGCAGTGAAGCGGTGTGTGGAAGCCTCGCCGGCGTTCCCAACGATCACCCCGCATCAACTGCGGCACACCTGCGCGTCGCTGGCGATCAGTGCCGGCGCGAACGTGAAGGTGCTGCAGACGCTGCTGGGGCACAAGACGGCGACGATGACATTGGATCGTTACGGGCACCTGATGCCGGACGATCTGGACGAAATTTCCAAGGCAATGGACGCTGCAGCTGAAACTGCTGCGTACCGTCTGCGTACCGGGATTGAATCGAACGATGGTGAAGAGTAGTGAAACTACCTCTGACCTGTGCGAATGTGGTGCCCCCGGTCAGACTCGAACTGACACTGGACGGGTTTTGAATCCGTTGCCTCTGCCAATTGGGCTACGGGGGCTCGTCGCAGAAGTCACTTTAGAGGACAGGCCTCACGCCAACCAAACCGGTACTGTTGCTTCACATCGAGGCGGGGAAAGCAGTACGGGTTGCTGCTGGTTCTTGCCTGGTGACCGGGCAATTTCAATGTGGAGGTGGACTGATGGCGACAACGGACGCGATTGCAGCCAAGAGTGGGGAGTCGGTTACCTCGACGTGCCGGGTTCTGGTTGCCGAGGACGACTCGCTGATCCGGATGGATCTGATCGAGATGTTGCGGGAGGAGGGCTACGACGTCGTAGGGGAGGCCCCGAATGGTCAGGTCGCTGTCGATCTCACCGAAGAGCTCCGACCCGACCTGGTCATCATGGACGTCAAGATGCCGATCCGCGATGGCATCGACGCCGCGGCCGAGATTGCTCGCAAGCGGTTGGCGGCCGTGGTGATGCTGACGGCGTTCAGCCAGCGTGAGTTCGTTGAGAAGGCGCGTGATGCCGGAGCGATGGCGTACCTGGTGAAGCCGTTCACCAAAGCGGATCTGGTGCCGGCGATCGAGGTCGCGGTCAGTCGCTACAACGAACTTCATGTTCTTGAACGAGATGTCGCCGACCTGACCGAGCGGCTCGAGATCCGCAAGTTGGTGGAGCGGGCCAAAGGCATCCTGATGCAGTCCCACGCCTTCACCGAGCCCGAAGCGTTCAAGTGGATTCAGCGCGCGGCCATGGATCGCCGAACCACGATGAAGGCCGTCGCCGAAGTGGTGATCGAAACCCTCGGTCCCAAGCCGAGCTGATTTCGGGCAGAACGCTTTTCGCGTGGATCAACCCGACGTTGAATGACCGAGGTCTCGAAAA
Organism: Nocardia sp. 348MFTsu5.1; assembly: GCF_000383535.1. Taxonomy (NCBI): domain Bacteria; kingdom Bacillati; phylum Actinomycetota; class Actinomycetes; order Mycobacteriales; family Nocardiaceae; genus Nocardia; species Nocardia sp. 348MFTsu5.1. The sequence goes on from NZ_KB911518.1 coordinate 145,558, forward strand.
GATCACGGCATGAGATCCAAGCGGCTCTAGTTTCACGAACGTTACTCGTGGGCAACACGTTGGCGCTAGCTTTACCGAAGCAAGCGTCGGTCGTATGCGTCGTCGATGGCGCGCCACGTTTTGCGGATTCACCGCGAGGAGAATATTGATGGCTCACAGATATCTCTTGAGGGGAACGGTTGCCCTGGCAGTTACCGCCTTGGCATTGGCCGGATGTAGCAGTGACGATGATTCGGATGAGGCATCGTCGTCGAGTGGATCGTCGACCACAGCCGCAGATTGTGGTGACAATGTCCCCCAGGCACAGCCTGGTCCGGTGAGCACGGCCCCCTTGAAGATCGGCACGCTGCTTCCGGCGACGGGCTCCCTGGCATTCCTCGGACCGCCCATGTTTGCCGGCACCAAGCTTGCAGTTGAGGACGTCAACGCCGCCGGTGGCGTGCTCGACAAGCCGGTCGAAGAGGTCGACGGCGACTCGGGCGACACCACCACTGACACCGCGAACTCCACTGTCGACCGCGAACTCGCGGCCGGCACCCAGGTGATCGTCGGTGCGGCATCGTCCTCGGTCTCGTTGAAGGTGATCGACAAGATCGCCAGCGCGGGTGCGGTTCAGTTCTCGCCCGCGAACACCTCCGATGAGTTCACCTGCTACGCCGACCAGGGCATGTATTTCCGTACCGCTCCTGCCGACACACTTCAGGCGCAGGCCCTCGCACAGGTCATTGCCGAGGGTGGCGCCCAGCGCGTCTCCATCCTGGCGCTGAACGACCCGTACGGCACCGGCCTGGCCGACAACACCGTCGCCGACCTCGAAGCTGCCGGCATCCCGTCCGACCAGATCCAGAAGATCATCTACGACCCGAACGCCCAGTCGTTCAACGCTGAGGTCGACCAGGTGAAGAACTTCAATCCGGACGGAATCGCCGTCATCGGCTTCGAAGAGAGCGCCAAGATCCTCACTCGCATGAATGAGGTGGGAATTGGACCGAAGGACAAGCTCGTCTTCGGTGTCGACGGCAACATGGGTAACGCACTGGGTGAGGCGGTGGGTCCGGGAATCCTCCAGGGGATGAAGGGCACTACACCGCTGACCAAGGTGGGACCGGATTTCGAAGCTCGGCTCAAGGCCGTCGATCCCGGCCTGATCGACTTCAACTACGCCGGTGAAAGCTATGACGCCGTGGTGATCTCGGCACTTGCCGCAGAGGTGGTGAAGTCGACCAACGGTAAGTCGATCGCCTCGGCGATCAACGAGGTGACCAAGGACGGCACCAAGTGCACCACGTACGAGGAGTGCCTGGCACTGGTCAAGGCCGGTACCGACATCGACTATGACGGTGTCACAGGCGAACTGAACTTCGTGGCCGCCGGTGAACCGTCGATCGGTTCGTACGGTGTTCTCGAGTTCGACGCCGACAACAAGCTGATCACCCCGACAGCCGACTACAAGGTGGTCTCCGACAACTGATCGCAAATAGCGACAGTTACACAACCCAATAGGAAGGGGCCCAGGTCGAAAGACCTGGGCCCCTTCTCTGTTGCTGGTTTCGCCTGTACTGCTACTTCTTCTCGGAGCTGCCCGCGAGTGTTCCCAGGTACAACTCGATGATCTTGGGATCGTTGGCGAGATTGATGCCGGTATCGGTGTAGGCGTTGCGGCCCTGGTCGAGCACATAGCCACGATCGCAGATCTGCAGGCAACGGCGGGCATTTTGCTCGACGAGTACGACCGAGACCCCGGTCGCGTTGATCTTCTTGATCCGGATGAAGACCTCGTCCTGGAACATTGGTGACAGACCGGCCGATGGCTCGTCGAGCAGCAGCACCGAGGGTTCCATCATCAGGGCACGGCCCATGGCCACCATCTGGCGTTCACCCCCGGACAACGCACCGGCTTTCACCTTGCGCCGCTCGGACAACAGCGGAAACAACTCCGACACGAACTCGAATCGCTCGTTGAACTTCTTGGGGCGTAGGTAGATCCCCATCTCGAGGTTTTCTTCGATGGTGAGCGCGGCGAACACATTGAGAGTCTGTGGCACGTAACCGACACCTTTGGTGACGAGCACGTGGGCCTTGGCCGACGTGATGTCGTCGCCACGCAGGGTCACCGCGCCGACCCGAACCGGGATGAGTCCGAAGAGTGACTTGAGGAGGGTCGATTTGCCCGCGCCGTTGGGCCCGATGATGCCGACGATCTCACCGTCGTCGAGGTAGAAGTTGCAGCCTTCGAGGATGTTGATGCCGGGCAGATAGCCTGCGGTGATGTCGTCCGCTCGGAGCAAAGCATTGACTGCTTGTTTCTGGTGGACCTCGGGGGTTGCAGCCAGCTCAGCGTGGGTCAACTCGCGATCTGGCTGTGCTCCACCAGATTTCGACAAACTGGGCCCGCTCATACCTCGTCCTCTCGGTCCGGGTTCTTGGGTCGTTCTGTGTCACCGGGCTTTTCGTCGGATCCGGGAACGATCGGTTCAGACAGATCGCCACCGGCCTGCAGGGTTTCTTCGATCGCGGCCTCGACCTTTTCGGCAAGCAGCGCGGTTTCGCCTACGGGGTTGCCCTCGTCGTCGAACTCGAGGGCCTGATCGTGATGGCCGCCGAGGTAGGCGTCGACCACCGCGGCGTTGTCGCCGAGTCGGTCGGGGAGTGATTCGGCGATGACCTTGCCCTGCGCCATCACCACAACCCAGTCGCTGATGTCGCGGATGACGTCCATGTCGTGTTCGACGAAGACCACACTCATGCCTTCGTCTCGCAGCGACTTGATGTGTTCGAGCAGGCTCTGGGTGAGCGCCGGATTGACGCCGGCCATCGGCTCGTCGAGCATGATCGCTTCCGGATTGGTCATCAACGCGCGGGCCATTTCCAGCAGTTTGCGCTGACCGCCGGAGAGCGAGCCGGCATAGTCGTCGGCCTTCGTGTCCAATTTGAACCGCTTGAGCAGTTCGTATGCGCGCTCGGTGGTTTCGGCTTCCTGTTTGCGCCACATCCACGGCAACAGCGCGGCGAACATGTGCTCACCCGTTTGATGTCGGGCACCGAGCCGGACGTTGTCGAGCACCGACAACTTCGACAGGGCCTTGGTCAACTGGAAGGTTCGAACCATGCCGTTCCGGGCAACCCGGTGTGGCACAACCCTTCCCATCTGGTGGCCGTTGAGCGCCCAGGTTCCCGTATCGGGTTTGTCGAAACCGGTGATCAGATTGAAGAATGTGGTCTTGCCGGCTCCGTTGGGGCCGATCAAACCGGTGATGCACCCGCGCTGGATCTCCAAATGCTCGACATCTACGGCCTTGAGGCCACCGAAGGTGCGGGTGATCCCGTCGATCGAGATGATCGGATCGGGTTTGGCCGAGCCCGGCTCCGGTGACACCGACGCGAAGATCGCGGCACGTTCCGCCGCAGAGAACGTCTTGAGTTCGGCCAGCGTGGCCGGGACGGCGTCTTTGGTCAGGGTGATCGACTCGCCGGTGGGCACACCGTCGGAGGGGTCGGGTTTCAGATGACGTCCATCAGGCATCGAGCTGCACCTCCCGCTTGTTACCCAGGATTCCTTGCGGTCTGAATACCATCATCAGCGCAATCGCCAATCCCAACAAGACGTAGCGGATGGCACCGACCTGCTGCTGGGACAGATCGAACCAGGCGTCGGGACCGGTGGTGACCTGCCGGAGCAGGACATCGGGTATCGCAAGCAGGAACCAGAACAGCATTGCGCCGACCACCGGACCGAAAACCGTTGCGGCACCGCCGAGAATCAGCGCTCCGTAGGCGAAGAACGTCTGTGCGGTCGAATAGAAGTCGGGGTTGACCGATTGCGTCTGTATCGCGTTGTAGACGCCGGCAATACCGCCGATGCAACCGCCGAGGATGAGCGCCTGCATCTTGTAGAAGTAGGCGTTCTTGCCGAGTGAGCGAGCGGCGTCCTCGTCCTCACGAACCGCCTTGAGCACCCGACCCCATGGACTGCGTACGAGCAGCCACACCAGCAGACAGAGCAGCAGCACGATCGACCAGCCGACGACCATCGCCCACAGATCGGTGCCCTGGAACTTCACGCCGAAGTACGAGTACTGCTTGCCGTTTTCGAACGGGTTGTATTCGAAGAACCCGCCGGCGTAGCCGAAGATGCCATTCGTGGAGTGGGTGAAGTCATCGGCCGCGGTCGAGCGGAAGACCAGTCGCAGGATCTCCGATGCGGCGATGGTGACGATGGCCAGATAGTCCGCCCGAAGACGCAGGGTGGGGAAGCCGAGGACCAATGCCAGGACACCCGCGGCGATGATGCCCACGAGAGCGCCGATCCACAGTGGCTGGTCGTAGTTGTCGGCCATGATGCCGACGCCGTACGCGCCGAGCAGCGCAAAGCCGATCTGGCCGAAGTTGAGCAGTCCGGCATAACCGAAGTGCAGGTTGAGGCCGATGGCCAGGAGGGCGTAGAAGATGGCCGACGGGCCGACCAGTTGGGCAATCGAGATCTGAAGTGCCGAAATGATATCCATGTGTCAGCCGATCCTCGCTTTGGACCCGAGAATGCCCTGGGGTCTGATGGTGAGAATGACGATGAGGACCAGAAGGCCTCCGATGTATTTGAGGTCGGGATCGATCCAGTACGTCGACACCTGGACCAGCAGGCCGACGATCACACAGCCGAGCAATGCGCCGTAGGCCGTACCGAGCCCGCCGAGCGTGATGCCGGCAAACATCAGCAGCAACAGTTTGAATCCCATCTCCCATTGGACACGTCCGCCGAGTTCGGACATCGCGAGGAGTACGCCGCCGAGTGTGGCCAGCCCACCGGCCAACGTCCACACGAACAGGATCACACGGTCGACGTTGATGCCCGAGGAAGCCGCCAGGTCCTTGTTGTCGGCGACCGCTCGCATCGCCTTGCCGATACGCGTCTTCTGCAGCATCAGCGCCACCAGGAGCAGCACGACGAGGCTGATGATGATGCACCACAGGTTGACCGGCGTGATGGCGAAGGCGCCTGATCCGATCTGCTTTTGCACCTGGTAGTCGTCGAACGGTTCGGCGCGATCGGAGAAGAAGATCAGAATGAGGTAGCGCATGATCAGCGCGAGACCGATCGAGATGACCAGCATCGCGATCAAGCCCGATCGTCGCTTTCGTAGCGGTCTCCAGATGGCCAACTCGTTGAGCATGCCGATCCCGATTCCGGCGATGATCGCCAGGATCGTGGCAGGGATGAGCTGGATGCCCAACTTCACGTTGAAGAACCAGGCCACGACCGCACCTAGGGTGACCAGTTCACCGTGCGCGAAGTTGGTCAGGCCGGTGGTGCCGAAGATCAGACTCAGACCCACACCACAGATGGCAATGATCAAGCCGAACCGCAGGCCGTCGATCGTGAGCCGGGTGAGTTCCTCGGCCGGGGAGACCTCGTTGCTCTTTCTCTCCTCGCCGAACAGGAAGATGACGGGGCGTGGCGATCCCGGCGTGACCGTGACCTCGACGGTGTCCCGCTGGACCTCGACCCCACTCGGGACCGTGGATGCCACGATGCTGACGGAATAGTTGCCCGGCGGCACGAACACTTCCCAGGCGCCGGTCGCTGCGGAGACGGTCGACTCGACAACCGCACCGGCCGGATCCTTCGCATCGATCTGGACGCCGGCAACGGGTTCAGAACCGTTCCGCAGTGTTCCGAACACTCGGACGGTGTCATCGGCGGGAGCCTCTGGTGCCGCGGCGGCCAGGCCGGAGCCCATCAGACCGGCGAACATGAGTGAGATCAGCAGGCCGAGTAACGCCGCCGCACCCCCTCTGGCTCCAAAGACCCGTATCCGTTGAGCAGGATGGGGCATCACGCGTGCGTCCTCCCGAATATGGTCGGCGCCCGGCAGTCTGCCGAGCGGCGGAAAGTCATCTTTGCGGACTCTATAACCAGTGGCAGCACTCGGCAGGCTTTCTAAGTTTCCTCGCCGTAACCGTTGCGTAACTGAGTTCCCGACCTCGAAAAACAGTGCGAAATCACGAGTTTCTGCCCCGTATGGCAGGGCGTGTCGGCCCCGCTCCATACACTTGGACCCGTGAGTCCTGCCCAGATCAGTCAGCCCGGCCGTGCAACGGCGAAGTCCGCAACCGAATCGGGTGAGCGCCCGACCCTGATGTTGCTCGACGGTCACTCGCTGGCGTTCCGCGCGTTCTTCGCGTTGCCGGCGGAGAACTTCAAAACAGCGTCGGGACAGACCACCAACGCGGTGTACGGGTTCACCTCGATGCTCATCAACCTGCTGCGTGACGAGGCGCCGTCGCACATCGCCGCCGCCTTCGACGTGTCGCGGCAGACGTTCCGCGCCGAGGTGTTCCCCGAATACAAGGCCCAGCGCAGTTCTGCCCCCGATGAGTTCCGTGGTCAAGTCGACCTGACCAAAGATGTCTTGGGCGCCATGGGGATTCCGGTTTACGCCCAGGAGGGTTACGAGGCCGACGACATCATCGCGACCCTGACCACCCGGGCCGAGGCACAGGGCTATCGCGTACTGGTGGTCACCGGAGACCGGGACTCGCTCCAGCTCGTCAGCGACAACGTGACTGTTCTCTACCCGAAGAAGGGCGTCTCCGAGCTGACGCGTTTCACGCCGGAAGAGGTCGAGACGAAGTACGGACTCACACCCGCTCAGTACCCGGACTTCGCGGCACTGCGCGGTGATCCGTCCGACAACCTGCCCGGCATCCCCGGTGTGGGGGAGAAGACGGCCACCAAGTGGATCCGTGAATACGGTTCACTTTCCGGGTTGGTCGACAACGCAGACAAGGTCAAAGGCAAAGTCGGTGAATCGTTTCGGGCGCACCTGGCCAGTGTCCAGATGAACCGGCAGCTCACCGAACTGGTGCGCGACATGGACCTGCCCATCGGTCCCGACGACCTGGTGCTGGCACCGTGGGATCGCGACAAGATTCATCAGCTCTTCGACGACCTCGAGTTCCGCGTCCTGCGTGACCGGCTCTTCAGCACATTGACGTCGACCGAACCCGAAGCTGAATCCGGCTTCGACCTGCGCGGCAGCATGCTGGGTGCCGGTGAGGTCGCAGCCTGGCTGACCGCCCATGCTGCTCCGGGTGGTGCGCGAAGTGGCGTGACCGTGGTCGGTCCTCATCGGGTGGACGGGTCGGACGTCACCGGTGTGGCGATCGCCGCGGCCGATGGCGAATCGGCGTACTTCGATCCCGCGGAAATCGGCCCCGACGACGAGACCGCGGTTGTCGCGTGGCTGGCAGATGTGAACGTGCCCAAGGCAATTCACGAGGCCAAGTGGGCTTTCCATGCTCTGCGTGGACGTGGATGGCGCCTCGGCGGTGTCACCAGCGACACCTCGTTGGCCGCTTATCTGGTGCGACCGGGGCAACGGTCGTTCAACCTCGACGATCTCGCGCTGCGCTACCTCAAGCGCGAACTCGTGGCCGACGCCGTGGCCGACAACGGCCAGATGTCGCTGCTCGACGAGGATTCCGGTGCCCAGGCCGCCGCCGACCAGGCGATGTTGCAGGCACAGGCGGTGGGCGAGCTGGCCGATCGGTTCGACGAAGAGCTCGCTGAGATCGACTCGGCATCGCTGCTGACCGACATGGAATTGCCGCTGTTGTTCGTCCTCGCCGAGTTGGAGGCGGCCGGCATCGGTATCGACACCGCGCACCTGGCAGAGCTGGAGTCGGGCTTTGCCGCGCGGGTCCGGCAGTCGGCCGACCTGGCGTACGAGGTGATCGGCGAACAGATCAACCTCGGGTCACCGAAGCAGCTGCAGGTCGTGTTGTTCGACAAGCTGGAGATGCCGAAGACCAAGAAGACCAAAACCGGCTACACCACCGACGCCGACGCGCTGGCCGGCCTGTTCGAGAAGACCGGTCACCCGTTCCTCGAGCACCTGCTGGCCCATCGCGATGCCACCCGGCTCAAGGTCACCGTCGACGGACTGCTCAAGACCGTCTCGGACGACGGTCGCATCCACACGACGTTCAATCAGACCGTCGCCGCGACCGGCCGATTGTCGTCGACCGATCCGAATTTGCAGAACATCCCGGTGCGGACCGACGCCGGTCGCCAGATCCGTCAGGGCTTTGTGGTGGCCGATGGCTACGAGAGCCTGATGACCGCTGACTACAGCCAGATCGAGATGCGGATCATGGCGCATCTATCCGGTGACGCGGGGCTGATCGAGGCGTTCAACACGGGCGAAGACCTGCACAGCTTTGTCGGGTCACGGGCCTTCGGTGTACCGATCGAAGAGGTCACCCCGGACATGCGGCGGCGGGTCAAGGCGATGAGTTACGGCTTGGCGTACGGACTGAGCGCGTTCGGTCTGTCGCAGCAGCTCAAGATCAGTACCGGCGAGGCCAAAGACCAGATGGAGGCCTACTTCACCCGATTTGGTGGCGTGCGGGATTACCTGCGCGAGACCGTTGAGGAGGCCCGTCGCAACGAGTACACGTCGACCCTGTTCGGTCGCCGGCGCTACCTGCCCGACCTCAACAGCGACAACCGGCAACGCCGCGATGTCGCCGAACGGGCCGCGCTCAACGCGCCGATCCAGGGCACCGCCGCCGACATCATCAAGGTGGCGATGATCGACGTGCAGAAGGCACTCGCGGAGCAGAACCTGAGCTCCCGGATGCTCCTGCAGGTTCACGACGAATTGGTCTTCGAAGTTGCGGCCGGTGAGCAGGTCCAACTCGAAGAACTGGTCCGGACGAAGATGGGTGGCGCGATCGAATTGTCCGTGCCACTGGATGTGTCGATCGGTTACGGCCGTTCCTGGGATGAGGCCGCGCACTAGGAGAAAACTTTCTTCCGCGGTCGTGTCGATCTGGTCGATGCTTGTTCGACGTATGGGTGAGGGCAAGACGACGACACCTCGAACCACAAACCGAATGAGGAGAAGACAATGCGGTACATGCTGATCATGCGGGCCACTCCAGAGGCCGAAGAAGCAAGCAAGGACATCCCTTTCGACGAGATCATCGCCTTGATGGGTGCCTACAACGAATCCCTGATCAAGGCCGGGGTGTTGCTGTCGGCCGAGGGGTTGACCGGACCCGAGGACGGGTTCGTGGTCGACTTCGACGCCGAACCTCCGGTGGTGACCGACGGGCCCTACGCCGAGGCCAAGGAGCTGTTCTCCGGTTTCTGGATTCTGGAGACGTCGACGAAGGAAGAGGCGGTGCAATGGGCAACGCGTTGCCCCCTTGGTGCCGGCGTGAAGTTGGAGGTTCGGCGCGTCGCAGAGATCGCCGAGTTCGATCCGGACAACGAGTGGATCCAGAAACAGCAACAGTGGCGTGAGAAGAACGAGCAGCGCGCTCACTGACCTTGTCGAGTCCTTCGTCTGAGGTCACCCGCCGCACCGTCGATGCGGTGTGGCGGATCGAGGCCGCGAAGATCATCGCCACCCTCACCCGGATGGTCGGCGATGTGGGCCTGGCCGAAGATTTGGCACAAGAAGCGCTGGTGGAGGCGCTGTCGACGTGGCCGGAGTCAGGCGTCCCGCGTAACCCGGGCGCCTGGCTCACGACCGTCGCGAAACGACGTGCGGTGGACGGTTGGCGGCGGCAGGAGCGGCTGGATGCCAAATATGCCGCGATCGCCCGCGACCTGGACACCCGGCCCGACGCCGAACTCGGCTGGGATCCGGACGACATCGACGACGACGTCCTGCGGCTGGTGTTCGTCTCGGCGCACCCGGTGCTCGCCCGGGAAGGTCAGATCGCTCTCACGCTGCGCGTGGTCGCCGGCCTGACCGCCGACGAGATCGCGCAGGCTTTCCTGACGTCGACCTCAACGATCCAGCAGCGCATCGTGCGGGCGAAGAAGACACTGAAGGCCGCGAACGTGCCGTTCGAGGTACCGCCTCGCGAGGATTATCCCCGGCGACTGTCGGCGGTGCTGAGCGTCATCTATCTCGTGTTCAACGAGGGTTATTCGGCGTCGTCCGGCGATCGCTGGATCCGCTCCGAACTGTGCACAGAGGCACTGCGCCTCGGACGCGTCTTGGCGGAGTTGGTCCCCACCGAACCAGAGGTGCACTCCCTGGTTGCACTGATGGAGTTCCAGGCATCACGTTTCCGTGCACGGATCGCCGCCGACGGGACTCCGATTCTGCTGTCTGATCAGGACCGTGGTAAGTGGGATCGGGCCCAGATCGGCCGTGGCACAGCCGCACTCGCACGTGCCGATGACTGCGGTCGCGGTCGCGGGCCCTACGGGCTGCAAGCCGCCCTGGCGCAGTGTCATGCCACCGCGGTGACGGCCCAGGACACCGATTGGCAACGCATCGTGGTGCTGTACGAGGCGCTGGGTCGGCTGGCGCCGTCGCCGGTGGTCGACCTCAACCGGGCGGTGGCGGTGTCGATGGCATCGGGTCCCGGCCCGGCGCTCGAGATCGTCGACGAACTCGTGGACGGCGGGGCCCTGGCGCGGTCGCATCTGCTGCCGGCGGTCCGAGGTGAACTTCTGGCACGTCTGGAGCGGTACCCCGAGGCACGGGCGGAGTTGCGGAAGGCAGCCGACATGGCCGGAAACCAAAGGGAGAGCGAAGTTCTGCGAGCCAAGGCGGACGGGATGTCCGACACGTTCGGTCAAAACCGTTGACTGAATGGGTCCGGCCAGTACTGTGGTCGGTATCACATAGGTCCTGGAGGGAACGCCATGGCATCAGCCGAAATGAACGAACTCCATCGCAGCATCGGGACGCTGCGGCATCACATCGTGACCCTGAAGCTGCAGTACGGCGACGTTGACGCCGTCCGCAGGATGACCAATGATCTGGATCGGCTCGAGATCGACCTCCATGACTTCGAACAGTCCCCACCGCCCGTGCTTCGGGCGCCGGTGGGCAAGGACGACGTGGTCTACGTGCCGGACAGCAAATCAGACGAGTCGGCTTGGTTGGGTGCGCAAGACGAAGGGCTGGGCTTCCACTCGCGTGAGCGAACGAAGTGAGCGCCCCCGCGTCTGAGCGGGAATCAACCGGGGTTTTCTCACCCGGACGGGCGCGCATCCTGGTGCGAACCCTTCGAGTTGATCGATGGTGGCTGTCGCCACTGCTGACGGTCCTTGGGCTGTCGACGTTCATCATCTATGCGACGGTGCGTTCGTTTATCCGCAGCGCCTATTGGGTCGCGGACTACCACTACCTCTCGCCGTTCTACTCGCCGTGTCTGAGCGAGTCGTGTGTGCCGGGATCAAGCCATTTCGGGACACCGTTCCCGGAACTCCCCATGTGGATTCCACTGGGGTTCGTGGTTCTGCCGTTCCTGCTCGGGTTCCGGGTGACCTGTTACTACTATCGCAAGGCCTACTACCGTTCGATCTGGTTCTCACCGCCGGCCTGTGCCGTGGCCGAGCCGCACACTCGCTACACCGGGGAGACCCGTCTTCCGCTGATCATCCAGAACGCGCATCGCTACTTTTTCTATGCGGCAGTGATTGTTTCGCTGATCAACTCGTACGATGCACTCGCCGCATTCCACGGCAAGGATGGCGGTTTCGGCTTCGGACTGGGCAACATCATCCTGCTGGTGAACGTGATTCTGCTGTGGACCTACACGGTGTCCTGCCATTCGTGTCGTCACGTCACCGGCGGTCGCCTCAAGCACTTCTCGGCACATCCGATCCGGTATTGGATCTGGACTCAGGTGTCGAAGCTCAACACCCGGCACATGCAGTTCGCCTGGATCACGCTCGGCACGCTCATGCTCACCGATTGCTACATCATGCTGGTGGCCAGCGACACCATCTCCGACCTGCGATTCGTGAATTGACCCGCTGCCCTGTGCGCAACACCTGTTGCGCAATCGATTTCACGCTTAGGAGCCATTGCTAGATGACGGAAACCGAACGCCACAAATACGACGTCATAGTCATCGGTGCCGGGGGCGCCGGTCTGCGGGCGGTCATCGAGGCCCGCGAGAAGGGCTACTCCGTCGCCGTGGTTTGTAAGTCATTGTTCGGTAAGGCGCACACCGTGATGGCCGAGGGTGGGTGTGCCGCGTCGATGGGGAACGCCAACTCGAAAGACAACTGGCAAACCCATTTCAAAGACACCATGCGCGGCGGCAAGTTCCTGAACAACTGGCGGATGGCGGAATTGCACGCCCGCGAAGCGCCGGATCGGGTCTGGGAGCTGGAAACCTATGGCGCGCTGTTCGATCGGACCGAGGACGGCCGAATCGCCCAGCGCAACTTCGGCGGCCACACCTATCCGAGGCTGGCGCACGTCGGCGACCGGACGGGTCTTGAACTGATCCGGACCATGCAGCAGAAGATCGTCTCGCTGCAGCAGGAGGATTACGCGGCCACCGGTGACTACGAGGCGCGCATCAAGGTATTTGCCGAATGCACCATCACCGAACTGCTCAAAGATGGCGATGCCATCGCGGGCGCGTTCGGGTACTGGCGTGAATCCGGTCGATTTGTGCTGTTCGAAGCCCCGGCGGTGGTGGTCGCCACCGGAGGTATCGGTAAATCGTTCAAGGTGACGTCAAACTCGTGGGAGTACACCGGTGACGGACACGCACTCGCGTTGCGGGCCGGTGCCACCCTGATCAACATGGAGTTCATCCAGTTCCATCCGACCGGCATGGTCTGGCCACCGAGCGTCAAGGGCATCCTCGTGACGGAAGGTGTTCGCGGTGACGGAGGTGTCCTGAAGAACACCGACGGCAAACGGTTCATGTTCGACTACATTCCGCCGGTGTTCAAAGGGCAGTACGCAGAATCCGAGGAAGAAGCCGACAAGTGGCTGGCCGACAACGACAGTGCCCGCCGCACACCGGACCTGCTGCCGCGTGACGAGGTCGCCCGGGCCATCAACGAAGAGGTGAAGGCGGGCCGCGGCACCGAACACGGTGGTGTCTACCTCGACATCGCCTCCCGCATGCCGGCCGACGAGATCATCCGCCGGCTGCCGTCGATGCACCACCAGTTCAAAGAGCTCGCCGATGTGGACATCACGGCCGAACCCATGGAGGTGGGCCCTACCTGTCACTATGTGATGGGCGGGATCGAGGTGGATCCGGACACGGGCGCGGCCCGGGTGCCGGGCCTGTTTGCGGCCGGTGAATGTTCGGGCGGCATGCACGGCTCAAATCGCTTGGGCGGCAACTCTTTATCCGATCTGTTGGTTTTCGGTCGACGGGCCGGGCTCGGTGCGGCGTCGTACATCGAATCTCTGAAGACCAGGCCGACCGTCTCCCCGGCCGACGTCGACCGGGCGGCGGCGTTCGCGCTGGCGCCGTTCGATCCGCCGACCGAGGGCAAGGCCGAGAACCCGTACACATTGCACACCGACCTGCAGCAGTCCATGAACGACCTCGTGGGCATCATCCGGAAAGAGGCGGAGGTGGCCGAGGCGATCGAAGTCCTCGCCGACATCCGCTCGCGTCTGCCCGGCATGCAGGTGGAGGGACACCGGCAGTTCAACCCGGGATGGCATCTGGCCGTCGATCTGCGAAACATGTTGCTGGTCTGCGAATGCGTCGCCAAGGCGGCACTGCTGCGCACCGAGAGTCGTGGTGGTCACACCCGCGACGATCATCCTGCGATGGATCCGAATTGGCGCAACACACTGCTGGTCTGTACGGCCGACCTCAGCAGTGATTCGTCGGTCCCGGAGGTGACGGTGGTCAAGGAGGAACAGACCCCCATGCGCCCGGAGCTGCTGGAACTCTTCGATTTCACCGAGATCGAGAAGTACTACACCGCCGGTGAGATCGCCGGTCACCCCGACGCCGGGGGCAACAGGGAGAACTGACATGGGCTATGACGCGAAGTTCCGGGTGTGGCGTGGTGACGCCGACGACGGTGAATTGAAGGACTACACCGTGCTGGCCAACGACGGTGAGGTGGTGCTCGACATCATCCACCGGTTGCAGGCCACCCAGACGCCGGACCTGGCGGTCCGCTGGAACTGCAAGGCCGGCAAGTGCGGGTCGTGCTCGGCGGAGGTCAACGGTCGCCCCAAACTCCTGTGTATGTGCAGGATGTCGACGTTCACCGAGGACGAGGTCATCACCGTCACGCCGATGCGGACCTTCCCGGTGATCCGCGATCTGGTCACCGATGTCTCGTTCAACTATCACAAGGCCCGCGAGATCCAATCCTTCACACCGCCCGAAGGTCTGAAGCCGGGGGAGTACCGGATGAAGCAGGTCGATGTGCAGCGATCGCAGGAGTTCCGCAAGTGCATCGAATGTTTCCTCTGCCAAGACACCTGCCATGTGGTTCGGGACCACGAAGAGAACAAAGTGAACTTTGCCGGTCCGCGTTATCTCATGCGTGTCGCCGAACTCGACATGCATCCCCTCGACGTCGCCGAACGACGTGATTCGGCGCAGTCCGAACACGGCCTGGGACTGTGCAACATCACCAAGTGCTGCACGGATGTGTGTCCCGAACACATCAAGATCACCGATAATGCCTTGATCCCGATGAAGGAGCGAGTGGTCGACCGTCAGTACGATCCGCTGGTGTGGTTGGGGAACAAGCTCTTTCGCAGATAGCCGGCCGCACCCCGGTTGTCACCTATCCCGCGCAGGTGACGTCGGGATGTGACGACTGGTAGGCCTTCAGTTCTTTGGCAAGATCATTCTCGACCTGTTTGTGAATCTCCTGTGTCTCTTTGTCGGTGATGTCCCGCATGGGTTTGGTGGATTCCGCGAGTTCGAAATACCAGGCTTTGACGGCGATCCGCGTGCGCAGCTCGAGTTCGGCCGTGCGAGCTTCTGCGTCGACACAGAACCGTTTGTGGTCGGCGTCGCTGTCGCGGGGTTCTTCAGCTTCCTCGCCGGTGTTGATCTCCACCGGTGGGAAATCGAGGTCGTTGGCGCGGTCGGTGGCGTCGCCGAGGTCGTTCATCGAATTCTCGAGGTCGCTGAGAGCATCATCGAATTCCTGAGGCACCTCGGCGCTGGATTGTTGGGGTGCAGCTGTTCCGGAAGTTGCGTTGCCGCCCTCGTCACTGCACGCCGCCGAGAATGCCACAGCCAGGACAAGGGCGGCTGTTGTCAACCGTGTTCGGATGATCAATTCTTGTACTCGGTTTCTGGGTAGTGGTAAAGGTATTCGTTCAATTCCCGGACGAATAATTCCTCGACCCGCTTGTGCAGCGATCGGGTTTCTACTTCTGTGATTTCTCGCATGGGCTGGCTGCTGCCGGCAAGGTCGAAATACCAGTTGTCTACAGCCGCAACCTTCCGCCGGGCGAACTCGGCGTCGCGGGCCTGCTTGTCGGTACAGAACAGGTGGTAGTCGTCGGGTCGATTCGAACTCTCGGTCCGGCCGGTTGTGATCTCAACCGGAGCAAACTCGCGCTTCCGCGCCCGGATGGTCGAGGTGGCCAGGTTGTCCATCGAGCCCTGCAACTTCCTCAACGCATTCCCGAAATCATCGTGCGAAAGCATCGTCACCACCCCAGCCTTTCCAGGACCTTTACGGTCTGCGGTATCGCGAGTTCGCACAAGTCCGGGTTGGCCGGCGTCGTTCCAATCGCTTTGTCCAACGCGACGCCGAGGACGTAACCGTCGGGAGCCCCGGGCGAAACAACAATTCCTCGGCAGCTGTAGACGGCGTCCGGGAATGTTTGATAGCCGGTGCTGTTGCCGACCTGGTACTGCTCTTCTGAGATCGTGATGAGGGCATCCACGCTGACCGGTTCGAAGACCGATAGTTCCAGCCATCCCCAGCCGTTCTCGACTGGCCATTTGCATCCAGGCAGCCCCAGATCGGTTGTAGGGGTTGGTTTATCGGTGACTTCGCCGTCGGTGAGTGGGGCCATGTCTTCTGGGGTGAGCGTGTCGCAGATTTCTTGCGGCGATAAGAATTGGCGAGCGTCTTCGGACAACGGCATGATTGGTTTCGTGAGACCGGGCACGATCTCTTCGCCGGACGCGGCGGACATGCCCGCATTGTCGCCTTCGTTGGTGGTAGTGCACGCGGATGCGAACACGACGAGCGCAATGAACAGAAGGGTGTTCGGCATTGTCCTCACTGGGCATCCTCCCACGGCTGATTATCGGTTCCGACGCTGAACGGTGTCTTTGGCTGGTTCAACAACGCTTGAATATCCGCTGCTGTCAACAGGTCTTCGACGTCTTGCGCCTTTTGTTCGGCGTTTGCCTCGGCCGCGTTGTACTCATTCACCAGGGCGTTGATCGGTTGTAACTTCTCATCGATCTTCCGTTGCGCGACTGCATCCATCTGACCGCTCGTCGATCCGATCGGGTCTTCGCAGAACTCGATGAAGGCCTTGAGCGCGTCGATTGTGGAGGTGATGGCTTCGATCATCTGATGGACCTCTTTGCCGACTTCTGTGAGCAGGGCGCTCACCTCGCCTACCGCAGCGGCCGTCCCGGCGTAGGGAATGACTTTGGCGGCGACTTTGAGAACGCCCTGCCAGCTATCGACTTTGATCAGTCGGGATAGGCCCTCCTTGATCAGCTCGATGGTTGCCCGCGCCGCGTCTTCGAGTCCTTGGGCCGCGATCTGCAGGCCCGTGTCGATCAGCCTTCCTGCCGCAGCATTCCATTCGAGGCCGTTGGCCATGTTGGTGCTGTAGGTCGTGTACGCAATTGCGGCCGCACCATCCCAGTAGCTGTCGATTTCCTTGCTGGACCAAATCAAGTCGTCGCCCGAAGTTCCAAGCGCAGTGCCGGCCTTGCCGTACGTGTTGCCGATGCGCTTGAGCTCCAACCAGTTTCCGGCGAGCGGATTCAATGCCGTAGTGAGCGGGCTCCAGCGAACAAGTCGTTCAATGGCTGAATCGGCGTCAGCCAGCCATCCGGCGGTATCTTCGATCAGGGCGTTCCAGTCGACGTTCTCGCTGGGTGGCGGGATGACATCCACCGGCGTGGGAGTCCGGAAAGCGACTGCTCCCGGAACGTCGTCGACTACGTCCCATCGAATGAATCGATCGTTGTTCTCCGGTGTTCCGGATATCGACGACCGCGAGAATGGTGGTGCAAACGGAGCCTTGTCGATGATCTGTTGTTTGGTGTGTTCGAAGCCCAGTGCCGATGTGCGTTCGGTGCTGGTGTAGTTCCACGCAGCCTGTTTGAGGCTGACGCTGGTTCCGGACAACGATGGCGGAAGGGTTTCAAGGCGGGTCCACGTCGCTGCGTGCAGCGTGTCGATGGGCTCACGAAGTGCGACCATCAGGCCTCTGAACTCACCGGTGGCCGCGGTGTGCTGCTTGACCAGGTTGACGGCTTGCGTCACGCCGTCGTTGACCGCCAGTACGTAGTTACCGAGGCCGCTGATCTCGGTCGGCGATGCCTTGAACTGTTCCCCCATGAATGCCCCCCGGCGTTGTCGTCGCCCCCGGGCGATCGCTGTCGAATTGTTGTTCGTGCCATGTGACGTGCCGACAGGAACTTTGGTTCCATCCGCGAAATGTGGATGACGACCGCCTGTGTGGATAAACGTGATCCGGGTTGGTCGCAGTCCGGGCCAACTCGGTCAGCAACACGTAGGGTTGGACCGAAGAAGAACGCCGAGCTGACAACCCGAGGTGCGCATGCCCCTGGAAAATCAACCGGACTCATCGCGACCGCCATATGACCCGGCAGAGGCTGAACACACAGCCGATGGACACCTGGTCGAGGCACAGTCCGACGACTTCGATCACGCAAAGCCAGTACGTGTGGACCACGAGTGGTTCAAGAAGGCCGTGTTCTACGAGGTGCTCGTTCGCGCCTTCAACGACTCGAACAACGACGGAGTCGGTGATCTCCGGGGCCTGACCGACAAGCTCGACTATCTGGCATGGCTTGGCGTCGACTGCCTGTGGCTACCGCCGTTCTACGATTCACCGTTGCGGGACGGGGGCTATGACATTCGGGACTTCCGGACCGTCCTGCCCGAGTTCGGCACGGTTGAAGACTTTGTCGAGCTGCTCGACCAGGCCCACCGTCGGGGGATACGCATCATCACCGACCTGGTGATGAACCACACGTCCGACAGCCACCTGTGGTTCCAGGAGTCGCGCTCGGATCCCCAAGGGCCGTACGGCGACTACTACGTCTGGGCCGACGATGATTCGGGTTATCCCGATGCCCGCATCATTTTCGTCGATACCGAGGTGTCCAACTGGACGTGGGATCCGGTTCGCAAGCAATACTATTGGCACCGATTCTTCTCTCACCAGCCCGACCTCAACTATGACAATCCTGAGGTCGCCGAGGCGATGATCGACGTGTTGCGGTTCTGGCTCGACCTGGGGATCGACGGATTCCGGCTTGACGCGGTGCCTTATCTGTACGAGCGGGACGAGACCAACTGCGAAAATCTCAGCGAGACCCACCAGTTTCTCAAACGATGCCGCAAGGTGGTCGACGACGAGTACCAGGGGCGTGTCCTACTGGCCGAGGCGAATCAGTGGCCCGCCGACGTCGTCGAGTACTTCGGTGAGCCGGACATCGGCGACGAATGCCACATGGCGTTCCACTTCCCGCTGATGCCAAGGATTTTCATGGCGGTCCGACGCCAGAACCGGTTCCCGATCTCGGAGATCCTCGACCAGACGCCGCCGATTCCGAAGTCGGCGCAATGGGCGATTTTCCTGCGCAACCACGACGAGTTGACGTTGGAGATGGTCACCGACGAAGAGCGGGACTACATGTACGCCGAGTACGCCAAAGACCCGCGGATGAAGGCGAACATCGGGATCCGGCGCAGACTCGCGCCGTTGCTCGACAACGATCGGAATCAACTGGAGTTGTTCACCGCGCTACTGCTGAGCCTGCCGGGATCCCCGATGCTCTACTACGGGGACGAGATCGGAATGGGCGACAACATCTGGCTCGGTGACCGTGACGCAGTGCGTACGCCGATGCAGTGGACACCCGATCGCAACGCCGGTTTCTCCCGGACCGATCCGGCGCGGATGTACCTGCCGGTGATCATGGATCCGACCTACGGATTCCAGGCACTCAACGTCGAGGCGCAGATGTACTCGACCAACACGCTGCTCCATTGGACCCGGCGGATGATCGAGGTGCGCAAGCAACATCCGGCCTTCGGGCTGGGGACGTTCACCGAGCTCGGCAACAGCAACCCGTCGGTGCTCACGTACCTCCGGGAGTTGGCGCCGTCGGCCGAAGAACGCCGGTCCAGCGATGTCATCCTCTGTGTCAACAATTTGTCACGCTTCCCGCAGGCCGTGATCATGGACCTGTCGACGTTCGACGGCCGGATCCCGGTCGAACTGACGGGGTCCATTCCGTTTCCCAAGATCGAGTCCGATTCCTACGTTGTGACGTTGCCCGGGCACGGGTTCTATTGGTTTGCCTTGCAACCTGATCCAGCTGATGCCGGAATTGCCCACGTGTATCCACTCAGCAGTGAAGCAGAGGCGGCGGTGCAACCATGACCGTGAACTTGCCAGATGACCAGGACCTGGCCGACGGATTGAAGGCGTGGCTCCCACATCAACGGTGGTTCTCGGCGAAGGATCGGGCCATATTGGCGGTCCGGGTGATCCTGCGGGTTCCGTTGGCCTCCGACGAAGGCTATGCGGCCGAACATGTCCTGGTTTCTGTCGACTTCATCACCGGTCCCGCCCTGCGGTACCAGATCCCGGTCGGGTATCGAACGCATCTGTCGGAGCCATTGCTGTCCTGGGCGTTGACCGATGATTTGCCGGACAAGGCATCTGCGTACGACGGATTGCACGATCCGGATCTGACGGGCCGCCTCCTCACCGCTTTGGCCAATGGTGAGCGCATCGGGCCGTTGCGATTCGAGACGCTGCCCGGCGGTGTCCTCGACTCGGAGTCGCCTGGTCGGGTCATGAACGCAGAACAGTCCAACACCTCGGTGGTATTCGGCGAATCGTTGCTGTTCAAGGTGTTCCGCCAACTCGAGGTCGGGATCAATCCCGACGTGGAACTGCATCGAGCCCTCAGCGAAGCCGGGTGTGAGCATGTGGCAGAGCTTCGCGGCTGGATCGAGGCAGACATCGATGGTGAGCCGACGACGTTGGCGATGGCACAGCAGTTTGTCGAGAACGCCGCGGATGGGTGGAGCATGGCGCTGATCAGCGTTCGTGATCTGTTCACCGAGGCCGACCTGCATGCGGCCGAGTTGGGCAGTGACTTCTCCGGGGATGCGGAGCGCCTCGGCGCAGCGCTGGCCCATGTACATGCGGATCTTGCGCGGAGCCTCGGCGTGACCGAACGCAACGGTGAGAGTTCGATGATCAACGACATGCGAGCTCGATTGCATGCTGCGGCACAATCGATTCCGCAATTGGAAGACCTGCGTGAGCCGGTGCTGGCGGTCTTCGATCAGGCCGCTGAAGTGGGTGCCACGCGCGTCCAACGGATCCACGGTGATCTCCATCTCGGCCAGGTTCTGCGAACGCCGTTGACCTGGTTGTTGATCGACTTCGAAGGAGAGCCACTCAAGTCGGTGGCCGAGCGACGTCTGCCAGACAGTCCCTTGCGAGATGTCGCCGGCATGCTCCGCTCGTTCGACTACGCCGGCCACCATCTGTTGAGCCAGGGATCGCCAGGGGCGACCGGGCAGCGCGAATTTCGGGCCCTGGAGTGGGTGGACCGGAACTCGTCGGCCTTCTGCGACGGGTACACAGCCGTTACCGGTGAGGATCCGCGTGACAACTCCGCGCTGCTCCGGGCCTATGAACTCGACAAGGCCGTCTATGAAGCGGTGTACGAGGCACGTCACCGACCGAGCTGGTTGCCGTTGCCGTTGCATGCAATCGAGCGGCTTGTTGCCGGTTGACGCCCGTCAGACGAGGTGGAACTCTTCGCGGGTGTCGCCGTTCCAGCGACGCAGTCCGGCGACTTGTGCGGTGAACATCTCGGGTCCCTCGCTGAGCGCCCTCATCAGATGTCCGAGATGACCTTCGACCAGTCGACGGGCGAGGGTGATGTGTGGGGTCCAGCTGCCGGGTGAGACGTGGGCGAGTGGCCGTCCGCCGATATGTGGGCAGGTCGCGTCGAACACCTGGGCATGGATGTCCAATAGGTGATCAGATGGGACAACCAGACGGGCTGCAGTCCCGCGGCGACCCCAAAACAGCAGCAGTGCCCCGATATTGATGGTCATCCCGGCAACACCACGGATGGCGCTGAGCTCCACGTCGGCGGTGGCGTCGATCGAGTCTGCCGCGATCAGGGTGACATGAGGTCGATTGGACGTCGACCGGATGCTGCCCTGACTCGGCAACCCGGCATCGGCCAGCTTTCGCCACTGCTCACCGATGATAGTGTTCGTGACCTCATCGAAAATGAGCTCGATCGAATGTGCCATCTGGCCACCCTAGATCTTGGCTTGCCCAAATATCTTTCAGATGTGCAACTTTGGCCCGCTCGGCGGTGACGAGGGCCCGTTCGGCGGTAACTACGGCCCGCTCGGCGGTAACGAGGGCCCGCTCGGCGGCAACTACGGCCCGCTCGACGGGGTGTTCCACTGCTTGTGGTCGTGTGCGGTGATGGCCGGGACCTCGCCTTTGTATTTCTCGATCTCGACACGAACGAGCTGTCCGGTGCTGGCCTGGGACAGCCGGGAGGTGCCGACATCGGGGGTCAGCACGTTGGGATTCCCGTGTATGCAGGCGGCGATGTCGGGTGAGCTGTAGTCGAACCAGGCGCCGGTCGACAACTGGGCGATGTTGGGTGCGACGTTGTCGTCGATGACGGCGCCGGCCAACAATTGTCCGGTCTCGCTACGGACCAGGACCAGATCGCCGTCGGTGATGGATCGAGATGCCGCATCGTCCGGGTGGAGTCGAATCGGTTCTCGCCCTTGAACTTTCGATGCGGCACTGAATGCGCCGTGGTCGAGTTGGCTGTGAAGCCGTGTCTTCGGATTGTTGGCGATCAGGCACAGCGGGTACTCGCCTGAACCGAGTGCGTCGGCTTCCGGCGGTGCGAGCCAGGCCGGGTGCGGTGGGCAGTCGTCGTAGCCGAAGCCGTCGATGGTGTGGGAGAAGATCTCGATGCGACCACTCGGCGTCCGCAGTGGGTGAGCGGTGGGATTGCTGCGAAACTCCTGGTACAGATCAGATGTGGTGACCCGGCCCGAAAGATCCAGGCGACCCTTTGCCCAGAATTCGGCGAAGTTCTCGTTCGGCGTGTGCTCGGCGGGAGTGGCCGTGCGCCAGTCCTCATAGATCTTCTCGAGCCAGCCCCATTCGTCGAGGTTCTCGGTGAACTCATCGTGGATACCGAGCCGTTTGCTCAGCTGCGCGAGGATGTCGTAGTCGCTCCGCGCCTCGCCGACGGGTTCGGTGACCTGACGCATCGCAACCATCGTCGGGTCGTATCGCCCGCAGCCGATGTCGTTGCGCTCGACGGTGGTGGTCACCGGAAACACGATGTCGGCGTGACGTGCGGTCGCGGTCCAGAACGGCTCGTGGACGATGACTGTCTCAGGTCGTGTGAACGCGCGCCGTAGCCGGACCAGATCTTGGTGGTGATGGAACGGATTGCCGCCGGCCCAATAAACCAGCCGGGTGTCGGGATAGACCTCGGTGCGACCGTTGAACTCGTAGTTCTCGCCGGGGTGGAGCAGCATGTCGGCAATACGTGCCACCGGGATGAACTCGCGCACCGGGTTGGCGCCCTGAAAGAAGGTGGGCAGCGAATAGGGCAGTTTGGCCGCGCCCATACCGCCGGTAGAACCGTATCCATGTCCGAAACCACCTCCGGGAAGACCGATCTGGCCGAGGAATGAGGCCAGCGCGATGGAGGCCCACAACGGTTGCTCGCCGTAGGTGGCTCGTTGCAACGACCACGAGGTTGTCACCATCGTGCGTTTGGCCGCCATCCGCCGTGCCAGCGTGGTGATCGTGGCCGGCTCCACCCCGCAGATCGGGGCGGCCCACCGCGGATCCTTCACCACACCGTCGGGTTCGCCGCGCAGGTACTCGGCGAACCGCTCGAAGCCCACGCAATAGCGGTCGAGAAAGTCTCTGTTGCACAGGTTCTCGTCAAGCAGTACCCAGCACAGCGCCAACATCAGGGCGGTGTCGGTGGCCGGGGTGATGGCGATCCACTCGTCGTTTGGTGCCAGCGCAAGGTCGTCGGCGAGTGGTCCGACCAGAACAAACTGAGCGCCGTTGTCCCGCGCGGCCTCGATGGCACCGCGAACGATGTGTTTGCTGACGCCGCCACCATTGACCTGGGAATTCTTGGCAGGCATGCCACCGAAACACACGAACAGTTCGGTGTGTTCGCTCATCACTTTCCACGTCGTGGGTGAATAGAGCGGCGCCACATCGCCGACCACATGCGGAAGCAGAACCTCCGACGCGCCATGGCTGTAGGTGTGCCGCGACCGGGTGTAACCGCCGAGACAGTTGAGAAAGCGATGTAACTGACTCTGCGCGTGGTGGAATCGGCCGGCGCTGGCCCAGCCGTACGAACCGCCGAAGATCGCGGAGTTCCCAAATGTGCTGCGGGTGCGTTCCAACTCGCGAGCCGCGAGGTCGAGTGCATGATCCCAGGTCACCTCGACGAACTCGTCGTCACCGCGCGTGCTGTCGGCGCCGGGACCGTCGGTCAGCCACCGGCGGCGAACATACGGGTGCAGGATGCGGGCTCCGGTGTCGAGCGACGCCCGGATGTTCTCGAGCAGTGGCGAGGGATCGGGGTCGGCGGAGTCCGGTGTGACGTGCAATCCATCGCCGTCGACGGAAGCGGTGAAGACGCCCCAGTGCGAGCTGTTGACCAATCCTTCGGCAGGCATGCTCCTCAGTCTCCCAGCTACCGCGTCTGGAAGCATCGGTGCCATGACGCAGCGCTGCCGGATCGGACTCATCAACGGCGACGGGATCGGGCCCGAAGTGGTGCCGGCTGCCGCCCGAATCGTGGACGTCGCGCTGACCCGAACCGGCTGTTCCGTCGAGTGGATACCTCTGGAGATCGGACGGGCGGCCATCGAATCCGTCGGCGAGGCCATCCCCGAACAAACCCTGTCCGCACTGGATGACCTCGACATGTGGATCCTCGGACCCCACGACTCCGCGGGCTATCCGCCCGAGCATCGCACCGGCCTGACACCGGGGGCGGTGATCCGGAAACGCTTCGACCTCTACGCCAACATTCGCCCTGCGGTGGCTTACCCCGGGGTACCTGCGTTGAGTCCGCAGATGGATTTGATCATCGTGCGCGAAAACAGTGAGGGTCTGTACGCCGACCGGAACATGGTGCGGGGGACAGGTGAGTTCATGCCGACGCCGGACGTCGCCCTCGCGGTCGGTGTGATCACGCGCGCGGCCACCGAACGAATTGCGTTGTCCGCGTTCGAGCTTGCGATGACGCGACGCAAGCAGGTGACGATAGTTCACAAGGCCAACGTGCTGACGATGACCACGGGACTGTTCCGCGATGTCTGCCGGGAGATCGGTCAGCGCTATCCGCAAGTGCAGATCACCGAACAACATGTAGACGCCATGGCCGCGCATCTCGTGCGGCGCGGGCACGAGTTCGACGTGGTGGTCACCGAAAGCCTCTTCGGCGACATCCTGTCCGACCTCGCCGCCGAGCTTGCGGGTTCACTGGGCTCGGCAGCGTCGGTGAACAGCTCTGCCGACAAGGTGATGGCTCAGGCCGCCCATGGGGCGGCGCCCGATATCGCCGGGCAAAACATCGCAAATCCGGTGGGCATCATCGGGTCGGCGGCGATGATGCTGGATTGGCAGGCCGCCCGCACCGGTGACCGCGACCTCGCCGTCGCCGCCACCCTCATTCGCGACGCCGTCGGATCGACCCTGTCGAAGGGCATCGCAACGCGCGACCTCGACGGTCTGGCCACCACGACCGAGTTCGCCGATGCGGTCGTCGCCGCGCTGTAGTCGCGGCAGGCGTCAGGAGTCCGGGTCGGGTTTCCTGCAACAGAAGATGGCCGTGCCCGGAAAGTGCTGGCCGCGAAGTGGACTCCACTGACCCCATTCCCTCTCGAACCCTTCAGGCCACTCCGGTTCGATGAGGTCCTCGAGGATCAGCCCGGCCCCGCGGATCTCCCGGATCCGGTCACCGACGGTGCGGTGGTGTTCGACGTAGGTCACTGTCCCGTCGGCTTCGGTCTCCACATAGGGGGTGCGGTCGAAGTAGGAGAGCATCACCGTCAGACCAGCGGGACCGGGATCATCCGGGAACATCCACCGCATCGGATGGTTCACCGAAAAGACCCACTTCCCACCAGGCTTCAACACCCGCGCGACCTCGGTCATCACCGCGGCCGAATCCGCGACGAACGGCACCGCGCCGAACGCCGAGCAGACCAGATCGAAGACACCGTCGCCGAAAGGGAGCTGTTCGGCGCCGGCCTGCACCAGCGGTGCCTGTGGTCCACCGCCGGCCATTGCCGTCTGACCCCGACGCAGCATCTGTCGCGACAGGTCCAGGCCCACCGCGTGGGCACCCTGCCCGGTGAGCCATCGACTGCACGGCGCCGACCCACAGCCGATCTCCAGAACGGCCTTTCCGGTAACGTCGCCGAGTAGGTGAACGTCCTCTTCGCGGAGTCCCTCGGGGCACCAGACGAAGTCGCCGGACTCACTCCCGGCTCCGAGGAACTCCCCGTGAGTCTGGTGGTAATCCTCGGCATCGGCGTCCCACCAGCGACGATTCGCCGCGGCGCTCGTTTTCGAGTCCACGGTGCCACGCATCAGCGGGTGCGAATCGCCGGTATTTGCCCAGGCCACCGGGCCTGGCGTATCCTCAACCACGCGCGTGCCTGTGCTCGTGTGGTTCTACATGCCGATCACTTCGCAGTGATTCGTGTCGTTCCAGCAATATCTGCAACATCTGTCCCTACAACCCAACCTGTCCGGAGCCATCTAACATATGTCGTCCACGACCATTACCTCGCCGCAAGTAGCCATTAACGATATTGGCTCGGCTGAGGATTTTCTTGCCGCTATCGATGCAACTATCAAGTACTTCAATGATGGCGACATCGTCGAGGGCACCATCGTCAAAGTTGACCGTGACGAAGTGCTGCTCGACATCGGTTACAAGACCGAGGGAGTGATCCCGTCCCGCGAATTGTCCATCAAGCACGACGTCGACCCCAGCGAGGTTGTCAGCGTCGGTGACGCGGTGGAAGCACTCGTCCTCACCAAGGAGGACAAAGAGGGTCGGTTGATCCTGTCCAAGAAGCGCGCACAGTACGAGCGGGCGTGGGGCACCATCGAAGAGCTCAAGGAAAAGGACGAGGCCGTCAAGGGCACCGTCATCGAGGTCGTCAAGGGCGGCCTGATCCTGGACATCGGACTGCGCGGATTCCTCCCCGCATCGCTGGTGGAGATGCGTCGCGTGCGCGATCTGCAGCCGTACATCGGCAAGGAGATCGAAGCCAAGATCATCGAGCTCGACAAGAACCGCAACAACGTGGTCCTCTCGCGCCGTGCATGGCTCGAGCAGACCCAGTCCGAGGTGCGCAGCGAGTTCCTGCACCAGTTGCAGAAGGGCCAGGTCCGCAAGGGCGTCGTGTCCTCCATCGTCAACTTCGGCGCATTCGTCGATCTCGGCGGAGTCGACGGACTGGTTCACGTTTCCGAGCTGTCCTGGAAGCACATCGATCACCCGTCCGAGGTTGTCGCAGTTGGCGACGAGGTCACCGTCGAGGTTCTCGACGTCGATCTGGACCGCGAGCGCGTGTCGCTGTCGCTCAAGGCAACGCAGGAAGATCCGTGGCGCCAGTTCGCTCGCACCCACGCCATCGGCCAGATCGTGCCCGGCAAGGTCACCAAGCTGGTTCCGTTCGGTGCATTCGTGCGGGTCGAAGAGGGAATCGAAGGCCTCGTCCACATCTCGGAGCTGGCCGAGCGCCACGTCGAGGTGCCGGATCAGGTTGTCGCCGTTGGTGACGACGCGATGGTCAAGGTCATCGACATCGACCTCGAGCGTCGCCGGATCTCGCTGAGCCTCAAGCAGGCCAACGAGGACTACACCGAAGAGTTCGACCCCTCGAAGTACGGCATGGCCGACAGCTACGACGAGCAGGGCAACTACATCTTCCCCGAGGGCTTCGATCCCGAGACCAACGAATGGCTCGAGGGCTTCGACAAGCAGCGGGAAGCGTGGGAGTCGCGCTACGCCGAGGCAGAGCGTCGCCACAAGATGCACACCACTCAGATGGAGAAGTTCGCCGCTGCCGCCGAGGCCGCTGCCAACGCACCGTCCGAGTACTCGTCGGATTCGGCTGACAAGGGTGGTGACGATGTCGCAACCGCGTCCTCGTCGTCGTCTTCTTCGTCGTCCGCTCCGAAGAGCGGTGGCTCGCTGGCCAGCGACGAGCAGCTTGCTGCTCTGCGCGAAAAGCTTTCGGGCAACGCCTGATAGAGCACTAGATCAAACGCCCCCGGCCTTCTGGCCGGGGGCGTTTGTTTTTGTCCGGGTCATCCGCCACCCGTGTCCTCCGCGGCGTCGTCGATGTCCTCGCCCGTGTCGTCGGGGGCCCCGGCGTAAACGAACGGAATCAGCGACTTGGCGAGCACGGCGGCCGGCGGGAATCCGTCTGCGGTGGGCGCGAGGTTCCCCCAGACCACCAGTGTCACGTCGTTGACGGGGTCGTAGCCCATGAACGAGTTGTAGCCGGGCATCTCACCGATGTGCCCGAGTAGCGGTCCCATCGAAGCGATGCCGTAACCGTAACCGGAGCTTCCGGGGTCGTCGGGGTCCGAAGGTTTGATGCTGTCCATGCGCAGCTGCTGGGTTTTCGCGTCGAGGAGCCGGCCCTTGCCCAGGGCCTCCACCCAGGTGGCCAGGTCGCCCGCCGTCGAAATGCCTTGGCCCGCCGACCAGGTCCACGACGGGTTGTCGTTGGTGGTGATCCTCGGCTCAACCGTGCCGGCTTCGATGGCCGCGAGCCTCTCCGGTGGAAGGGATTCCTTGCCTTCACCCAAGGTCTCGACGTTCCCGCTGTACGAGTACCCGTTCACATAGGTGGACGGAAGGGAGGTGTCGGTGTTGGCGGGGAACGATGAGCCGGTCATGCCGAGCTCGGAGAAGAAACGGTCCTGAAAGATCTTGGCGATGGGTTTGCCGTCGAGTTCCTGGGCGATGAGACCGAGCAGGACGGTGTTCGTGTTGGAGTAGTGGTATTCGGTGCCGGGAGCCGAATACGGCGGATGTGCGAAGGCCAGCGCCAGCAGCTCTTCGGGCGTCCAAACCTTCTGGGTGTCCTCGTCGAGTGCGGTGTTCAGTTCGATCGTCTCGGTGTAGTTGTAGAGCCCGCTACGCATGTCGAGCAGCTGCCCGATGGTGATGTTCTCTCCGCCCGGAACATCTGGCCGATATTTGCTGACCGGATCGTCGACGGAGATCTTGCCCTCCTGGACCATCTGCATGATCGCGGTACCGGTCCAGGTCTTGGTGTTCGAACCGACGCGGACCTTCGTGGCGGGAGTCGGCTTCTCGGTGGAGTCGAGCCCGAGAGTGCCCCATCCGTTTGTGTAGTCGCCCTGCGGTGTCCGGATCAACACCATCATGCCTATCTCGTGGAACCCGGTGGCGATGTCGTCGACGACCTTGTCCATGGCGGCAGCGTCGAGTGGCAGCAGCGCGCTGTTCGATGGCGAACTACTCGAAGACGTCGATGTGTCCGAATCCGAGGAGCAGGCGGTTCCGACCAACGCGGTTGTGAGCATCACCGCAACCGCCGCGGTGGGTACGGGCCGGCGGGTCCGGCGCCGTGTCGCCTTGCCGTTCAATGGTTTTGATAAGAACATGTGCCCACCAAGGAGGAGATGCCAACGCACTCGGGTTTCAGCACGCGCCGATCCAATCGTGTGGACGCTCCGTGCGGGTAAGGCGACGGTACCGTGCGATTGCGGACCGTAGGGCGGAGTTGCAGCAGGATTGGGGCGAACGGACGAGCGGTGACGGCACCGGCCGAAACGCGTTGACTGCGGCGAAGACCGAGCTGACCGGCGTCACGGACTGATCATCTGCAACACTGAGTCGGTGATTCGAGTAGGCCTGACCGGCGGTATCGGCGCCGGAAAATCCACGGTGGCACGCACTCTGACCGAGCGCGGTGCATATCTGATTGACGCGGACGTCATCGCCCGGGAAGTTGTCGCACCGGGCAGTGATGGTCTTGCCCAGCTGGTCGAGACGTTCGGCGCAGACATTCTGCTGCCCGACGGTGCGCTCGACCGGGCGGCATTGGCGGCCAAGGCCTTCGTCGATGACGAGCAACGAAAGAAACTCAACGGCATCACGCACCCGTTGGTCGGTGCGCGCGCCGCTGAATTGCTCGACGCGGCGCCCGAGGATGCGATCGTGCTCCAGGACATTCCGCTGTTGGTGGAGAACCACACCGCGCCGTTCTTCCATCTGGTGGTCATCGTGCACGCCGACGAAGGCGTCCGGCTGGCTCGTCTGACCGGCCAGCGCGGTATGCCGGAAGACGACGCCCGGGCTCGGATCCGGTCGCAGGCCAGTGTCGAGGATCGGCGTGCGGTCGCGGATGTGTGGCTCGACAACAGCGGCACCCCCGATGATCTCGCGGCGAAGGCGGCGGCACTGTGGGACGAGCGGCTCGTGCCGTACGAGCGCGGGGTCCGCACTCGGGCCTGTGCGCCGCAGCCGAGCGCCGAGGTGGCCTACCGGGAGCAATGGCCGGTCGACGCGACCCGGCTGACGAATCGGTTGCGAGTGCTCGGCGGCGACAAGATCGCCGACATCAAGCACGTGGGGCGTACGTCCGAGGTAGGGGCTGCGGCGCTCGATGTCATCGAACTCGACGTCGCCCTGGCCGCCGGGGCGTCGGCGGCAGACTTGATCGATCCGCTGTCGGACGGCGGATTCCCGGAGCGCAGTCCGGGCGTGCACGCCAACGCCGATCCCGGCCGCGCCGTGACGATCAACCTGGTGTGACGCTCAACCCGGCGTGACAGATCGGCCGTCGAGGCGGCCGGCCTACTGCCACACGAGTGCGGCGCCCTGGGCGGCCAGCCAGGCCTCGACGTCGTTCCCGTGTGCCGCTGCACCGGTCATCGTGCGAGTGGCGATGTGGACCGCCGCCTCGGCGTGCTCACGCGGGAGTAGGCCGGCGGCATGGGCGTCGAACAGTTCATCGACGTCTTCGAGTTCGAGGTGGCCCGGGCGATCGATCAGGTCGAGATACCAGTCCTCCGAATGCCAGCAACCGTCCGCGTCGGGGCCGGTGAACGCCCCGACATCGAGGTAGAGGCGCTGGTTGCGCTCGTGTCCGGGGCGGAAGTGGAAAATGTTCGCCCGGAGCCCGAAGTCGGGGAGTAGCCAGGATTGCAGCCGGCTGAACTGCCGATGATCGGCGGGCCGGTCCATGTAGAGCCCGAAGTCGGTGGTCCGGTAGACCTCGACCGCACGGATGAACCCCTTGGGATCGGTATTCGTGCGCCCCGGGACATCGAAGATCTCGTGTTTGGGCGGGTGCGGCGCAGCCATCGCGACAACCTAACCCAGCCGGGTGTCCGCTGTCGGCGTACGCGCCGTGTCAGAGGTCGCGATTACTCTGGCGTCATGGCTTTCGCAGCAGAACATCCGATCGTTGCGCACTCGGAATTCCGCCCGGTCGGGGAGATCGAACGTACCGAGGCGACATTTGAGGTCGTCAGCGATCACCAGCCGGCCGGCGATCAGCCGACGGCGATCAAACAGCTCCAGAAGCGGCTGGCCGACGGTGAGAAAGACATCGTCCTGCTCGGCGCCACCGGCACCGGTAAATCGGCGACCACCGCCTGGTTGATCGAGAAGGTGCAGCGGCCGACGCTGGTGATGGCGCCGAACAAGACCCTTGCCGCCCAGCTCGCCAACGAGCTCCGGGACATGTTGCCCAACAATGCCGTTGAGTACTTCGTGTCCTACTACGACTACTACCAGCCCGAGGCGTACATCGCGCAGACGGACACCTATATCGAGAAGGACTCGTCGATCAACGACGACGTGGAGCGGTTGCGTCACTCGGCGACGTTCAGCCTGTTGTCCCGTCGCGACGTGGTGGTGGTGGCGTCCGTGTCGTGCATCTACGGCCTCGGAACACCGCAGTCCTACCTCGATCGTTCGGTGCAGCTCGAGGTCGGGCTGGAGGTCGACCGTGACGCGCTGTTACGCCTGCTCGTCGATGTCCAGTACAGCCGCAACGACGTCAGCTTCACCCGTGGCAGTTTCCGGGTGCGCGGTGACACGGTCGAGATCATCCCCTCCTACGAGGAGCTGGCGATCCGGATCGAGTTCTTCGGTGATGAGATCGAAGCGCTGTACTACCTGCATCCGCTGACCGGTGATGTCGTCCGGCAGGTCGAGGGATTGCGGATCTTCCCGGCCACGCACTATGTAGCCGGACCCGAGCGCATGGAGCGGGCGATCGCCTCGATCGAGACCGAGCTCGAGGAACGCCTCGCCGACCTGGAGGGCAAGGGCAAACTGCTCGAGGCCCAGCGTTTGCGGATGCGGACCAACTACGACCTCGAGATGATGCGGCAAGTCGGCTTCTGTTCGGGCATCGAGAACTATTCACGCCACATCGACGGCCGTGGCCCGGGTACCGCACCGGCAACCCTGATCGACTACTTCCCGGAAGACTTCCTGCTGGTGATCGACGAGTCACACGTCACGGTGCCGCAGATCGGCGCCATGTACGAGGGCGACATGTCGCGCAAGCGCAATCTGGTCGACTTCGGTTTCCGGTTGCCGTCGGCGGTCGACAACCGGCCGTTGACCTGGAGTGAGTTCACTGATCGCATCGGCCAGACGGTATACCTGTCGGCAACACCGGGACCGTATGAGCTCGGACAATCGAACGGTGAGTTCGTCGAGCAGGTGATCCGGCCGACCGGCCTCGTCGACCCGCAGGTGGTCGTCAAACCGACCAAGGGACAGATCGACGATCTGATCCACGAGATCCGGGAACGCAGTGAAAAGGACGAGCGGGTTCTGGTCACCACACTGACCAAGAAGATGTCGGAAGACCTCACTGATTACCTGCTGGAGATGGGAATTCGGGTGCGCTACCTGCACTCGGAGGTCGACACCTTGCGTCGCGTCGAACTCCTGCGTCAGCTCCGGCTCGGTGACTACGACGTACTGGTCGGAATCAACCTTCTCCGTGAGGGTTTGGACCTGCCCGAGGTCTCCCTGGTCGCCATCCTCGACGCCGACAAGGAAGGGTTCCTGCGGAGTACCACCAGCTTGATCCAGACCATCGGGCGTGCAGCCCGAAATGTCTCGGGCGAGGTGCACATGTACGCCGACAAGATCACCGACTCGATGCGCAACGCCATCGAGGAGACCGATCGTCGCCGCGAGAAGCAGGTCGCCTACAACAAGAAGATGGGCGTCGATCCGAGGCCGTTGCGGAAGAAGATCGCCGACATCCTCGATCAGGTCTACGAAGAAGCCGAAGATGCTGTTGCCGTTGGTGGTTCCGGCCGCAATGCGAGTCGTGGTCGTCGGGCGCAGGGCGAGCCGGGGCGGGCGTCGACGTCCTCCGGTGTACTCGATGGCCGGGACGTGTCCGCGATGCCTCGTGCAGAACTCGCGGACCTCATCGGCGCGCTGACCGATCAGATGATGAATGCTGCCCGCGATCTGCAGTTCGAACTCGCGGGTCGCCTGCGCGATGAAATAGCTGATCTGAAGAAAGAGTTGCGCGGCATGGACGCCGCGGGGATCTCGTAGACCAAGTTACATGTGACGCGAGTGACAGTAATCATCGCCGCAGGTCAGCGCAGTCGGTGGTGCGCGCTTCCGTGGATACCCGATTGCTGGACGCCGGTAGCGATATACCCTCTCGGAAGGCAACGCCGCCGGGCGTTTCCATATGCAGGCACGTTTATTGGAGGAATGAATGAGCGCATACCAGACCGTCGTAGTGGGAACCGATGGATCTGAATCGTCGATGAAGGCCGTGGAGCGCGCGGGGGCGATCAGTGGGGGCTCGGCACAGTTGATCATTGCGTGTGCATATTTCCCGACCGACGACAGGGCGGTTTCGGCGGCATCCGATGTGCTCAAAGACGAGGGCTACCAGGTTCACGGGTCCGCGCCGACCGAGGAAATCCTCCGAACCGCAAAGGAACGGGCCACGGCGGCCGGTGGTGTCAAGATCTCCACCCGTCCCGTCGTCGGCGCTCCGGTGGATGCACTGCTGAACCTCGTTGCGGACTCCAACGCCGACCTGCTCGTGGTCGGTAACAAGGGTCTCAACTCGATCGCCGGTCGGTTGCTCGGTTCCGTCCCTGCGGACGTCGCCCGCAAGTCGCGGTCCGACGTCCTGATCGTTCACACCGTCTGAGCGGCCCGCTGTAGGGGCTGGGGCAACTCGGCGCTGTGCACAACTGCCAGCTGCTGAGTTGCCCGGGTGAGTGCCACATACAGATCGCCCCATCCGCGTGCTGACTGCTGCACGATCATCGACGGTTCGATGACGATCGTGCGGTCGAACTCCAGGCCCTTGCATTGCGCCACGGTGAGAACGGACAGTTCCACCCCACCGCCATCGAGATTCTCGGTGGCACAGCGGATTTCGTCGATCAACTCGTCCGGGGCGATGATCGCAGCGATCCCGTCGAGTGGTTCGGTCGCGAGTCTGGCCGCAACCGAACCGACCTTGTTGGCCGATGTCTGCTCGAAGACCGGTGGCCGTCCACTCGATCGGATCGAGGTGGGCGCCGACATCTCGCTGTCGATCTGCTCGAGGATCGGGGCCGCGACCGCCATGATCTCGCTGGGTGTGCGGTAGTTGACCGTCAGGTCGAACTTGCGCCACCGCTGGGCCACGTACGGGGTGAGCACCTCGCCCCATGAGTTCGTCCCCGCCGGATCGCCCGTCTGCGCGGTGTCCCCGATGACGGTCATCCAGCGATTCGGGATGCGGCGCATGATCATTCGCCATGCCATCGCCGACAGTTCCTGGGCTTCGTCGACGATCACATGGCCGAATGTCCAGGTGCGGTCGTTGTATGCGCGTTCGGCCGTGGTCAGAGCCACCCGGTTGGTCTGGCGTGCCGCAAGTTGTTCGGCATCGATCAGGTCGTATGCCATCAGGATTTCCGGGTCCAGTTCATCTTCGAGGTCCTGGGGTGCCGATCCGGTCAGGATGTCGAGCGCATCCTGTGCGTCCGACAGCTTTTGACGCCACTGGGCGCGTTCTCGCTCTTCATCGCCGTCGTTGTCGATGCCGATGATCTCGGCCAGTTCGTCGAGGAGCGGTGCATCGGCGGGGCTGAAACCACTACGTGAGGTACGGAGAAGTGCGTCCCGGTCGGCTTGTGGCCAGCCGGGCGTCGCGGACTTGATCCGCTGCGGTGACGTGAGCAGATCCGCCAGCACCACCTGCGGGGACAGCTGAGGCCAGAAATGCGCCAGAGCGGCAGTGATATCCGGGTCTTCGCGCATCTCGTCGCGGATGTCTGCGATGTCGGTGCCGCTCAGCAGCTGTGAACCGTCGATCAGGCTCGAACCGATCCGTTCGGCATGTTGCTGCGCCAGCGCGTCGAACGCCGAGCGCATGAATACCGAGCGGGCGTGGTTGTGCGGTCGCCGCGACGACCTCGCCCGGCCGCGGGCACGCTGGATCACCTTGCTGGTGATGGCGACCTCATATCCCTCGAACTTCAGGATGATCGGCGATGAGGGCAGCTCTTGGCGGTCCCGGACAGCCTGTTTCAGGACATCGACGATGGCCAGGTCGCCCTTGCGGGTCGACGCCACCGGATTGTCGGTGACGGTGGCCTGGACGCCCGGGTAGAGGTCGCCGATGGTCGACAGGAGGACGCCGCTCTCGCCGAGGGACGGCAGCACCTGCCCGATGTACTTCAAGAACGTGGTGTTGGGGCCGATGATGAGAACGCCACTGCGCGCGAGGGTTTCGCGATAGGTGTACAGCAGGTAGGCGGCGCGGTGGAGTGCCACCGCGGTCTTGCCGGTGCCCGGACCACCCTGGACCACCAGCACGCCGCGGTGCGGCGACCGGATGATGACGTCCTGCTCACGCTGGATGGTCTCGACGATGTCGTTCATGTGCCCGGTACGGGCGGCGTTGAGAGCGGTGATCAGTGCCGTTTCGTTGACCACGTCGCCGTGGCCGGTGTCGTCGGCGTCGGCGATCTCGGTGACGTCGAGACGTTCGTCGTTGATCGCGGTGATGGTGCGGTTGCGGGTGCGGACGTGACTGCGCGTCTGCACGTCTTCCGGTGATGCGGGGGTCGCGAGGTAGAACGGGCGACTGAGCGGTGCGCGCCAATCGAGCAGGAGGGTGCTGTCCTGATCGTCGTCGTCGAGGATGCCGATGCGCCCGATCCGGCGGACCTCACCGCTGTCGAGGTCGAGGCGGCCGAAGTAGAGATTGTGTTCGGCGGCATCGAACTTGGTCAGGTCGTCGTTGTACAGACGCTCATAGGATTCGCGTTCGGAACGGGCCTGTGGGGTGCCACCGGTATCGCGCAGCGCAGACGCCAGCCGGGTCTGCGCGTTGCGGCGCATCCGGTCGAGCCGACCGTATACGCGATCCAGATGGTGTTGTTCGGCCTCGAACACAGTCCTCCTCGGTGTACTGAAGCAGCGTGTCGAACGGGAGATCCGACTGCGTCGTGCGCGCACAAAAATGGCACCAAAGAATAACGCGGTGGGCCGGATAAAGCTTCCCGGCCCACCGCGTCACAGAGGGGATGCGGCCTGCTACCAGGCCGATGCGACCTTGTTCAGGCGTCGAGATCCGAGGCCACGAGCCCGGCGACCTTGTCGAGCGTTCCCTGATCCTCACTGGTGACGGTGACCTCGGTGCCCACCGTCGCGCCGAGCGTCATGATCAGCAGGGCCGAGCCGGCGTCCACCGGCTCACCCCCGGCCACGGCCAGGGTCACCGGGATCCCGGCGGCCGACACGGCTTCGGCGATGGTGGCTGCGGGGCGGGCGTGCAGGCCGATGGACGATCCGACCGCAACGGTGGTACTGGGCATGATTTTCTCCTTGTTTGTTTCGAGCTGTGGGGTTGTTTCGAGCTGGGGTGAAGCTGTGATCAGGGTGTTGCTGTGCTCTGTGTGTGGATCAGGCCGCGGTGAGGACTTTGGCCTCGGTGTCGGCCACCTTGCGGGGGCGGATGAACTGCTTGGCGGCGACAACGCACGCTGCCGAGATGATGGTTCCTGCCGCGAGTGCGACGAAGAACCACAGGAGCCCGCCGATGGCGAACGAGACGAAGATGCCGCCGTGGGGCGCGCTCAGGGTCACGTCGGCCGCCATGATCAGAGCGCCGGTCACGGCACCGCCGGCCATCATCGAAGGAATCACGCGGAATGGGTCGGCCGCCGCGAACGGGATCGCTCCTTCGGAGATGAACGAGGCGCCCAGCAGCCAGGCCGCCTTTCCGTTCTCACGTTCGGCCGGGGTGAAGAGTCCGGGACGAACGGTCGAGGCCAGGGCCATCGCCAGCGGCGGCACCATGCCGGCCGCCATGACCGCAGCCATGATCTGCAGCGATGCGTGGTCGGTGACCGAGAGTCCGGCCACGGCGAATGCGTACGCAGCCTTGTTGACCGGACCGCCGAGGTCGAAGCACATCATCAGTCCGAGGATGACACCGAGCACCACCGCAGACGAGCCCGACAATCCGTTCAGCCAGTCGGTGAGTCCGTCGGTGAGCGCGGCCAGCGGCTTCCCGAGCACGATGAACATCAGCAGGCCGACCACCAGTGAGGCGAACAACGGGATGATCACCACCGGCATCAGGCCACGTGCCCACTGCGGAACACCGATCCGGCCGATGTAGAGGGCGGCAAACCCGGCGATCAGACCACCGATGAGACCACCGATGAATCCGGCTCCGACGAATACCGCCACGGCGCCCGCGGTGAATCCTGGCGCCAGACCCGGCCGGTCGGCGATGGCAAAGGCGATGTAACCGGCCAGTGCCGGTACGAGGAACGAGAAGGCGAGCGAACCGAGCTGGAACAGGACCGCGCCGAGGTAGGTCATCAGTCCACCGTCAGGCAGCGACGTCAGTGAGTTGTCGAGGGTGATATCCGACGCGGTGTCGGCGATCTCGTAGCCCGCCAATAGGAAGCCCAACGCGATGAGCAGGCCGCCGGCAGCGACGAACGGGATCATGTAGCTCACGCCGGTCAGCAGGATCTGGCGCAACCGGGTACCCCAGCCGACGTCGCCGCCGCCGGTCTGTTCGGTGTCGGACACCGCGGAACCGGCAACTGTGGCGGCGTTCGGATCGAGTCCGGCCCGCAGCGCTTCGGTGATCATCGCGTCGGGTTCGTTGATGGCGCGCTTGACGCCCGAGGCGACCACCGGCTTACCGGCAAATCGTTCTTTGCCCTTCACCCCGACATCGGTTGCGAAGATCACGGCACTCGCGGCGGCGATGGTGTCAGGGGACAGGGGGGTGCTGCCCGACGAACCCTGGGTCTCGACATGCACTTTCACCCCGGCGCGTTCGCCGGCCGCCACCAGTGAATCGGCGGCCATGTAGGTGTGCGCGATGCCGGTGGGGCAGGCGGTGATCGCGACGATGGTCTGCTCGGCACCCGACGGACCGGTATCGCCGACAGGTTCGGAGGGGGACTTCGCGGTGGTGACCTTCTCGACGGCCGGTGCCTTGGCCGGCGTGGCCGCGGGTGCGGCCGCGGGTGCCGGATGAAGGACATCCTCGACGAGCCCGACCACGTCGTCTGCGCCGGCGGCGTTGCGCAGAGCCGACACGAACTCCGGCTTCACCAGTGCGCGGGCCAGTGAGGAGAGCAGTTTCATGTGCTCGGCTCCGGCGCCGGCGGGGGCGGCGATCAGGAAGACGAGGTCGGCGGGGCCGTCGGGGGCGCCGAAGTCGACCTTCGGGTCGAGCCTGGCGAACCCCAGGGAGGCCGCGACGATGGACTCGTCCCGGCAATGCGGGATCGCGATCCCGCCGGGAAGCCCGGTGGCGGACTGCGATTCGCGGGCCAGGGCGGCGTCGCGCAGGCTGTTGACGTCGGTGGTGCGTCCGGCGGCGGCGAGCTGATGGGCCAGCGCCTCGATCACAGCCTCTTTGGTGGTGCCGAGCCCGGTATCGAGCGCGATCAATTCCGGGGTGATGATCGCCGGAACCGGGCCGGTGTGGATCGTCGGGTTGGACATTGCGGATTCCTTATTTCGTGATTCGAGATCAGGGTTTCGAGGATCTGGTGTGGCCATCAGGAGCTACCGAGGACCGAGGTCAGCGCGGTGACTGTCACGGCGCCCGGGTTGGTGTGATGGGGACTGGGCAGTGCCGTGCCGGGTAAGGCGGCGGCGGCACTCCCGTACGCGACCGCCATGGCTAGGCGGTCAGCTGGTCCGGCGTTCTCCAGATCAGCGAGTAGATATCCGGCCAGCGACGAATCGCCGGCGCCAACCGTGCTTCGCGGCGCGATCGGAGGTGTTGTGGCGTGCCACGCGCCGGTCGTCGTGACCAGCACTGCGCCCGCGGCGCCGAGGGTGGCCAGCACGGTCTGCGGGCCACCGCGTTCGATCAGCGAGCGGGCTGCCCGAGCGGTGGGGTAGGGATCGCCCTGTTCGGCGGCGCGCTCGAGTTCGAGGCCGTCAGTACCAGCGAGCTGACCCAGCTCTTCGGCATTCGGCTTGATGAGATCAGGTGCAGCAATGGCAAATTCGGCTGCCAGTGCCCGAAGCGGACCGTCGGAGGTGTCGACGGCGATCTTGGCGGGTCCGGTCCGGAGCGCCGCAACGAGTTCGGCGTACCAGCGGTCCGGGACACCGGGAGGCAGCGAGCCCGACAGCACAATCCAGGCGGCAGACGCCGCGAGATCGCGGAGGGATGCCGACAGGGCTTCGAGTTGTTCGGGAAGCAGGGCGGCGCCCGGCTCATTGATCTTGGTGGTGGTTCCGTCCGGCTCGGTCACCGTGAGGTTCACCCGCGCTGCACCGGGATGCGCGATCGCGTGGTGGGTGATCCCGGACTCGGTCAGTGCCTGGAGCAGCGGTTCGCTCGGGTTACCGGGGAGCACTGCGACTGCACTCTTTCCGGCCGAGGTGATCACGCGGGCGACGTTGACACCTTTGCCCCCGGGATGTGAGGTCGCGGTGGTGGCGCGGTGCACAGCGCCGCGACGTAGCGGTCCGTCCAGTGTCACGGTGCGGTCGATGCTGGGATTGGCGGTCAGGGTGACGATCATGCCGTCACCACGTCGATGCCGGCGTCGATGAACTCGGCGCGGGCGGTGTCCGAGAGGTCGGTGTCGGTGATCAGCACATCGACCCGGTCGATGGGGGCGAAGCTGATCAGATCCTCGCGACCGACCTTGGATGAGTCCGTGACGACCACGACCTGGTGTGCAGACTCGACCATGGCCCGCTTGATCGCGGCTTCGTCGCTGTCCGGTGTGGACAAACCGTGGCGCATGCTGATGCCGTTGGTTCCGACAACCGCCACATCGACGCGCATGGTGGACAGTGTCCGGAGCGCATCGTCGCCGACGACGGCCTGTGTGATGCCGCGGACCCGTCCGCCGAGTAGATGCAGCCGCAGTCCACCGAGGCCGCTCACTCGCGTCGCAACCGGAAGTGAGTTGGTGATGACGACCAGATCCTGGTCGGTGGGCAGGTGAGCGGCGAGTCGCGCGGTGGTGGTTCCGGCATCGATCAACACGCTGCCGCCGGCCGGTGGCAGGTGATCGATGGCGGCTTTCCCGATGCGTTCCTTTTCTTCTGCGTGGCTGTGTTCGCGCTCGGTGGTGCCCACCTCGATGGCGGTCAGGGCCGAGGCCGGTACCGCGCCGCCATGGACCCGCCGGATCAGGCCGAGCCGCTCCACGGCGGCCAGGTCGCGGCGGACGGTCTCGGTGGTCACGGCGTACAGCTCGGCGAGGTCTGCAACCGACATCCGACCTTTCTGTGCGATGACCGATGCCATCGCCTGCTGCCGTTCCTCTGGATACATCCTGTCCTCCGATGCGGCCCGCCTCGATGTGGCAAGCGTTGGTTTCTTGTGTTGCTTTATGTTGTTTTATGCCCGAACGTATTGCTTTGTCAAGCATTTTAGGTAATCTGGATCACATCAACCCGTGGTTGTGTTTGCACGCACCACATGTTCGGATCGACTTCAGGAGGTCGGATGACGATGTCAGCGCAGGTAAAGAGCTCGCGACAGGTTCTGCGGGGTACCCCGGTGGTACCGGGCGTGGTCCTGGGACCCGCAGTTGTGCCCGGACCGCGCGTGGAACCGGCGATCGATACGGAACTCGTGCCCGCGGCGGATCGTGACGCACAGCTGCAGGCATTCGGCCGGGCGACCACCGCTGTTGCGAAACGACTCCAGGACCGCGCTGCGGTGTCGAGTGGATCGGCTTCGGAGGTGCTCGCGGCCAACGCGGCGATGGCAACCGATCGCGGATGGCTCGGCGCGGCGGAGAAGCTGATCGCCACCGGCAGTTCGGCCGCGGCGGCCGCGGTCGCCGCGACTGCGCAGTTCGCCGACCTGTTCGCCAAACTGGGTGGGCTGATGGCCGAGCGGGTGACCGATCTCAACGACATCCGCGATCGGGTGCTCGCCGAGTTGTCGGGCTTGCCCGAGCCGGGTGTCCCGGTGCCGGATGTGCCCTCGGTACTCCTGGCCGACGACCTCGCGCCGGCCGACACGGCGGGTCTGGACCCGTCCCTGATCATCGGGCTCGCGACCTCTCTCGGCGGGCCGACCAGCCACACCGCGATCATCGCCCGCCAACTCGGGATTCCTTGCGTGGTCGCGGTGATCGGGCTCGAATCCGTGGTGGCCGGCACCCAGGTGCTGATCGACGGGGGTACCGGTGAACTGACCGTGTCCCCCGACGTAGAGGTCGCGGCGAAGGCGGTGGCCGCCCACCAGTTGATCGCCGCACGCACCGCGGCGTGGTCAGGGCCGGGCGCGACCTCGGATGGTCATCGCGTCGATGTGCTCGCCAACGTGCAGGACGGGGCCGGGGCCCGGGTCGCGGCGGGAACCGCGGCCGGGGGCGTGGGACTGTTCCGCACCGAACTGTGTTTCCTGGATCGGGAGAAGGAGCCGACGGTCGACGAACAGGCGGCGATCTACCGTGAGGTGATCGAGGCCTTCCCCGAATCCAAGGTGGTCCTGCGGACGCTCGACGCCGGGTCTGACAAGCCGCTGCGTTTTGCCAATCATCCCGATGAGGCCAACCCGGCGCTGGGTGTGCGCGGCATCCGAATTGCCGCACGGGACAACGGAATCCTCGATCGTCAGCTGGACGGGGTGGCGGCTGCCGCCGAAG
The DNA here is from genome assembly GCF_000383535.1 of Nocardia sp. 348MFTsu5.1. Lineage (NCBI taxonomy): Bacteria > Bacillati > Actinomycetota > Actinomycetes > Mycobacteriales > Nocardiaceae > Nocardia > Nocardia sp. 348MFTsu5.1. The sequence continues at coordinate 186,786 of NZ_KB911518.1, forward strand.
GCCTGCGGGCCCCCTGGGTGATGGCACCGATGATCTCCACCGCCGCAGAGGCGAAGTGGTTTGCCGACAAGGTCCGCGAACGCGGCCTGGTGCCGGGCGTGATGATCGAGGTGCCCGCGGCGGCCCTGCTGGCCGAACGAATCCTCGAGCACGTCGAGTTCTTGTCGATCGGAACCAACGACCTCGCGCAGTACACGATGGCCGCGGATCGGATGTCGGCAGATCTTGCCGAGCTGACCGACCCATGGCAGCCGGCCGTGCTGTCGCTTGTTGCCCGGACCGCGGCGGCGGGAGCAGCCGCCGGCAAACCGGTGGGTGTCTGTGGTGAGGCCGCGGCGGATCCGCTGCTGGCCTGCGTTCTGGTCGGACTCGGAGTCACGTCACTGTCGGCGGCCGCCTCCGCGGTGGCCGGAGTCGGCGCAAAACTCGGCAGCGTCACCCTCGATGAGTGTCGTCGGGCCGCTGCCGCGGTGTCGCAGACCTCGGATCCGGCAAGTGCGCGGGAAGCCGCCCGCGCGGTTCTCGGCTGAGACCCGCGCACCTGCCGAACCGGATCAGCGGGCCTTTGCTGCGGCTTTCTGAGCCTTCTTGGCCTGCCTGCGCGCCCGCGCGGAGAGTTTGGCCCCCTCTTCGGCGGCGCGCTCTGCCACTTCGAGGCTGTACTCCCTGACCGACTCGGCCAGCTCGGGAGCCTTCTCGCGCACTGTTTCCAGGGCGTGCTCGGCATGCTCGTAGGTCGAATCCCAGGCCTTGGCGGCAGAATCGGCGAGTGCGGAACGGTGGTACGCGGTCGCATCGATCACCTGCGACTGCTTCTTACCGGCTTTCTTGCCCAACGCGGCCTGCTGTTTAACTGCTGCTTTACCCAGTACGGCCTGTTGTTGCACGGCTACCTTGCCCAGAGCGGCCTGTCGTTCTGCTGCGGCCTTGGTCAGCGCTGCGCCCTGCTCGGCTGCGACACCCGCCAACACTGCGCCCTTGGCGGCAGCGACGTCCGCGAGTTCGGAAGCGCGTTCAGAGGCCACCTCGGCGAACTTGCTGCCGCGATCGGCCGCGACTTCGGCGAGCTTGCTGCCGCGATCGGCCGCGACTTCGGCGAACTCACCGGTGAGTTCGGCGACGGCCTCGGCGAAGTGCGACGCCTTGTCGGCGAGTACCTCGGTGGCCGCCGATCCGTCTGAACCCGATGGCAGCGCGGTGGCCAGCTTGTCGCTCGCCCGCGCTGCGGCCCGGCGTCCGCGCCACGCGAGTGACGGTTTGCCTTCGGTGTCGACGGTGGCGAGCAGAAGGCCGCCGAGTAGGCCGACGTTCTGGATGAAGTGCGCTTGCTGTTCAGCGCGCTCATGCGGGTCGGTTTCGTTCCAGAAATCGTGTCCGGCGAGTGTCGTCGGGACGACAACACCGGTCAGCGTCAGCGCGGCCAGTCGCGGGAACTTGCCCGTGGCCAGTGCCAGACCACCGGCGATGTGAATGGCGCCATTGATACGGACCACGGCCTGCGCGTCTTTGGGGATGAGATCTGCGGCCGTGGGCGGCAGTGCACCCTTGGCCTTGTCGACGTATGGTTGCGCGGCTTCGGCCAACGGTTCCGGACGTCGGATCACCTCGATCCCGGTGGCGATGAACGCGGCTGCGAGCATGGGACGGGCAATTCGGCGAATCAGCATTTTAAGGGCCTCCTCCAGACACTGTTAATTCGAATCTGCTTGTCGAGCTTTCGGCTGAACATGGCTGCCGGATGGGGTTCCACCCGACGTATGGTCGAACTAGGAGTGGGGTACCCCGCGGCGTGGGCTTTCTACCAGCCTCGTTCGCGCCACTCGTCGAGATGCGGGCGTTCGGCGCCCAGGCTGGTGTCGAGTCCGTGTCCGGGGTACACCACCGTGCTGTCGTCGAAACGGTCGAACAGTTTTGTGGTGACGTCGGCGATGAGCGACTTGAAGTCCTCGGGCGTCTGCGACTTGCCGACGCCGCCGGGAAACAGGCAGTCACCGGTGAACAGGTGCGTGACGTCGTCGTCGAAGAACAATGCGATGGAACCGTCGGTGTGACCCTTCACGTGGATGGTGCCCAACTTGAGGTTGCCGACCTCGATGATGTCGCCCTCGTCGACGAGCCGATCGGTCGGCACCTGAATCGGCGGCGCGTCGATCCGGCCTGCGGCGGTCGGCAGGCCGGTGGCCTTGACCACTTCGTCGAGCGCGATCCAGTGGTCGGGATGCCAGTGGGTGGTGAAAATCGATTCGATGTGGCCGTGCGCCTTGATCAGTTCGATCAGGACATCGGCGTCGTTCGCGGCGTCGATCAGCAGCGCTTTGCCGGTTTCACGGCAGGTGATGACGTAGACGTTGTTGTCCATCGGGCCGACGGACAGTTTGAGGATCGTTGCATTCGGTGTGGTTTTACGTTGTGGCACATCCGAATTGCGGAAGTCGCCGGTGTAGTTGTCGGAAATCGGGGCCGCTGCACTCATGGGATCAACCCTAACCGTCCGGCTGAGGGTTTGTGGCTCACCTGCCCTGGAACATGCGCCGATAGTGGGTGGGGGAGGTGCCCAGATGGGTACGGAGCTGGTGACGCAGATTCGAGCCGGTGACCAGACCGGACAGATGTGCGACCTCGTCCACCGGCAGGTCCCGGGTTTCCAGTAATTCGCGTGCGAGATGCAGCCGCTGCTTTCGTACCCAGACGGCCGGCGTGTCGCCGGTCTCCTCACTGAATCGGCGGTTGAACGTCCGCACACTCATGTGCGCGCGTTCGGCCAACTGGGCGACGGTCAGCGGTTCGGTCAGATTGTGGCGGGCCCAATCTCGAACGCTCGCGGTGGAACTGCTGTCGATCTCGGGTACCGCGGCGTCGATGAACTGCGCTTGGCCGCCGTCGCGCCATGGCGGGACGACGCAATACTTGGCAACCCGGTTGGCGACCCGCGTGCCGTGGTCGCGCCGGATGATGTGCAGGCAGAGGTCGATGCCGGCGGCCAGGCCCGCCGATGTCAGGACATCGCCGTCGTCGACGAACAGGACACCTTCATCGAGGTCGACGGCCGGATACATCCGTCGAAAGTCGTCGGCCTTGTCCCAGTGGGTCGTTGCCGGACGACCGTCGAGAATACCGGCGGCGGCCAGCGCAAATGCGCCGGTGCAGATCGACACCATGCGCGTTCCGGGTCGGACCTGCTCCAATGCCGCTCGAAGGTTGTCCGGGTAGACGCCCCCGTAGCGCACTTCGGGCATGCGGGTGCCCGGGATGAGCACGGTGTCCGCCTCGGCCAGTGCCTCAGGCCCGTGACCGGGGGTCAGCATGAAGTCGGACAGGGTGCCGACGGGACCGGTGGTGAGACCGGCGAACCGGATGTCGTAGAGCGGACGCCCATCGTCGTCGGTGGCCTGCGAGAACACCATCGACGGGATCGTCGCATCGAAGCCGATGACAGGTGCGAGGAGCAGTACCACCACCCGATGAGGCGTGAACCCGGCTGCAGTCATGGCAGTAATTCTACACATGATGGCATTTATGCCAATAGCGTCTTTGGTGCCCCTCGGACAGACTGACTCTTGTGACGACCGTCAAAATCCCCTCGGCCCGCACGCCCGGCCGCCTTCATTGGGCCTGGGTGGTGGCTGCTGTCGCCTTCATCGCGCTCCTGGCCGCCGCGGGATTCCGCTCCGTTCCGAGCGTGATGATGGAACCGCTGAACTCCGAGTTCGGCTGGTCCCACGCGACCGTCGGGCTCGCGATGTCGATCAACATGACGCTGTTCGGGTTGACTGCACCTTTTGCCGCGGCACTGATGGATAGGTACGGGATCCGGCCGATCCTCGCCGGTGCGCTCACCCTGATCGCCACCGGTACCGCGCTGAGCGTGTTCATGACCGAGAGCTGGCAGCTCATGCTGCTGTGGGGCGTGCTGGTCGGCATCGGGACCGGGTCGATCTCCATGGGCTTCGTGGCGACCGTCGCCACCCGCTGGTTCGTCGAGAAGCGGGGGCTGGTGACCGGTGTCCTGACCGCCGCGAGCGCCACCGGCCAGCTGATCTTCCTGCCGTTGATCGCGGAGGTGACCACGCGTGCCGGGTGGCGGTGGGCGTCGATCATCGTGGCCGCATCCGCGCTTGCCGTGGTCCCGCTCGTCCTCATCTTCATGCGAAACTACCCGTCCGACAAGGGTATTGGCCCCTACGGTGCCCCGCTTCAGGAGGCGCCTCCGATTCCCGCGGGCGGCAGCTTCCGAAGCGCGCTGGACGGACTGGTGATCGGTGCCCGCACCCGGGTGTTCTGGTTGCTCGCGGGCAGTTTCGCGATCTGTGGGATGACCACCAACGGGCTCATCGGCACCCACTTCATCCCCGCCGCCCATGACCACGGCATGCCCACCACGGTCGCCGCGAGCTTGCTCGCGACCATCGGTATCTTCGATGTCGCGGGGACGGTCTTCTCCGGCTGGCTCACCGACCGGGTGGATCCGCGCGTGCTGCTCGTCGTCTACTACGTCGGCCGCGGTATCTCGCTCCTGACTCTTCCCGTATTGCTGTCGCCGCACGCCGAACCGAGCACCTGGGTGTTCATCATCTTCTACGGCCTCGACTGGGTCGCGACCGTGCCACCGACCATCGCGCTGTGCCGCAGCTACTTCGGTGCGAAGACACCGGTGGTCTTCGGCTGGGTGTTCGCGTCCCATCAACTCGGTGCCGCGGTCGCGGCCTTCGGCGCCGGATATCTGCGAGACGAACAAGGCAGCTATGACATGGCGTTCTACATCGCCTCGGGGCTGTGCGTGATCGCCGCGGTGATGTGTGTGAGCATCCGCCGGCCGGCTTCCGCCCGACCCGTCGAACCGGTGCCCGTGGCGCATACTTGAGCCCACTGTTCGGCGTCGGTCAGGAGTCGTTGGTTGTGACGGTGCGGGTGTGAAGACGATCGACCGCAATGAGCTGGCGCTGGCGGCGGGATTGACCGCAGTCGCAGGATTTGTGGACGCGGTGGCATTCGTCCATCTCGGGGGCTATTTCATCTCGTTCATGAGCGGCAACACCACGAAGATGTCGTCATCATTTGTCGACGGCTTGATGGCGACCGCCCTGCGATGCCTATCGATCATCGGGTTGTTCGTGGTCGGGGTCATGGTGGGTTCGATCATTCGCCGTCTCACGATGGGAGAGCGCGGGCGAATGGAGGTGTTGTATTCGGTATCAACACTTCTCGGGGTGTCCGCGGTGATTGCCGTCACGTGGTCCGGATTTGTGTCACTGATGGTGGGCGCGGTGGCGATGGGCACTCTCAACTCGGTCTTCGAGAAATCGGGGGAGGTCTCGGTCGGTTTGACGTACATGACCGGGACTCTGGTGAAGGCGGCTCAGCGGTTGGTGGATGCCGCGTTCGGTGGTCCGAGGTGGTTGTGGGCGCGGTACTTTCTGTTGTGGGCGGCGATGGCGGTCGGGGCGCTCGGCGGGGCCGGCGCCTATCGCGAACTCGGTATGTCGGCAATGTGGCTGCCGTTTGCGACAGTTGCCTTGCTCACAGTCTGGGCGATGAGGATCACCGCAGGTCAGAAGGTTTGACGGCTCTAGCTGAATGGTGTGATCTGCGCGGACAATTTGCTGTCGCCGGTATCTTGTCAGTGGGTGCCTCTAACATTGCCGGGTACGCCTCTGGCACACATCTAACGGCCGATCAGTGATGGTTGGCACACGCCCTATTTGAACTCGAAAAGGACCACAGTGGTTGATCGACTCATCGTGCGCGGAGCCCGCGAACACAACCTTCGCGGCGTCGACGTGGATCTCCCGCGCGACAGTTTGATCGTCTTCACCGGGCTCTCCGGCTCGGGAAAGTCGAGTCTGGCATTCGACACGATCTTCGCCGAGGGGCAACGCCGCTACGTCGAATCGCTCTCCGCGTACGCCCGGCAGTTCCTGGGTCAGATGGACAAGCCCGATGTCGACTTCATCGAAGGCTTGTCGCCCGCGGTCTCGATCGATCAGAAGTCGACCAACCGCAATCCGCGGTCGACGGTCGGCACCATCACCGAGGTCTACGACTACCTCCGCCTGTTGTACGCGCGCGCAGGCAAGGCGCATTGCCCCGAGTGTGGTTCCGCCATCGAAAAGCAGACTCCGCAGCAGATCGTCGATCAGGTGCTGGCGATGGACGAGGGCATCCGGTTCCAGGTGCTGGCACCGGTCGTCCGGACCCGCAAGGGTGAATTCGTCGACCTGTTCGGCACACTCCAGACGCAGGGATTCTCGCGCGCCCGAATCGACGGTGTGGTCCATCCGCTGGCCGATCCTCCGAAGCTCAAGAAGCAGGAAAAGCACGACATCGAGGTGGTCGTCGACCGGCTGGCCGTGAAGGCCTCGGCCAAGCAGCGTCTCACCGACTCGGTGGAGACCGCACTCGGGCTGGCCGATGGCGTGATCGTGCTCGACTTCGTCGACCTGGAAGAAGGCGATCCCGATCGGGAGCGCCGGTTCTCCGAGCGAATGGCATGCCCGAACGGCCACCCCATCGCGATCGACGATCTCGAGCCGCGCTCGTTCTCGTTCAACTCGCCCTATGGGGCCTGCTCCGACTGTGACGGCCTCGGCGTCCGCAAAGAGGTCGACGAAGAACTGGTCGTCCCGGATTCCGATTTGACGCTCGCAGAGGGTGCCATCGCGCCGTGGGCGGGTGGCCACAATGCCGACTACTTCTTGCGGTTGATGTCCGGACTCGGTGATGCCATGGGGTTCGACACCGAGACCCCGTGGAAGAAGCTTCCGCTCAAGGCCCGCAAGGCGATCCTCACCGGCAGCGAACACCAGGTTCACGTGAAGTTCCGCAACCGGTACGGCCGCACACGCTCGTATTACACCGAGTTCGAAGGCGTGATGTCCTTCCTGCATCGCCGGATGGAACAGACCGAATCCGAACAGATGAAAGATCGGTACGACGGATACATGCGGGATATCCCGTGTCCCACCTGCAAGGGCGCGCGGCTGCGTCCCGAGATCCTCGCCGTCACCCTCGACCACCAGCGGTACGGCAAGAAGTCGATCGCCGAGGTCTGTGCGCTGTCGGTGGCAGAATGTGCCGACTACCTCTCCGACCTCAAGCTCGGCAAGCGCGAGCAGGCCATCGCCGGCCAGGTTCTCAAAGAGGTGCAGTCACGCATCCGCTTCCTGCTCGACGTGGGTCTGGAATACCTGTCGCTGTCCCGGGCGGCGGGTTCGTTGTCCGGCGGTGAGGCGCAGCGTATTCGCCTGGCCACCCAGATCGGTTCCGGCCTGGCCGGTGTTCTTTATGTCCTCGACGAACCGTCGATCGGACTGCATCAGCGCGACAACCGCCGACTGATCGACACCCTGACCCGGCTGCGCGACCTGGGTAACACCCTGATCGTCGTCGAGCACGATGAAGACACGATCAGGTCGGCCGACTGGATCGTCGACATCGGCCCGCACGCCGGTGAACACGGTGGTCGAGTCGTGCACAGCGGCAGCTACCAGGACCTGCTGAAAAACGAGGAATCCATCACCGGCGCGTATCTGTCGGGGCGTTCCAGGCTGGAGGTCCCGCTGATCCGGCGGCCGATCGACCGCAAGCGGCTGCTGACCGTGGTCGGGGCGCGTGAGCACAACCTCAAAGAGATCGATGTCGTGTTCCCTCTGGGTGTTCTCACCGCGGTCACCGGCGTCTCGGGGTCGGGCAAGTCGACGCTGGTCAACGACATCCTGGCAACGGTGATGGCGAACAAGCTCAACGGCGCACGGCAGGTCCCGGGGCGTCACACCCGCATCAACGGGATGGACAACCTGGACAAGCTGGTCCGGGTCGACCAGTCTCCGATCGGCCGTACCCCGCGATCCAACCCGGCCACCTACACGGGGGTCTTCGACAAGATCCGCACCCTGTTCGCCGCGACCACCGAGGCCAAGGTCCGCGGTTACCAGCCGGGACGGTTCTCGTTCAACGTCAAGGGTGGTCGCTGCGAGGCGTGCTCGGGCGAAGGCACGATCAAGATCGAGATGAACTTCCTGCCCGACGTCTACGTTCCGTGCGAGGTGTGCCACGGCGCCCGGTACAACCGGGAAACCCTCGAGGTCCACTACAAGGGCAAGACCATCTCCGAGGTCCTCGACATGCCGATCGAGGTGGCGGCGGACTTCTTCGAGCCGATCACGTCGATCCATCGGTACCTGAAGACCCTCAACGAGGTCGGGCTGGGCTATGTCCGGCTCGGGCAGCCCGCGACAACGCTGTCCGGTGGTGAGGCACAGCGTGTGAAGCTGGCGGCCGAACTGCAGAAACGGTCGACCGGGCGCACGGCCTACATCCTCGACGAACCCACCACGGGTTTGCACTTCGAGGACATCCGCAAGCTGATCACGGTCATCAACGGCCTGGTCGACAAGGGCAACTCGGTCATCGTGATCGAGCACAACCTCGACGTCATCAAGACCGCCGACTGGGTCATCGACATGGGTCCGGAGGGTGGTTCGGGTGGTGGCACCGTCGTCGTCGAGGGGACTCCCGAAGATGTCGCCGCCGTGCCGCTCAGTCACACCGGCAAGTTTCTCGCCGAGATCCTGAAGCCGACCAGCGACGCCGCGCCGGCGCCCGCACGGAAAGCGGCCCCACGGAAGGCTGCCGCCAAGCAGACTGGACGTAAGAAAGCGGTCACCGCAGGCTGAGTGTGGCCACCGGATAGGACGGGGCCGACACCGGCCGACGACAACACCGAGGAGTTCCGATGGTCGACATGAAGCCGCGTAGCCGCACCGTCACCGATGGGATCAGTGCGGCTCCGAGTCGGGGGATGCTGCGTGCTGTCGGAATGGGTGACGAGGATTGGGGCAAACCCCAGATCGGCATCGGCAGTTCCTGGAACGAGATCACCCCGTGCAATCTCTCGCTCGACCGGCTGGCGCAGGCCAGCAAGGAGGGTGTGCACGCCGGTGGCGGCTATCCGTTGGAGTTCGGCACCATCTCGGTGTCGGACGGCATCTCGATGGGCCACGAGGGCATGCATTTCTCGCTGGTGTCGCGGGAGGTGATCGCCGACTCGGTGGAGACCGTGATGCAGGCCGAACGCCTCGACGGCTCGGTCCTGCTGGCCGGTTGTGACAAGTCGCTGCCCGGCATGTTGATGGCCGCCGCCCGCCTCGACCTCGCCTCGGTGTTCCTCTACGCGGGCACGATCGCGCCGGGCTGGGTCAAACTCGCCGATGGCAGCGAACGCGACGTCACCCTGATCGACGCGTTCGAGGCGGTCGGCGCATGTCATGCGGGCAAGATGTCCGAGGAAGACCTGGGTCGTATCGAGCGGGCGATCTGTCCGGGCGAGGGTGCCTGTGGCGGGATGTACACCGCCAACACGATGGCGTCGATCGCCGAGGCGCTGGGGATGAGCCTGCCGGGCTCGGCAGCACCACCGGCCGCCGACCGCCGGCGGGACGCGTTCGCGCACCGGTCGGGGGAGGCCGTCGTCAACCTCTTGCGACTGGGAATCACCACCCGCGACATCATCACCAAACCCGCGCTCGAGAACGCGATCACCGTGACCATGGCTCTCGGCGGTTCGACCAACGCGGTGCTGCATCTGCTGGCCATCGCCAGCGAGGCCGAGGTGGATCTGCACCTCGACGACTTCAACCGCATCGGCGACCGCACACCGCACCTCGGCGACCTCAAGCCATTTGGCCGGTATGTGATGAACGACTTCGACCGACACGGCGGCATCCCGGTGATCATGAAGGCGCTCCTCGACGCCGACCTGCTCAACGGCGATGCTCTCACGGTCACCGGCAAGACCCTCTCCGAGAACCTCGACGAGATGGAGATCGGCCCGCTGGACGGGAAAGTCATTCGGGCACTGGACAATCCGATCCACAAGACCGGCGGTATCACCATCTTGCACGGCTCGCTCGCGCCCGAAGGTGCGGTGGTGAAGTCGGCCGGATTCGACGCCGACACGTTCGAGGGTCCGGCCCGGGTATTCGAACGCGAGCAGGGCGCGTTGGCCGCCTTGGCCGATGGCGTGATCACGGCGGGCGACGTGGTGGTGATCCGCTATGAGGGTCCAAAGGGCGGACCCGGGATGCGGGAGATGCTGGCCATCACCGGTGCCATCAAGGGCGCCGGTCTGGGTAAGGATGTGTTGTTGCTCACCGACGGACGATTCTCCGGCGGCACCACCGGACTCTGCATCGGACACATCGCACCGGAGGCCTCCGACGGGGGACCGGTCGCTTTCATCCGTGATGGCGATCGCATCCGGGTCGACATCGCCGGCCGCACGCTCGACCTCCTCGTCGACGACGAGGAGATCGAGCTACGTAAACAGGACTGGAAGCCGCTCGACCACAAGTATCAGCGGGGTGTGCTCTCCAAGTACGCGAAGCTGGTCCGCTCGGCCTCGGTGGGCGCCGTCACCCACTGACGCGGTCCTAGCAACCCGAAGATGTGCCCTTTTGGCGAACAAAAGACCAGGTGAGCGCCGCCAAAAGGCCACATCATCGGGTTCAGTCGGCGACGGGGCCGGTCTGTTTTTCGCCGGGACCCTGGCCGGGATCGTCGGGATGGGCACTGGCCTCACGGAACGCGAGCTGCAGGCTCTTGAGTCCGTCGCGCAGTGCGGAGGCGTGGATGCCCAGGTCGGCGACCGAGGACTGGATGAGACCGGCGAGGGCGGTGATCAGTTTGCGGGCTTCGTCGAGGTCGAGGTGCGGGCTCGTCGACGGATCCTGCTCGGACAGGCCGAGCTTTTCGGCCGCAGCACTCATCAGCATGACCGCAGCTCGGGTGATCACTTCGATGGCCGGGATTTCGGCCAGGTCGCGCACCTCGGGCTCGGAATTCAGGTTTTCCGTCATGGCTGTTAGACTTCCACCTACGACCGCCCTGGCTGACGCCGGGGTTGCAAGTGGAGTTCACACTCCCACCGCTCGACGGCGATGTCTTCGAAAGAAGAATCGCACGGTTGAACGGTCCGGTTTTGTCGTCGGAGAGTCCGCATTGCGGAATATCTCCGGTGGCCTCTGCGTTGGAGGCTGTGATCGCTGGGATGCGATAGGTGACATGAACCGGTCGGTGTGGGCCCCGTCGATGATGATCATCATCGATCCGGGGCCTTTTCGCTGAGGATCTGTTTCACCAGTTGCCACCGCGGTCCAACCTGAGAAAAAACGTCTGCCACGAGGAACCACCTGCGTACGCGGACACAAATGAGGAGGCCCCATCAGCACTGAGACTCGTATCAATGAGCGCATCCGAGTACCCGAGGTCCGTCTTGTCGGCCCCAACTCGGAGCAAGTAGGCATCGTCCGTGTGGAGGATGCCCTGCGCTTGGCTATCGAGGCCGATCTCGATCTGGTCGAGGTTGCCCCGAATGCGCGTCCGCCGGTCTGCAAGATCATGGACTACGGCAAGTTCAAATACGAGGCGGCACAGAAGCAGCGCGAATCGCGTCGCAACCAGCAGATGACCGTCATCAAGGAGCAGAAGCTCCGCCCCAAGATCGACGACCACGATTACGAGACCAAAAAGGGTCACGTCATCCGCTTCCTCGAAGCCGGGTCGAAGGTCAAGGTGACGATCATGTTCCGTGGACGCGAGCAGTCGCGACCCGAACTTGGTTACCGACTACTGCAGCGTTTGGGCTCCGACGTAGGCGAGTACGGGTTTGTAGAGACCTCCGCCAAGCAGGATGGCCGCAACATGACGATGGTCCTGGCACCGCACAAGGGCGCCAAGACCAAAGCTCAAGCACAAGCGCAAGCACAAGCACCAAAAGCGCAAGCGCAACCCCAGCAGAGCGCACCCACCAAGCCTGCGGCAGATCCAGGACCGGCTCCGGCCGCCAATCCTGAGAGCTGACCTCTCCAACAGGCGTTACGAAGAGAAAGGCATTCCCATGCCCAAGACCAAAACCCACAAGGGCACCGCCAAGCGTTTCAAGGTGACCGGTAGCGGCAAGATCGTCCGCCAGCGCGCGGGCCGTCGCCACCTGATGGAGCACAAGCCCACCAAGCAGACCCGTCGTCTCGATGGCACCGTCGTCGTTTCCGAGAACGATGCTCCCCGCATCAAGCGCCTGCTGAAGATCTAACGCTCCCCACCAGACCACTCGCTGCCGGTTCCCGGCCGCCACATACTAAGAGGTAAATCAACAATGGCACGCGTAAAAAGGGCGGTAAACGCCCAGAAGAAGCGTCGTTCAACCCTGGAAGCTTCCAAGGGCTACCGCGGACAGCGTTCGCGTCTGTACCGCAAGGCAAAAGAGCAGCAGCTGCACTCGCTGGTCTACGCCTACCGCGACCGTCGCGCCCGCAAGGGTGAGTTCCGCAAGCTGTGGATCTCGCGCATCAACGCTGCGGCGCGGGCCAATGACATCACCTACAACCGCTTCATCCAGGGTCTGAAGATCGCTGGTGTCGAGGTCGACCGCAAGATCCTCGCCGAGATCGCCGTCAGCGATCCCGAGGCATTCACCGGTCTGGTCGCGGTTGCCAAGAAGGCTCTGCCGGCTGACGTCAACGCCCCCGCAGCCTGATCGGCACTGACATAAACATCCCCGCGCCGGACGTTCTCACCGAACGTTCGGCGCGGGTTGTTTCATATGCAAAGCTGCACCGTTCCGCGGCGCGGCGCAAGGCCGGGACTTTCCTGGCCGAGGGTTTCAATGCCGTCGACGCTGCAGTCGCAACGCGTCGCGCACAGGTTCTCCTGGCGACAGACGAGGCTCTCGACCGGTACGCCGATCTGGTGCATAGCGCTGCGGCCGGTGGCGTCGAGGTTCTGCGTATCTCGGCGGGAGCCGCCGACAAGCTGGCGGAGACCATCACCAGCACCGGTCTGTTCGTGGTCTGCGATCTGGTCGATGTCTCCATGGCCGAGGTGCTGAGCAGTGCACCGCGCCTACTCGCGGTACCGGTGGAGATGACTGATCCGGGGAATGCCGGCACGCTCATCCGGACCGCCGATGCGATGGGCGCCGACGGTGTCATCCTCGCCGGGGACAGTGTGGATCCGCACAATGGCAAGTGCGTGCGTTCCACCGCGGGCAGCGTGTTTCATGTCCGCATCGCCCGTGAGCGGAGCATCTCCGAGGTCCTCGCCGCGCTGCGCGACGCCGGTGTTGCCATCTGCGCCACCGCGGGAGATGCCGAGTTGAGCCTGCCCGATGCCGGTGAGGTGCTCGCCGGTCCGACCGCATGGTTGTTCGGCAACGAGGCGCATGGACTGCCGGACGAGATTCTGGCGCAGGCCGACCACCGGATCTCCATTCCGATCCACGGTCGAGCCGAGAGCCTGAACCTGGCCGCCGCGGCTGCGATCTGCCTCTATGCCAGCGCCGATGCCACCCGAGTGGTCGACTACCCTCTCAGTTGAGCCAAGCCAGTTCCATCAGCCGTACTTCGTTCAGATAGTCACTCGTACAGAGTTCCAGAAGTCAGATATCCAAGGGAGTCATCACAGCCGTGGCCGACGTCGACAGCCAGACATTGGCGACCGCAGTGGACGCTGCTGTCGCAGCCTTTTCCGACGCGGTTGATCTGCCCGCCTTGGCCACGGCCAAGACCGAGCACCTGGGCGACAAGTCGCCGATCGCATTGGCCCGCCGCGAACTCGGTGCGCTGCCGAAGGAGCAGAAGGCCGAGGCCGGCAAGCTGGTCAACGTTGCTCGTGGCCAGGCGCAGAAGGCGTACGACGAGCGTCTTGCCGTCCTGACCGCCGAGCGCGATGCCGCGGTGCTGGTCGCCGAGACCATCGACGTCACCCTGCCGACCGCTCGCCGGACATTGGGCGCCCGCCACCCGATCACGGTGATCGGCGATCAGGTCGCCGATGTGTTCGTCGGAATGGGCTGGGAGATCGCCGAGGGTCCAGAAGTCGAGACCGAGCACTTCAACTTCGACGCGCTGAACTTCCTGCCGGATCACCCGGCCCGGTCGATGCAGGACACCTTCTACATCGCACCGCCGGAGTCGCGGCAGGTGCTACGGACCCACACGTCACCGGTTCAGGTCCGCGCCATGTTGTCGAGGGAACTGCCGATCTATGTCGCGTGCCCGGGCCGGACATTCCGCACCGACGAACTCGACGCCACCCACACCCCGGTCTTCCACCAGGTCGAAGGCCTGGCCGTGGACAAGGGGCTGACGATGGCGCACTTGCGGGGCACCCTCGATCACTTCGCCAAGGCGCTGTTCGGCCCGGAGACGGTCACCCGGATGCGCCCGAGCTACTTCCCGTTCACCGAGCCGTCCGCCGAGGTCGACGTCTGGTTCGCCGGCAAGAAGGGTGGCGCGGGCTGGGTCGAGTGGGGCGGCTGCGGCATGGTTCATCCGAATGTGCTGCGCGCCAGCGGGATCGACCCCGAGGTCTACTCGGGATTCGCATTCGGCATGGGGCTCGAACGCACCCTGCAGTTCCGCAACGACCTGCCCGACATGCGCGACATGGTCGAGGGCGACATCCGCTTCACGGTGCCCTTCGGTCCCGGCGCCTGAGTACGCAGAACCAACGAAAGAGCTGAGTTTCCAGTGCAATTAGCGCAGTCGTGGCTGACAGAGATCCTGCAACAGGGCACTCCCGGGTGGAGCAAGTCGCCCGCCGAGGTCGACGAGGCCTTTGTTCGCGTCGGATTCGAGATCGAAGACATCACCCCGTTGCCGGAGATCACCGGACCGCTGGTGGTCGGCCGGGTCACCAAGATCGAAGAGCTCACCGAGTTCAAGAAGCCCATCCGCTTCTGCCAGGTCAATGTCGGTGAGGACAAGGACCGCGACATCGTGTGCGGCGCACGGAACTTCGCCGAAGGCGACCTGATCGTGGCGGCGCTGCCCGGCAGTGTCCTGCCCGGTGACTTCGCGATCGCCACCCGCACGACCTACGGCAAGACCAGCGACGGCATGATCTGCTCGGTCACCGAGCTGGGTGTCGGCAACGACCACAGCGGCATCCTGGTGCTGCCGCCGGAGATCGCGGCCCCCGGCACCGATGCGCGTGAGGTACTCGGTCTCGACGACACGATCATCGACGTCAACGTCACCCCGGACCGCGGCTATGCGTTCTCGGTGCGTGGGCTGTCCCGCGAACTCGCGTGCAGCTTCGACCTGCCGTTCGCAGATCCGGCGACGGCGCCCACCCTGCGGACCAGTGCAGGTTCGGGCCCGGCAGTGCATCTCGACCCGGAGTCGGGTGCCACTCGGTACTGCGCGCTGGTGGTTCGCGGTATCGACCCGTCGGCTCCGAGCCCGTGGTGGATGGTCAAGCGGCTGATGATGTCCGGTGTGCGACCGATCTCGGCAGCCGTCGACATCACGAACTACGTCATGCTCGAACTGGGCCAGCCCCTGCACGCCTTCGACGCGGCCAAGCTCTCCGGTGACATTCGGGTCCGCCGCGCGACCGCGGGGGAGAAGCTGACCACGCTCGACGACGTCGTGCGCGACCTCGATCCGGAAGATGTGGTCATCACCGACGATTCCGGTCCGATCGCTCTGGCGGGTGTGATGGGTGGTGCGGCCACCGAGATCAACATCGGAAGCACCGATGTCCTGTTGGAATCGGCGACGTTCAACCCGGTCTCGGTGTTCCGGACCGCCAAGCGTCACCGTCTCACCAGCGAGGCCAGCAAGCGCTTCGAGCGTGTTGTCGACCCGAAGGTCACCGACATCGCGCTCCTGCGCGCCGCATCGCTGTTGGCCGAGATCTGCGGCGGCACAGTCGAGTCCACGTACACCGATGCCGGCGCGGTGGCGCCTGCGGCGACCGTGCTGATGGCCGAGCGGGCACCGTCGGCGACGGCCGGCATCGACTATCCGGTCGGCACTGCGCAGCAACGACTCGTGCAGGTGGGCTGTGCGGTGGAGGCAGCGGGCGACATGCTCACCGTCACCCCGCCGAGCTGGCGACCCGATCTTCGGCTGAGTGCCGACCTCGTGGAGGAGGTGTTGCGCCTCGAGGGCTACGAAAACATTCCGACCAAGCTGCCGACGGCTCCCGGTGGGCGTGGTCTGACACCGCGACAGCTCCGTCGCCGCAGCGTCGGACGCAGCCTTGCCCTGTCGGGTTACGCCGAGGTCTTGCCGTACCCGTTCATGCCGGCCGGCGTCTTCGACCTGTGGGATCTGCCCGCCGACGACCCGCGCCGGGCCACGGTCACCGTGCTCAACCCGCTCGAAGCCGATCGGCCCGAGCTGAACACCACCCTGCTGCCGGGGCTGCTCGAGATGGTCGGCCGCAATCTTGCTCGCGGACAACGGGATCTGTCGATGTACACCATCGGTCAGGTGGTTCTGGGTGGGCAGCACGTTCGTCCGATCGACGCGCTGCCGGTGGACCGGCGACCGAGCGCGGAGCAGATCGCCGAACTGGTCGAATCGCTTCCGGCGCAGCCATTGCACGTTGCCGCTGTGCTGACGGGTCTGCGTGAACCCGCCGGTCCGTGGGGCAGGGGACGCGTTGCCGACACCACGGACGTGTTCGATGCCGTGGCGATCATCGGTCAGGCCGCAGGTGTCGAATTGACGCTGCGGTCGGCTGTACAGGTGCCGTGGCACCCCGGTCGTTGTGGTGAGATCCTTGCCGACGGCATCGTGGTCGGGTGGGCCGGCGAACTGCATCCGGCGGTGCTGGAGAAGTTGCACCTACCGCCGCGTTCGCTGGCTCTGGAGATCGATCTCGACGCGATCCCGGTGAACAATGCTCTTGTGTCGCCGCGCATCTCGCCGTATCCGCCGGTCCTGCAGGACCTCGCGGTGGTCGTCGATGCCGACGTGGCCGCCGAAGACGTCCGCGCCGCACTCGAGGCCGGGGCCGGTGAACTGCTCGAGAGCATCGCCGTGTTCGACGTCTTCACCGGCGAGCAGGTGGGCGAGGGCAAGAAGTCCCTCACCTTCTCGCTCCGCTTCCGGGCGACCGACCGCACCCTCACCGAGGACGAGGCAACAGCCGCCCGGGACGCCGCACTGGCAGCGGCGACGTCGGCGGTGGGCGCGCAGATGCGAAGCTGAACCGCGCGCCCGGGCGACGTTAGAGCGTCACCAAACCGCGCGGCAATGGCAGGGGCAGACTGGTGTAGGTCGCGATCCCCGGTTCGGCGGCGACGACCTGCGGGATCGCGTTGAGGGTCGGCATCGCCGTCGCGACCATTCCCAGCACCATGAAATCGTTCAGGGTTGTGCCCTTGAAGTCCTTCGGCGGCAAGACGTCGATGGCGGTGCGGATACTCGGACGGCCGTCGATCTCGACGAGGTACGTGGGGCCGTCGATCGACCATTCCGGTTTGAGGGATTGTCCCTTGCGCCAGCGGAAGCGGAGTTCGACGATGCTTCGTCCGGCGACCTTTCCGTGCCAGCTCGCGGCGATCCCGGCAACACAGCCGGCGGAAATGCTCCACGAACCGAGGTCGATGTCCTGTGTCGTCTCGGCGTACTCGGCCTCGCAGACCACCTCGTCGAACTCGACGCCGAGAGCGTCCCCGAACAGGCGGACCGCGTCTTCGAAGATCGCGGTGCCCGACCGGGTCATTTCGAACAGATCGGGGTCGTCGATCGGGCGGCCGAAGCCAACCGGAATCTCGGTCGTGGGTGAGTCGTAGCCGCTGATATCGGCGGTCTCGGTGACTGTGATCTTGTCGATCTGATCGCATCCGCTGGTCGACGCGATCGCGATGAAGTCGGCGAATCCGGGGTTGATGCCCGAACCGAAGACCGTGGCGCTGCCCTTTTCGCAGGCCGCGATGATTCGGGCGCGACCCTCGCCGAGCGAGTGCCCGGTGATGAACGACGCGGTCGTGACGATGTTCACGCCGGCCTCGAGGATCCGGACCATCTCATCGACGTTCACCCACATCGGGTTGTAGATGACAACGTCCGGCTTGAGCGACAGCAATTCGTCGATGTCATTTGTCGCGGTCACTCCGGCAGGCGGGAGCCCGCACAGGGTTCCGACGTCCTGGCCGATCTTGTCCGCCGCAAAGGCGTAGCAACCGATGAGTTCGAAGTCAGGATGCCGCAAGACCGCTTCGACCGATTGCTTGCCGACGTTGCCAGTTGTCCACTGCACCACGCGATATGTCATCGGAGTTTCTCCCACTGTCCTGGTCGTCGCCGACCCGGATCGGGTCCCGACGAAATCTCGAAAATTTTCCGCAGACCCGGTGGGTCTGTTTACGGTAGCCCTTACGGTACTTGCATCAGTAGGTACCTGAGCCAGTTTTGGCCAAATTGCCGAATCGGACACAGCACCTTCGCGGCGAGTTCCACCGAACTGATACTCCGATGCGAATTCGTCTCAGTGACAAGCTCGGTCGACGCCCGGGGTCGGGTTCAGGGTGTGGTGCGACGCAGGGTTGCCGCACCCAGGCACAATGCCACCACGGAGAACGCGACGACGACACCGAGATCACGCCACATCTGACCGGTGGGATTCGCGTGCACCGCCACCTGTTGCAACGCATCGACCGCGTAGGTGACCGGCAGGATGCCGCTGATCCAGTCCAGCCAGTCGGCCATCTGATCGCGGGGCACGAACAGTCCGCACAGCAGGAGCTGGGGGATGACCACCACCGGGATGAATTGCACCGCTTGGAATTCCGTGCGGGCGAAGGCCGAGAAGAACAGACCCAGCGCAACTCCGAGTATTGCCACGAGCACCGCGATCACCACCACCCAGATGGCGGCTCCGGCGATGTCGAGGTCGAGGATCCAGAAGGCCACCGCACTCGCGAGCGTGGCCTGCGC
Source organism: Nocardia sp. 348MFTsu5.1 (assembly GCF_000383535.1). Taxonomy (NCBI): domain Bacteria; kingdom Bacillati; phylum Actinomycetota; class Actinomycetes; order Mycobacteriales; family Nocardiaceae; genus Nocardia; species Nocardia sp. 348MFTsu5.1. The sequence goes on from NZ_KB911518.1 coordinate 205,517, forward strand.
CGCGGCGGCGATCGAGAAGGCGGCACCGTATCCGGCGAGGAGATCGAGTTTGCCCAGCGGAGTGGTCAGCAGCCGCTCGAGGGTGCCCGACGTTCGTTCCCGGACCATGGCGATCGACGTCGTGATGAACATCAGCACAAACGGCAGGATCCCGAGCATGATGATGCCGATTTCATCGAAGCGGGAGGTTCCCGGTATCCGGCCGGGCGAATCGTCGAACATGAAGTACAGCAACACCATCAGGATGCACGGCACCACGAGGATCATCGCGACCGTGCGGTGATCGCCCAGCAACTGCCGGAGGATGCGATGTGTGGTGGCGGTGAACTGACGCAGGTGCATCACGGGGATCCCTGCGTGATCAACTGCAGGAACGCGGTCTCCAGGTTGGTCTGTCCGGTGCGTTCTCGCAGCTGGTCCGGCGTCAGCTCGGCGAGAATCCGGCCTTCGCGCATCAGGATCAGGTTGTCGCAGCGGTCGGCCTCGTCCATCACATGACTCGACACCAGCAAGGTTGCACCGGCTCTGGCGAGTGCATGGAATCGATCCCACAGGTCTGCCCGCAAGACCGGATCGAGGCCGACGGTGGGCTCGTCGAGGATGAGGAGTGTCGGCGAACCGACCAGCGCACAGGCGATCGACACCCGACTGAGCTGGCCGCCGGACAGGTCCAGGGTCTTGCGCGCCCGAAGGTCGGTCAGGCCCACCGCATCGAGCGCGCCGTCCACCCCGGTCCGGTTGTTGTAGAGGTCGGCGAAGTACGCCACGTTCTGTTCGACGGTCAGGTCGGTGTAGACCGACGGCGCCTGGGTGACGTACCCGACCAGATGCCGCAACGCGGCGCTCCCGGCCGGCCGGTCGAGGACCGTCACGGATCCGGATTCGATCTGCTGGGTACCGACGATGGCACGCATCAGGGTGGTCTTGCCGCAGCCCGACGGACCGAGGAGCCCGGTGATGGACCCCACGGGTACCGTGAGGTTCAGGTCATGCAGGACAGGATTTCCGCCTCGCTTGACCGCAAGCGACTGCACATTGATCGCCGCGGACGTGGTCACCGTTCAGTCATACCGCGCTGCGTACGAGCCCGCGGGCGAAGCGTGGTCAACCCGCTTATGAATTAACTTGCGGTGGGGTGCATAATGAATCATATGAGTGTGTCAGTGGCAGTTGCCGGCGCCAGCGGGTATGCGGGTGGAGAAATTCTCCGTCTGTTGCTCGGTCATCCCAAGTATGCATCCGGAGAGTTGCAGATCGGTGCTTTGACGGCCGGGTCGAATGCCGGGTCGTCGTTGGGGGAGCACCATCCACATCTGCTGCCTCTGGCGGACCGTGAATTGGCGGAGACGACCACCGAGATCCTGTCCGGGCACGACGTCGTCTTCCTCGGTCTCCCGCACGGAACCTCCGGGCCCGTGGCCGACGCGCTGCCGCCGGCGACCCTGGTGATCGACTGCGGTGCGGATTTCCGGCTGCAGGACTCGAGCGAGTGGGAGCGGTACTACGGCGGTACGTATGCCGGTAGCTGGCCCTATGGGCTGCCCGAACTGCCCGGCAACCGCGAGGTTCTCGCCGGGGCCACCCGGATCGCGGTCCCCGGCTGCTATCCCACGGTGAGCACGCTTGCACTGTTGCCGGCCGTCGCCGCAGGCATCATCGCCCCGCAGGTCACCATCGTTGCGGTCAGCGGCGCCTCGGGCGCCGGACGGTCCCCGAAGGTCGATCTGCTCGCCTCCGAGGTCATCGGTTCGGCGCGGGCATACGGGGTCGGTGGGGTCCACCGGCACACGCCGGAGATCATCCAGAACCTGTCGGCTGTGGCGAACACGCCGGTCAGCGTCTCGTTCACGCCGGTCCTGGCGCCGATGGCGCGAGGCATCCTGGCCACCTGCACTGCTCCGACGTCGGTGACCACCGCGCAGGCGCGGGCGGTATACGAAAAGGCATACGCCGACGAACCGTTTGTCACCGTGCTGCCTGAGGGACGGCAGCCGACCACCGGGTCGGTGATCGGTTCGAACGCGGTTCAACTCAGTGTTGCGGTCGATGAGCGGTCCGGCACCCTGATCGCGGTCGGCGCGATCGACAACCTCACCAAAGGCACTGGTGGCGGTGCCGTGCAATCGATGAATCTGGCCCTGGGATGGGGCGAAACCGAAGGACTGAGCACCGTGGGAGTGGCGCCGTGAACCAGGACAGCGTGAACCAGGGCAGTGACAATGTGGCCGGCCACTGGCGCGAGGTCGACGGTGGACACCGCATGACCAACATCCAGGGTGTCACCGCGCCGCTGGGCTTCCGGGCGGCAGGCATCAAGGCCGGGATCAAGGCGAGCGGTAAAGAAGACCTGGCGCTGGTGTTCAACGAAGGCCCCGACTACGCGGCCGCCGGCGTGTTCACCTCCAACAAGGTCAAGGCCGCTCCGGTCTTGTGGAGTCAGCAGGTCCTGAGCACCGGCCGCCTTCGTGCGGTCGTCCTCAACTCCGGCGGCGCCAATGCCTGTACGGGTCCGGGCGGATTCCAGGACACCCATGCCACCGCCGAGGCGACCGCCGCGGCGATCAGCCACTGGGGCACCGAGACCGGTGCCATCGAAGTCGCCGTCTGCTCGACCGGTTTGATCGGTGACCGGCTTCCGATGGACAAAGTGCTCGCCGGTGTCACGGCGATCGTCCACGAGATGGGCGGCGGTCTGTCCGGCGGCACCAACGCGGCATACGCGATCATGACCACCGACACCGTCCCCAAACAGGCGGCGTTTCACCACAGCGACGGCTGGAACGTCGGCGGGATGGCCAAGGGTGCGGGCATGATGGCACCGTCGCTGGCAACGATGCTCAGTGTGATCACCACCGACGCCGCGGTCTCGGCCGCGCAGCTGGACGAAGCACTCCGGGCGGCCACCGCGCTGACCTTCGACCGGCTCGACGTCGACGGTTCCTGCTCCACCAACGACACTGTGCTGCTGCTCAGTTCGGGTGCCAGTGAGAAGACGCCGGATCAGGCCGCCCTCAACGAGGCCGTCCGGTTGGTCTGCGACGACCTGGCGAAGCAGATGCAGGCCGATGCCGAAGGCGTCACCAAGCGGGTTGTGGTGACCGTGACCGGTGCCGCCAGTGATAGCGATGCCCTGGCCGCCGCTCGCACGATCGCCCGCGACAGCCTGGTCAAGACGGCGCTGTTCGGTTCGGATCCCAACTGGGGCCGGGTCCTGGCTGCGGTCGGCATGGCTCCGGTGGAACTCGATCCGGATCGAATCTCCGTGCGGTTCAACAACTATCCGGTGTGCGAAAACGGAATGGGTGTCGTCGGGGCACGTGACGCCGACCTGTCCGGCATCGACATCGACCTCACCGTCGATCTCGGTATCGGTTCGGGAACCGCATTCATCCGGACCACCGACCTCTCCCACGCCTACGTCGAAGAGAATTCGGCCTACTCGTCATGACGGACGCCGAATCTGAACTCAGCGCGCTCGACAAGGCGCACGTGCTCGGTGAGGCGCTGCCCTGGCTGAAGCGGTTTGCCGGCAAGGTGATCGTCGTCAAGTACGGCGGCAACGCGATGATCGATGACGATCTGAAGGCGGCGTTCGCCGAGGACATGGTCTTCTTGCGCACCTGCGGGATTCACCCGGTCGTCGTGCATGGCGGTGGTCCGCAGATCTCGGCGATGCTCAAGCGTCTCGGGATGAGCGGTGAGTTCAAAGGTGGCTTCCGCGTGACCACACCGGAGGTGATGGACGTCGCGAGGATGGTTCTGTTCGGTCAGGTCGGACGCGAACTCGTCGGCCTCATCAACGCACACGGTCCGTACGCGGTGGGGATCTCGGGTGAAGACGCCCATCTGTTCACCGCGACTCGTCGCTCGGTGATGGTCGATGGCGAGGCAACGGACATCGGTCTCGTCGGTGACGTGACCACCGTGAATCCGGGTGCAGTCACCGATCTCATTGCAGCGGGCCGTATTCCGGTCGTCTCGACGATTGCACCCGACGCGGATGGCGTCGTCCACAACATCAACGCGGACACCGCGGCCGCCGCGCTCGCCCAAGCTCTCGGCGCCGAGAAGCTGGTGGTGCTGACGGATGTCGAAGGCCTGTACACCAATTGGCCGGATCGTGGATCGCTGGTGTCGGAGATCGGCACCACCGCGCTGGCCGAACTGCTGCCGAGTCTGGATGCCGGGATGGTGCCGAAGATGGAGGCCTGCCTGCGGGCGGTTGCCGGCGGCGTTCCCCGTGCCCACGTGATCGATGGCCGCACACCGCATTCGACGCTGCTCGAACTGTTCACCACCGAAGGCAACGGAACCATGGTTGTGCCCGACAGCGACGACCAGATTGTCGATGTATACGGCGAGAAACCACCTATCGAGGACAAATCATGACCAACCCGACCGACCCGACCCTCGCTCTGCAAGAGCGGTGGACGTCGTCGTTGATGAACAACTACGGCACCCCGAAGGTGGCTCTGCGCTCGGGCAAGGGTGCGGTTGTGACCGGTGCCGATGGACGTGAGTACCTCGACCTCCTCGGTGGTATCGCGGTGAACATCCTCGGGCACGGAAATCAGGCGATCATCGACGCGGTGAGCGCGCAGCTCTCGACGCTCGGGCACACGTCGAATCTCTATCTCACCGAGCCGGTCATCAAGCTGGCCGAATCGTTGTTGTCGCGGTGGGGTGTGGCGGGCAAGGCGTTCTTCTGCAACTCGGGCGCCGAGGCCAACGAGGCCGCGTTCAAGATCGCGCGTCTGACCGGCCGGCCCGAGATCATCGCTGCCGAGAAGGCTTTTCACGGCCGGACGATGGGCGCGCTCGCGATGACGGGTCAGCCCGCCAAGCGGGCCCCGTTCGAGCCGATGCCGGCCGGTGTGCGCCACGTGCCGTACGGCGACCTCGACGCGATGAAGGCTGCGATCGGCCCGCAGACCGCGGCCGTCATCCTCGAACCGATCATGGGTGAGAGCGGAGTGATCGTCCCGCCGGTGGACTACCTGGCCGCTGTGCGGGCCCTGACCACCGAGCACGGTGCCCTCCTGATCCTGGACGAGGTCCAGACCGGAATCGCCCGGACCGGAACGTTTTATGCGCACCAGGCGACCGGGATCACCCCGGACGTGATGACCCTGGCCAAGGGCCTCGGTGGCGGTCTGCCGATCGGTGCGGTGCTGGCCACCGGCCGAGCGGCCGATCTGCTCGAACCCGGACAACACGGCACCACCTTCGGCGGTAATCCGGTGTGCGCCGCGGCGGCACTGGCCGTACTCGAACAGGTCGATACCCTCGATCTGACCAATCACGCTGCGCGGCTCGGCAAACACATCACGTCGTCGATCGAAGAACTCGGTCATCCGCTGATTGCCCACTCACGTGGTTCGGGTCTGTTGATCGGCATCGTGCTGACCGAGCCCATCGCGCCGGCCGTCGAGGCGGTGGCCCGCGACCATGGCTACCTCATCAACGCCCCGGGTCCCGACGTGTTGCGGCTGGCCCCGCCCCTGATCCTCACCGAGGAGCAGGCAACCGGATTCGTCGGCGACCTCCCGGCGATACTCGACGCCGCGAAAGGAGTCACGTCATGACACGCCACTTCCTGCGGGACGATGACCTGTCGCCGGCGGAGCAGGCGCACGTGCTCGAACTCGCCGCCGAAGTGAAGCGGAATCCCTTCGCCCACAAGCCACTTGCCGGTCCCAAAGGTGTTGGGGTGATCTTCGACAAGAACTCCACCCGCACCCGGTTCTCGTTCGAGGTCGGTATCGCGCAACTCGGTGGTCACGCCGTTGTCGTCGACGGCAAGGCCACTCAGCTCGGCCGTGAAGAGACCCTCGCCGACACCGGCCGGGTGTTGTCGCGGTACGTCGAGGCCGTGGTCTGGCGGACCTATGGCCAGGACCGGCTCGAAGAGATGGCATCGGCGGCGACGATCCCGGTTGTCAACGCGCTCTCCGACGACTTCCACCCCTGTCAGGTCCTCGCCGACCTGCAGACGATCGCGGAGCAGAAGGGCAAACTCGCCGGTCTGACGCTGACGTATCTCGGCGACGGGGCCAACAACATGGCGCATTCGCTGATGCTCGGTGGCGTGACCGCCGGCATGCACATCCGGGTCAGTGCACCCGAAGGATTCACCCCCGATGACAGGTTTGTCGGGTATGCCGCCGAACGCGCCGAGCTCACCGGTGGCAGCGTGACGGTCATCGGGGATCCTCAGGAGGCCGTCGCCGGCGCCGACGTGCTGGTCACCGACACCTGGACCTCGATGGGCCAGGAGGATGACGGCAAGGACCGGGTCGCACCGTTCCGGCCCTACCAGATCAACGCAGAACTGGTCGAGCTTGCGGATCCCGACGCCATCGTCATGCACTGCCTACCGGCTCACCGCGGCGAGGAGATCACAGACGAGGTCCTCGACGGCCCGCGCAGTGTGGTCTTCGACGAAGCAGAGAACCGGTTGCACGCACAGAAAGCGGTGCTCATATGGCTTCTGGAACAGCAGTGACCACCCGGGCCGGACGTCATGCCCGGATCGTGTCGCTGCTGGCCGGTGCCCAGGTGCACAGCCAGACCGAACTGCAATCCCTCCTGGCGGACGAAGGGATCGAGGCGACCCAGGCGACGTTGTCTCGTGACCTCGACGAACTCGGTGCGGTGAAGTTGCGCGCGGCCGACGGCGGATCGGGCATCTACGTCGTACCCGAGGACGGATCCCCGGTCCGCGGGGTCAGCGGCGGCACCGACCGGCTGTCCCGACTACTCGGCGAACTGCTGGTCTCGGTCGACTCCAGCGGCGGGATGGCAGTGCTGCGGACCCCGCCGGGTGCGGCCCATTATCTGGCGAGCGCACTGGACCGGGCGACCCTCCCGGACGTGGTCGGAACCATCGCCGGAGACGACACATTGTTTGTGCTCGCCCGCGAACCCATGACCGGAGCCGACCTGGCCGAAATGCTGGAGGCGTTGGCATGAGATTCTGACCATGCGGCCGTGTACCACCACGCACAATTTTGTTGACACCCAAGACTTCAACAGTCATCACGAACGAAGCACGACGAAAAACAAGGAGTGACCCCCTCATGGCGGAGCGCGTAATCCTCGCGTACTCGGGCGGCCTGGACACCTCGGTGGCCATCAGCTGGATCGGTAAGGAGACCGGTAAGGAGGTCGTGGCGGTTGCCATCGACCTCGGTCAGGGTGGCGAGGAGATGGAGGTGGTTCGTCAGCGAGCCATCGATTGTGGCGCTGTCGAGTCCGTGGTGGTCGACGCCCGCGACGAGTTCGCAGAGGAATACTGCCTGCCGACCATCACCAGCAACGCGCTGTACATGGACCGGTACCCCTTGGTGTCCGCGATCTCGCGCCCACTGATCGTCAAGCACCTGGTGACCGCGGCTCGCGCCCACGGCGGCACGGTTGTCGCCCACGGCTGCACCGGCAAGGGCAACGACCAGGTCCGCTTCGAGGTCGGATTCGCCACGCTGGCACCGGAACTCGACGTCATCGCCCCGGTCCGTGACTACGCCTGGACCCGAGAGAAGGCCATCGCATTCGCCGAGGAGAACGCGATCCCGATCAACGTCTCCAAGAAGTCGCCGTTCTCCATCGACCAGAACGTCTGGGGTCGGGCAGTGGAGACCGGATTCCTCGAGGATCTGTGGAACGCTCCGACCAAGGACGTGTACTCGTACACCGAGGACCCCACCATCAACTGGATGGCCCCCGACGAGGTCATCATCAGCTTTGAGAAGGGTCGCCCGGTCGCCATCGACGGCCGCCCGGTCAGCGTGCTCGAAGCGATCGTCGAACTCAACCGTCGGGCCGGCGCGCACGGTGTCGGCCGCCTCGACGTCGTCGAGGATCGTCTCGTGGGCATCAAGAGCCGCGAGATCTACGAAGCACCCGGTGCGATGGTCCTGATCCGGGCTCATGAGGAACTCGAGCACGTCACCCTCGAACGCGAACTCGGTCGCTACAAGCGCCACACCGACCAGAAGTGGGCCGAGCTGGTTTACGACGGGCTGTGGTTCTCGCCGCTCAAGCGGTCGCTCGAAGCGTTTGTCGATCACACCCAGGAGCATGTCTCCGGTGACATCCGGCTGAACCTGCACGGCGGCCACATCGCTGTCACCGGCCGGCGCAGCGAGGAATCGCTGTACGACTTCAACCTCGCCACCTACGACGAGGGCGACACCTTCGACCAGTCGGCGGCCAAGGGCTTCGTGCACCTGCACGGCCTGTCGTCGAAGATCGCTGCCAAGCGGGACCTCGGCTGACGATGAGCGGAAACGGAGCCGGAGCGCGACCAGACAGTCAAGCCCCGGGTACCAACGAGGGTTCGCTGTGGGGTGGCCGGTTCGCTTCCGGTCCGGCCGACGCCATGGCGGCCCTGAGCAAGTCGACACACTTCGACTGGGTGCTGGCTCCGTACGACGTCCGGGCGTCGCAGGCGCACGCCCGGATCCTGCACAAGGCGGGTTTGCTGTCCGACGACGACGTGGCCACCATGCAGGACGGTCTGTCCCGGCTGGCCGCCGACGTCCGTTCGGGTGCCTTCGGTCCGGCCGAGACCGATGAGGATGTCCACGGAGCACTCGAGCGTGGCCTGATCGAACGGGTCGGTCCCGAGGTCGGTGGCCGGCTGCGGGCCGGCCGTTCCCGCAACGATCAGGTCGCAACCCTATTCCGGATGTGGTTGCGGGATGCGATCCGTCAGGTCTCAAGCGGTGTCCTGGACGTCGTCGACGCGCTGATCGCCCAGGCGAAGGCGCATCCCGATGCGGTGATGCCGGGCAAGACCCATCTGCAGGCGGCGCAGCCGGTTCTGCTGGCACATCACCTGCTTGCCCACGCGCATCCGTTGCTGCGAGATGTCGAGCGCCTCAAGGATTTCGACAAGCGCGCCGCGGTGTCGCCGTATGGTTCGGGTGCTCTGGCGGGATCGTCGCTCGGCCTCGATCCGGCCGCGATCGCCGAGGATCTCGGATTCGACAGCGCAGCCGAGAACTCCATCGATGCCACGTCCTCACGTGACTTCGCTGCCGAGGCCGCCTTTGTCTTCGCGCTCATCGGTGTTGACCTCTCGCGGATGGCCGAAGAGGTGATCCTCTGGAGCACACCGGAATTCGGCTACATCACTCTCGCTGACGAATGGTCGACGGGTAGTTCGATCATGCCGCAGAAGAAGAACCCGGACGTCTCCGAGCTCACGCGTGGAAAGTCCGGACGGATGATCGGCAACCTCACCGGATTGCTGGCCACACTCAAGGCACAACCGCTCGCCTACAACCGCGACCTGCAGGAGGACAAGGAACCGGTTTTCGATTCGGTTGCCCAATTGCAGTTGTTGTTGCCGGCGATCGCGGGCCTGGTCGGAACTCTGACATTCCACGAAGAGCGGATGGCTGAGCTCGCTCCGGCCGGATTCACCCTGGCGACCGATATCGCGGAGTGGCTCGTCCGGGCCGGTGTGCCGTTCCGGGTCGCGCACGAAGTGGCCGGCGCGTGCGTGCGTGCCGCCGAAGGCCGCGGCGTCGGACTTGCCGACCTGACCGACGAAGAGTTCGCGGCGATCAATGCGGCGTTGACACCGGATGTCCGCGAAGTGCTCACGGTGGCAGGCTCGATCGCGTCCCGCGATGCGCTCGGTGGGACGGCCGGCGTGCGCGTGGCGGAACAGCTGGAGCGACTCGCGGGGAAGGCTGCGGGACACCGGAACTTCTGACTTCGGGGATACTGGTCACCGGTAGCCATCGCCGCAGCCAGCGGCGATGGCGACGGGTAACATGTGACGCCAGTCACCAATTCTTCGATGTTGTTGTGAGGGGGGTTTGTGCGAGGCGTTCCCAACGTCAAGGAATCCTTTGATCGTGTTGTGGCCACGGCACAGAACGGGCTCGAGGTCATCCGGTACGGCAGTCTCGAAACCGGGACCCGGCCTGCGCCGTTCCGGGTAGAGGAGACGGTCCCGATGTACCGGCTGCGCCGGTACTTCCCGGACGATGTGGCACAGGGTCCGCCGGTCGTGCTCGTCCCGCCGATGATGGTGGCGGCAAACGTCTATGACGTCACCACCGAGAACGGTGCGGTGAGCATCTTGCACCGCGCCGGCCTCGACCCCTGGGTTGTCGACTTCGGATCACCGGACAAGATCGACGGCGGAATGAGCCGCACGCTGGCCGACCACATCGTGGCGATCGACGAGATCATCGACCGGGTCCGTGCGGTGACCGGGAAAGACGTGCATCTCGCCGGGTACTCCCAGGGCGGGATGTTCTGCTATCAGGCTGCTGCGTACCGCCGGTCCAAAGGCATCGCGAGCATCGTCACCTATGGCAGTCCGGTGGATGTGCTCGGAGCGCTGCCGTTGGGCCTGCCGGCCGCGTTGGTGACGCCCGGCGCACAGTTCTTCGCCGACAATGTGTTCAACCGCATCGCGATCCCCGGATGGTTGGCGCGTACCGGCTTTCAGCTTCTCGACCCGGTGAAGGCGGCCCGCAGCCGCATCGATTTCCTGCGCCAGCTCCACGACCGGGAAGCGTTGTTGCCGCGCGAGGATTCCCGCCGTTTCATCGAAGTCGACGGCTGGGTCGCCTGGTCGGGTCCCGCGGTGGCAGATCTGCTGCGACAGTTCGTGGTCCACAACCGTCTGGTCGGCGGCGGTTTCGTGATCAACGACCAGGTGGTCACACTCGCCGAGATCACCTGCCCGGTACTGGCCTTCGTGGGCGAGGCCGACGACATCGGTCAGCCGGTGGCGGTTCGGGGCATACTGCGCGCCTCGCCAATGGCTCGAGTTTATGAATCATCCTTGCCGGTAGGGCATTTCGGATTGGTGGTCGGCACGACCGCCGGCACGCGAACATGGCCGACAACCGCCGAGTGGATACGCTGGAACGACGGATCGGGCGAGGAACCCGAAGCAATCGAGAAGATGCGTGACGACGGCGATCAGAGCCACGGAACCGGCGTCAGTTTCTCGTCCCGGATTGCGCATGGTCTCGGATCGGCCGCCGGGATGGGTGCCGATACCGGCCGCGACATCGTCGGCGCGGCCAAATCGGTCGGCCGGACCGCGGATGCGGTGCGGCGGGAGTCGTTGCGCGTCTTACCACGATTGGTGCGGCTCGGTCAGATCCATTCCCGCACAACCATTTCGCTCGGCAAGTTGATGAACGAGAACGCTCGCCGGAACGGCAGACAGGAATTGTTCCTGTTCGAGGACCGCGTCTTGAGTCATCGGCAGGTCAACGACCGCATCGACAACGTGGTGCGCGGGCTCATCTCCTGCGGGGTCCGGCCGGGTGAACACGTCGGCGTCCGGATGCTGACCCGTCCGAGCGCACTGGTCGCGATTGCCGCGTTGTCCCGACTCGGTGCGGTCGCGGTGATGTTGTCGGCCGGGTCCGACCTGAAACCGTCTCTGCGGCTTGGGGTTTGCTCGCTGGTGCTGACCGACCCGGCCAACCTCGAGGAGTTGGCTGCGATCGCCGACCGGGTCTTGGTCCTCGGTGGCGGTGATGAGCGGACACTCGCGCAGGCCGACGGTGAACGCGTCATCGACATGGAACAGATCGATCCGGAGTCGGTGGAGATCCCCTCCTGGTATCGGCCCGATCCCGGGCGCGCAGGCGATCTCGCGTTTGTGCTGTTCAGTAAGAACGGCAGCAACCTCGAGAAGTGGCCGGTCACAAACCATCGATGGGCGTTGTCGGCGTTTGGCGCCGCATCCGCCGCCGCACTCAGTGGTAACGACACCGTGTACTGCCTGACTCCGCTGCATCATGCGTCCGGCCTGTTGACGTCCCTCGGTGGCACGGTCGTGGGCGGCGCCCGGATCGCGTTGTCCGCCGGGCTCGATGCCGACACGTTCGCCGCCGAGATCCCGCGGTACGGGATCACCGTGGTGTCTTACACCTGGTCGATGTTGCAAGACATCATCGGGTCGGACGATTTCTCGATCACCGACCACAACGCGATCCGGCTGTTCATGGGGTCGGGTATGTCTGCCGGACTGTGGGAAGACCTGAACGAGAAGTTCCCGCGGGCCCGAGTACTCGAGTTCTTCGCGACAGGTGACGGATCGGCCATCCTGGCAAATGTCACCGGCACAAAGGTCGGCTCGTCGGGCCGGCCGGTGCCGGGCGTCAATGATGTTGCAGTCGCCGCATTCGATCTGGCCGAGGGCCGCCTGATCACCGACGATGACGGTTTCGTGCGCGAAGCCCGGGTCGACGAAGTAGGGGTCATGCTGTCAAAAGCGCAGCAGCAGTATGAAGTCGGTGCGACCGTCCTTCGTGACGTGTTCGCGGTGGACGATCGGTGGCAGCTGTCTGAACACATGTTCTCCCGCGATGCGGACGGCGACTTCTGGTTCATGGGCCATTCCAGCGCGGTGGTCGATTCGGCCGATGGATACATCTATCCGCAACCGATCGTCGACGGGCTGTCCCGGCTCGTCCAGGTAAAGCATGCAGTGGTCTACAAGGTGGGAGAACCAGGGAACCAGATTGCGGTCGCCGCGGTGTCGAGGCAGGAGGGGACCGGTTCGCCGACCGGATCCGCACTCCGACTTGCACTTGCCGGTCTGACACCCGCGCAGCGACCACACATCATCCGAATCCTCGACCACATCGACGTGTCCTCGTCATACCGCCCGCTGAGTGCGGCGCTTGAGGCCGCCGGGATCCCGGCCGCGGGTGCGTCGGTCTGGTATCGCGATGAGGGTGGCCGATACCGCAGACTCACCAAGGCGATTGCACAGGAATTCGGTTGGGAACCGGGTGGTTCCGTGATCCCGCCGGCAGTGAGTCCGGGCTGACGGTGATCGTCGGGTGCCGGGTACGGCGGGCCGGGTACCGTTGACCCCGTGCCACACGAAGCCGGATTGAGCCCATTGCTGCTGACCTTGCTGGCCTGCCCGCAAGATCACGGTCCATTGCTGGTCATCGGCAATGAGGAGATGTACAACCCTCGCCTGCGCCGGGTCTACCGCATCGATGACGGAATACCCGCACTACTGATCGACGATGCACGTGACGTCGACGACAGCGAACACGAGCAACTGATGTCGCGAGTGACCGCAACAACCGGCCCCGTCGCCGACTGATCGTTGCCCACGCCGGTCCTGTTCGATGCACTCCGGTTGGCCGGCGCCACCCCGGTGCAGGCCGCTCGCCGATTGCTCGGGTCCTACCTCGAAGTCGACGGTCCGGGTGGGACGGTACGAATGCGCCTCGTCGAAGTCGAAGCCTATGGCGGTCCACCCGACAGCCCATTCCCGGATCCGGCGTCCCATGGTTACCGGGGCCGGACCGATCGCAATGAGGTGATGTTCGGAGATGCCGGTCATCTCTACGTCTATCGCTCGTACGGCATCCACTGGTGCGGCAACATCTCGTATGGTCCGGTCGGGCAGTGCGGTGGTGTGCTGATGCGTGCAGGGGAGATCGTCGGCGGTGAACAACTGGCACGAGAACGCCGGAGCACTGCCCGCACCGACACGCAATTGGCTTGTGGCCCAGGCAATGTGGGTTCAGCAATGGCGATCGGGCGAAACTTCAACGGGGTGGCGGTCTGTACTGCGGACTCACCCGTGAGATTGCTCCGTGGGCCGCGTATTCCGGCATCCGCTGTCGGGCACGGGCCCCGGGTCGGAGTGAGCACCGCGCAGGATCGCCCGTGGCGACTGTGGGATGAACGCAGCCCTGCGGTCTCGAAGTACCGGCGCGCCGCACCCCTCCGGCTGTCGGTACCGGTCGTTGATGGGGGAGGATCGACTACGTGACCGCAGCAAATTTCGCACCGGCAGACATCCTGGAAGACCTGACTTGGCGAGGGCTCATCGCCCAGAGCACGGACCTCGACGAGTTGGGGAAAGTGCTGTCCGAGCTGACGACGCTCTATGCCGGATTTGATCCGACCGCACCGAGCCTGCACGCCGGGCACTTGGTGCCGCTGCTGACTCTGAAGCGATTCCAACGTGCAGGTCATCGCCCGATCGTGCTCGCGGGCGGCGCCACCGGAATGATCGGTGACCCCCGCGATGTCGGGGAGCGGACCATGCAATCGGCCGAGACTGTCGCCGACTCCGCCCGCCGGATCAAGGGGCAACTCGAGCGTTTTGTGGACTTCGACGAGTCGCCCAACGGTGCCGTCGTTGTCAACAACCTGGACTGGACCGGCAAGCTCACCGCCGTCGACTTCCTGCGCGACCTCGGTAAACACTTCTCGGTGAACGTCATGCTCGCGCGCGACACGGTTCGTCGCCGTCTCGAGTCCGATGGCATGAGCTACACCGAGTTCAGCTACATGTTGTTGCAGGCCAACGACTACCTGCAGTTGCACCGCGAGTACGGCTGCGCACTCCAGGTCGGTGGTTCGGATCAGTGGGGCAACATCATCGCCGGCGTCGACCTGACCCGACGGGTGGACGGTCATGCGGTGCACGCGATGACGGTTCCGCTGGTCACCTCGTCGGACGGCAAGAAATTCGGCAAGTCGACCGGTGGTGGAAGTCTGTGGCTCGACCCGGAGATGACCACGCCGTACGCCTGGTACCAGTACTTCCTGAACACCGCAGATGCCGATGTCATCCGCTACCTGAAGTGGTTCACGTTCCTGGGTCGCGAGGAAATCGCAGAGCTCGAGCAGGTCACCGCCGATTCACCCCACCTGCGGGCCGCCCAGCGTCGGTTGGCCGCGGAGATGACCACGCTGGTGCACGGGCAGTCGAACACCGATGCGGTGGAAACCGCCAGCCAGGCGTTGTTCGGTCGGGCCGAACTCGACAGTCTCGATGAGGGCACGCTGTCTGCCGCGCTGTCGGAGACCACCGTCGCCGAGTTCGACGCCGGCTCAACGCCGACGATCGTCGAGTTGCTTGTTGCCACCGGACTGTCGGACAGCAACAAGGCTGCGCGACGCACCATCAACGAAGGCGGCGCCTACGTGAACAACAACAAGATCACTACCGATGACTGGACGCCGGCCGCTGACGACCTACTCCACGGTGCGTGGCTCGTGGTGCGTCGAGGCAAAAAGAATCTCGCGGGCGCAAAGGTTGGCTGAGCCTTTCGAGTTCAGTCGAGTTGTTACGGCGTAAATCGCTGTGACCAGCTGATTTGACGCGATGCCGACAACCGCGTAACTTTTGTCGAGTCAGCGAGTGAGGCGCCGGAGAGCAAGAGTCCGGAGCGGCCCTAACACCGACGAGAGAGTCTTTTCTCGAAGGAACAACGTTGACCGCCCAAGTGAGAAATTGCATCCGCTTTCGAGTGGGGTTTTCGAGCGCGGGTGGCCCGAAAAGTCGAGAAACTCGGCGCGACTAGCTGGTTACCAGCGTGTTGCATGAAGGTTTCGAAGCTGGTAGGTTGGGAGACCTGCGCCAGAGAGAGTCCGGCCGCAGAACTTCTAGGTTACAGAATATAACTACTCCATCCAAGATGGCACTCGTAAACGGTGTCGAAGTTGGTTGTGGGTGTGTTCTTTGAGAACTCGATAGTGTGTCGATGGATTGTTAGTGCCAATTTAGGTGCTGTGTCTGTCACGGTGACGAAACCCCATCTGGGGTGAGTTCCTGGCGGGGCAGTGCCGGCATTAGTTTGAAATTGTTTTTGATTGCCATTCGCAGGTTTTGAGTCCTGTGGGTGATGGTCAGTTTTTGTTTGGTTGGGATT